>JAJRYY010000126.1 GCA_024275565.1 Planctomycetota bacterium
ACGGCATCACATGCACCGATGATACTTGCGACGAAATCGGCGACACCTGTACGAACACGCCGAACGACGCAAACTGCGACAATGGCCTGTTCTGCGATGGCGTAGAGACATGCGACGCCGTCTCCGATTGTCAGCCGGGCACCGATCCCTGCACCGATCCGCTCCTGCCCTTCTGCGATGATAACACCGATACATGCGCGGAGTGTGTGGTAAACGCTGATTGCGATGATGCGCTGCTCTGCACGACCAATGTGTGCAGCAGCGGGACGTGTGTTTTTGATCCGGTGAGCTGCCCGACCGATCAATCTTGCGACCCATCCGACGGCGTGTGCAAATTCTGTGGAGATCCCCCCGCCGATTCATGCTGCAATCCCATCAATGGAATACTCACGCCCATCGGCGATGGGGATACCTGCACCGATGACATCTGCAACCCGGACGGGAGTGTCGACTACTTCATCAACACACTTCCGCCAGTCGTCGTCGGAACCGGCTCGCGTGCCATCGAAGTGACGCCGCAGCCCGTCGGTTCTACACACCCTGTTGCACTGGTCTTAACTTCTCCCAACTTCCCATGCCTCTTCAAATACATCGATGAGAATGGATTGCTGGTTGACACCCCGGTATTCCAGTCACCGGTGGACTGGGGAACCATTGAAATTATCAACCAGGACATTGTCCCCTCCACCACACTGGTACCAACCGTGTATCGTGTCGCAACCGACTGTGGGGATGATACGCTCACAGACACCGGAGAGGCTCCCACTGCCGCCTGGGGAGATGTCAACAACGACGGTTCTGTGGACATTTTTGACATCACATGTGAATTCGACAGTTTCGAGCATTTCATCATACCAGACTGTCCACTGGCCAACCTCGACCTCGCCGGATGTATCCCGGACGGAATCATCAATGTTTTTGACATCACAGCGGTTCTCGATGCATTCTCAGGTGCTCAGTTCCCATGTGCTGCACCATGCAACGGTGGTGGATGCTGTATCGACGGTTCGTGCATCCTCATGGTCGAAAGCCTCTGCGACACGTTCCCAGGCAGCGTATACCTGGGCGATGGTGTTCTATGCTCACCCAACCCGTGCGGCGCGTCGCCTCTCCCAGATCCCGACGATCAGGTGCTGGAAGTTCGCTCGAGGCAGGGGGAACAGCCGCGACAATAAGCAACATGCTGGTAGCTGACCGTGCTTTGTGGGAAAATCTCAGCACCGGACGGTTGGCTGAGAACGTCCTTTCGTGACATAATACGCCACCTTTCGATCACCCCGTCGGAAGGTGGTGTTTACTTAAGTCATGAACCGAAACCACGCGATCATTACAGGATGCTTTCTTCTCGCAGTCGTCGTCACTGCGAGCATCAGTCGTTTGCGCCCATCAGCCGACGCAACACAATCATCCAACACCATCCCATCCCACCAACCCACCACACCGGCAGAAGAACCTGCTCGCCCACGCTTCACAGACGTCACAGAAAAATCCGGTATCCGATTCCGCCATCACAACGGTGCAGCAGGGCAGTTCCTGCTCCCCGAGCTTATCGGATCGGGGGCAGCCTTCCTCGACTTCAACAACGACAACCGCATCGACCTCTACATGATCCAGTCGGGGAACAGTTTGCTCCAGACAGCGAACCCCGAAAATCCCGGTCCAAATTCCACCAATAGGCTCTATCGCAATGACGGGGGCGGGACATTCACCGACGTCACCGAGGAATCTCACACTGGAATCGGAGGATACGGTATCGGATGTGCTGCGGCTGACTACAACAACGATGGCAACGTCGACCTCTACATTACCCGAATCGGACCGAATGTCTTGCTCAAAAACAATGGCGACGGGACATTCTCAGACGTCTCCGAAGCGGCTGGCGCTGCGGTGGACGGGTTCTCCACAGCCGCAGCATTCCTCGATTTCGATCGGGACGGCATACTGGACCTCTTCGTCGTCAACTACGTCAACTGGTCAGCAAGCCGCGAACCCACCTGCTTCGATGCCCGCGGAACTCGAGATTATTGCGGACCCAGTGATTACCGCGCACCCTCATCTGATTATCTGTTGCGGGGCAGTGGGTCCGGCGTGTTTGAAGACGTTTCCCGAACCTCCGGCGTCGCGTCCGCAAAGGGCAATGGACTCGGGATTATCTGCTCAGATCTGAACCAGGACGGATGGACCGACATCTATGTCGCGAACGACCAGAACCCAGCCATCCTCTGGATCAACCAGAAAAACGGAACCTTCCAGAACGAAGCCATGATCCGCGGAGCAGCGCTCAGTGGCGAAGGGATAGCCATCGCCGGCATGGGCACTGCAGCATCAGACCTCGACAACGATGGCGATCCAGACCTCATCATCACAAACATCCGCGACCAACCTCACCTCAGCCTCAGAAATGACGGCGAATTTTTCGAAGATGTCTCGCACGCCTGGGGTTTCGCAGGGTGGGCGGTCCCTTACACTGGATTCGGGATCGCCATCTTCGACGCCGACCACGACGGCATCCTCGAAGGGTTCATTGCCAACGGCGCCGTCAATCACCTGGCTGAACCGTTCCTCCAAAACCACGACTACGCCATGCCCAACCAGTACATCCGCCGCGATGACAACGGACGATTCTACGACGCAACCACAACCGCCGGACGCGCCCTGAAGTCCATCGCCGTATCAAGAAGCGTCCTCACAGCCGACTACGACAACGACGGCGACCTCGACCTCCTCGTCACCAACAACAACGCCAAACCCCAGCTCCTCAGCAACCAATCGCCCCATCAAGGGGCATGGACCCAGATCGATCTACGCCCCACTTCCGGATCACGCGTCGCCATCGGTGCAAAAGTCGCTATCACCACCACGGCCGCCACCTACCACCGCGATGTCCGCCCACACACTGGCTACCTCTCCAGCAACGACCCGCGCCTACATATCGGACTAGGTCAATCAGAAACCATCGACCGGTTGACCGTCACATGGCAAGATCGTACAACCGAAACATGGACAAAACTCCCGGTCAATCAGCGGTTAATCCTCCATCAGAACCAGGCACCCCAATACACCATGCCGACACGCGAAAAGATCACACAGCCATGACACACACCACCAGTTCATCCAGGTATCCACTCACCCTGACGCTCCTGGGTTGTGTCATGATGTGGCACTGCGCGTGCAAGCCGCAAGCACCCCTCGAATCGGCGATCCCAGAAGCCCCCACCAAAATCCAGCCCCCACCCGCTCCTGTCCCCTCCACCACACCTGAAGGACGCCCCATCGCTACCTTTGACCACGCCGCAATCACCCAGTGGAGCAAATCAGCGAACTTGCCCGTCCCCGACAATCTCAGCACCCTCGAACCCATCGTCGCCAAATCCCTCTACGACGCACTTGCAAAGGCTGCGACCGACCCAACGTCCAATAACCTTGCAACGCTTGCGAAAATCTATGAGTCCCTTGAATTCCACACATCCGCCGCAGAACTATTCACCCGGGCAGAAACAAGCGATCCCGACGATTTCCGCCTGCCCTACTACCTTGGATGCATCCTCCAGCTCAATGGTCAAACCGACGCCGCCATCCAGAAACTGACCCGATCGCTAACCCTCAACCCAAACTACCCCCTCACCCACGCCCGCCTGGGACAGCTGCACATCAACGCGAACCAACTCGATCAAGCCAGAACCCACCTCACCCGCTACACACAACTCGCTCCAGACGACTGGCTTGGATATGTCGGCCTCGGTCGCATCGCGTATATCCAGCAGCGCTACAACGACGCACTGCAGTCCCTCACCAGAGCAGTTACACTGGGACCAAGCGATTTCCAGGCCCATTACCATCTCGGACGCACCCTCAACGCCCTCGGCAAAACCGCAGACGCCCAACACCACCTCAACCTCGCAGCCAGCCTCCCCAAAGGCATGTGGTTCCACCATCGAGACCCGCTCATGCTCGAACTCGATCGCGCCACCGGATCCGTCAAAAACCTCATCGATGAATTTGAACGCCTCCTCCCCACTGCCGACTGGCCAAGACTTACAAAGCTGGCTGCAACCATCATCCAACGCCGACCAGACGACATCATCATGCTGGGAAACCTTGCATCACTCTACCGCAAGCAAAATCGTCTCGACGACGCAGACCGAATCCTGAAACGTGCAACCCAGCTCGCCCCCGAAAATCTACGCCTCCAAATCATCAACGCCGAAATCCTCCTCACCAGAAAGCAATACGACCACGCCAGAGACGCTGCCAACGCCATCCTGCTAGACCACCCAGACGACCCTGCCGCCAACAACGTCCTCGCGCGAGCAGCCTACATGCTCAAAAACTACGCGATCGCAGAATCCGCCATGCGCATAGCAATCAACACAGATCCCGACGACACATCCAAGCAGCTAGTATTTGCCGAAATCCTCCTGCAAAGACGAAAATTGCAGGAGGCAGCTGACCTATACCGGACCATCCTCGCAAAACATCCAGACAACACGCGCGCCCAGCAGCGCATAAAACAACTCACCCCAATTCTCAATCCGGATTCTGAACCATAGAACGGGTTCAACCAGGGCGCAATAGCTTGCCCGCACCTGAAAACCACTTCACAACACCAACCACCCTCAACATGGACATAGCCAATTCGGCGCATGCAAAAGGCGGTCCGGATTTCTCCAGACCGCCGCGTGGTTCGTCACTTCACCCCCGCATCGAGCGGGTCAATATTCATAATCCAGACACCGCTAATGCGGTGCTTTCGTCAGTCAAAGTTGAAAACCAACTTTAACGGGGAAAGCTGAACCTCTTGCCCTTGGCGACCGGCGAGCATGCAACCAGGAACTGACCGGCTTTGTCCTTTGTGACAGCCTTGATCGTGCTCTTGCCAAAGCAACGACCGAGTGCATTCTTGCATGTCGCAGCCGTGGTAACCTGCTGCGTGGACTTGCTCCATCGCTTCACCTGAGCTGCACTGACCTTATGTACAACCGCGCCCTTCTCGATCCACTTGGCGAACGAGTTGAGCGTCGAGGGCGTCGGCCGTGCAGCACGGGCCGGACCAGTGGCCTGTGACCACAACTTCTTGTATGACGCAATCTTGTTGTCCATCTGACTGCAGAAGGACGAATACCCCGGAGCAGGACGACGAGCCGTACTGGCGGACGCACTCTTCTTGCTCGTGCTTCGTGAACCCCACTTCGCGCTAACTCTACTGCTGCTGAAACCTGCCATTTCTGTCTCCTTAGTTGCTTCGTGACGCTACCACGTCTTCGTGACGTTTCATACGTCGTCTGTTAACCATTCTGGCCAAACAATCGGAAGCTCTTGCGCGAACCTTGAGTAAACGTGAGATTCTGCGCAATCTTTTCCTCAAGTTCGTAGAGGCAGCAGCACCCTCCACAAAGCGATAAATCACGCACAATCCACTTAGCACCACACACCGCTAGAGTTACACAACGCGCGATTAACCTAGTGGCAAACATCCTTACACCTAAACACGAGCATACACCACGCAGCAAAAAACCGACCTGCCAGCACCGATAACCGGTTTCTACACGCAGACAACACAAAAAACATCACATCAGAAGCGCCACACCAACAACGCCACTCCGTCACTCAACCACACGCTTCACACGACGCACCGATAGGATCAACACCGTCTCGACAGGATTTTCCGCTCGCTTCCTCGGGCCAAGTTGCTGATTGGGATGCGCAAAACATTTCTCAGAGTGAATCTTCTCCACAACATCCCAGCCCGCCACCACGCGACCAAACGGTGTATACCCTGTAAAAGCAGGGGTGAGCTTCTTAAAATCAAACCGTGGATTTTCGGACATGTTGATAAAAAACTGCGACTGACCCGTATGCGCACGCAAACGACGAGCCTGACCCACAACACCACGAACATGCTTCAACGCGGTGACAGCCTCATACTCGATCGGATCACGCAATCCATCCTTCTTCGTCTCCAGATTCGCGTCATACCGTCCGCCGTAAATACAGACGTCCTTCACCACACGATCAAAAATCGTCCCATCATAGTATTTTGAGTCCACATAACCCAGAAAATTCGCCACCGTCCGGGGCGCCAGCTTCGGATACAACTCTATGACAATATCCCCAAGACGCGTCTCAATGCGAACGCGCGGATTCGTGACGTCATCATGCTCAAATGCACCCGACCGATCCGACACATCCTCACCGTCTGAAGCATCCGAATGCGACACAGGCTTCGATCCCGCCTTCGTATCAGCCTTCTTTTCAACCCTTATTTCAGCCTTCGCTTCAGGCTTCTTTTCAGCCTTCACTTCAGGCTTCACATGACCAGCACCATCCCCAGACGCCGCCAGAGGACACCAAAGCACACACAGCACCACCAACAATCTCATCACCATCCCGAAATCACCTTAGATTCTCATGACCACCGCTCAAAGACCACAGCCCCTCATTTTATCGACCACACCGCCCACATTCAACGACTTGCGACGACGCCCCCTCTGCGGTTCAATGCAACCCTGAACCATGTAGACCAACCTGGATATATCCGGACTGAAACGGAGCAACCCTTGAGCAGCACACTGCGAAATCTCTTCCAAAACCGGAACTTCGTCCTCCTCTGGTGCGCCTACGGAATCAGCGCAGTCGGAGACCATCTCTCCGAAATGGCCATTCTCGCAACCCAGGACGCCTTAAAACCCGATCTCGACGTCACACCCCTGCTCGCACGCATGACATTCCTCTTCATGCTCCCATTCCCGCTTATCGCACCCCTGGCAGGGGTGTTGGCTGACCGACTCTCGCGACGATGGATCATGATATTCGCGGACCTCATGCGGGCAGCCGTCCTCATCTTCTTCTTCTCACTCATCAACTTCTTCACCGATACCCTCCACGCAACATGGTTGCAGGACTGGGCACCCTTCATTCCGCTCGGAATGGTCGGAATCTTCGCTGCCATGTTCGCCCCATCGCGTCAGGCGATCCTGCCAACGCTCGTTCCGGGCGATTCGCTCGTACAGGCAAACGCCCTCATCAGCGGGCTGGGACTTATCGGAACCATGGCAGCCACCGTCGTCAGTGGAGTGCTCGCAGACAGGGGACACCTTCAGTTCGCGTTCCGACTGGACGCTGCCACATTCGCAGCAAGCGGACTATGCGTCTTCATGATGACGCGAAAACACGCTCCAGGCAGCGCCCGCATCCACGAGACCCCGGAATCCTTCCTGACAGGACTACGAGAAGGCTTCAGGTACGTCCGAGGACACCGACGCGTCGGACAACTCCTCTTCATAGCAGCCATCTTCTGGTTCATGGGCGCAACCGTCCGCAGCGTTGCACCCGCCGTCGTCAAACAGGTCTACCACGGCGGTTTCACGGAAATGGCGAGATTCCCCGCATGGATCGCTCTTGGCATTGCTACCGGCGCTATCATACTCACGCTCCTTGGCAGAGCACTCCGCAGCGAAGTCGCCATGTCATGGTCACTCGTCGGAACCGGCGTCGGAATTGGTGGTCTTGCACTCAGCGTTTTCGCCCCGCTCTCACCCTCAACCGCCCACATTCTCGGAGCCGTCTCCATCTACATCGGCGGCGTTTTCGGTGCAGGTATCACTGTAAGTTATAACGCCTTGCTTCAAAGGATCGTTCCCAACCAGTTCCGGGGACGCGTCTACGGGATCCTGAACATCGTCACGGTTGGCTCGCTGCTGATGGCCACCGGTACGCTTGGAATTCCGAGCTGGGACAATCTCGACGCATGGGCTGGCTGGATATTATCGGGCGTGTCCATCGTACTCATCATCGTGGGCATCGGCAGCATCTGGATTCGCATCCGGCAATTACCACTCCACGCACGCTACGCCGTCGCTCAGGAACTCGTCCAGTTCATCTGCACCTTCTGGTATCGATTGAGGCGCGACGGATACTGCACCATCCCACGCAGCGGACCGGTCATCATCACAGCCAACCACGAATCGACCATCGACCCGTTCCTGATCTACTCATGCTGCAATTATCGCTATATTTCCTTCATGATCGCAGCCGAGTATTACAACATGCGACTTGCAGGATCACCCATCAGGTGGATGAAAAGCATCCCCGTCCGCAGGGGCGAAAACGACATGTCCGCCACCAAAACACTCTCTCGACGACTCAAAGCAGGGGAGGCGCTGGGCATCTTCATTCAGGGCGGAATCCGAAATCGCAGCGATGAGGACGATGGGCTGAAGAATGGCGTGGCACTTTTTGCGCTACGCACCGGAGCGAAAGTGATCCCCGCCCATATCAGCGGAACGAACCAGAGCGAAAGCACAGTCCGTCCCCTTTTCATGCGACACAATGCACGCATTAGATTCGGTCCACCTGTTGATTTAAGTGAATTCAAGAACAGCCGCGGCAAAGATGAACTGAACGCCGCAAGCCGGAAAATATTCGCTGCAGTCAAAGCCCTCGCGCCGGCCAATCCCCCCACCCCCGACGCTGACACCGACGCCGACGCCGACAAGGTCCCATAATGCGACGCTGTTGGCGACCATTGCTGATTATTGCACTCACAGCTCTGTGGCAGACCGTGGCGCGATCCGAAGAGACCCCGCCGAAACCAGACACGCGCACGATCCGCGTTATGACCTACAACATACTCTATGGGCGACACATCAAGGACGGTCAGGACAAAATCGTGGCGCTCCTAAAAGAGCAAGCCCCGGACGTCCTGTGTCTCCAGGAAACAAAATGGCGGGCTGAAAAGAATGGACCCGGATCAGGTCAGCCCGACGAAATCGCAACAGCGATCGGTGGGCGGAACTGGTGTGCAGTCTCACGCAACGGTGTAGAGGGAGATGAAACCGCCGGAACGTGGTCACGCGGACCTGCCATCGTAACCCGTGGCCGCATCATAAGATACGAACCAGTCGCTGTAACCGGCAGCCAGCCATTCGCACTATTGGCTGAAATCGAAATCAACAACCACCGTCTTATCGTCGTCTCAGCCCATTTCCATTCGATCGCCGGTGCAACGGTCGGCGGCGTTGCATCCACAGAATCCGCCCGCATTCGCGAAGCCAAATTGCTTAAAGCACGACTTTCGCAGGAGCACCTGCCCATCGTGATCGGGTGCGATTTGAACGCATTGCCCTTCTTCCCATCCTACCAGGAGTTGGCAGACCCATTCCGCGACACTGCCCTGATTTTCGGCGATAACGACTACACACGCAAAACGCGAGGTCTGCCCGCAAGGATCGATTATTTATTCATCTCAAAACACTGGGCTGCAACCCATTACAGCGTCGAGCCGGTCGATTTCTCCGATCATCGTCCAGTCCGGGCAGAAATCTCTCTGAAGTAATATTCCCATTCAATTGTTTTTAATCATCATGTACGAAAATGTATGGTGATTATTTACAGTTTCTGTCGTGGGGATAAACGTACCGAAAGCATGGTTGACTCTATCATCTCAGGTCGGCGAATCCCGCAATATCGAAAGACACGCAATACCAAAAGACACCATGCGGGGGCTTCCTGAGAGGAACGCTGGAGCGATTCGGAACAAACTGTTCTTAACAGCCTGTTGAGTAATTCGTTCCGTGTTGCGAGCAGATATGGACGTCCTTCTCTGCGTTGAAAAAACTCACCTTGGCCGCTTTTTTCAACGGACTGTCAGGCGACGGGTTCGCTTTTGGTTGTCTTCTTGGATGTCTTCTTGGATGTCTTCTTGGCTTTCTTCTTGGCGGTTTTTTTCTTTGCTTTCTTTTTCTTCGCAGCGGGCTTTTTGGCTGCTTTCTTTGGCTTTTCAGCGCGCGGATCCTTGCCCTGATCCAGCATTTTCTGCTCGCGCGCGGCGATCAATTCGACAGCCTTTTCGAGAGAAACAGTGGTTGGATCGGTCCCTTTTGGAACGGTGGCATTCACAACGCCGTCGGTCACATAGGGACCATACCTTCCGCTCTTGACCACCAGGGGCAGCTTGGTTTGCGGGTGCTCCCCAAGTTCTGCGATGGGTGCTGCAGCCGTGCGACCCCGACGCTTGGGTTGCTTGAGCAGTTCGATCGCCTGCTCGAGCGTGAGCGAGGCGAGCGATTCATGATCGGGGAGAGATCGAGTCTCATTGCCACTTTTCAGGAACGGACCAAACCGACCATCCTGCACCGTGATCGGTTCGTTCGTCTCAGGACAAATCCCCACTTCACGCGGAAAGGACAGCAACATGGTTGCCTCCTCAAGCGTGATCGAATCCATACTCATCGAAGGCCACAAGCTCGCACGCTTCGGAGCAGTCCCTTTTTTGACGGTTCCCTTGGGTGTCAATTCCGGATCACCGAGTTGCACATAGGGTCCGAATCGACCGGTTTTGATATAGATGGGCTTGTTGGTTTCGGGATCGTTTCCAATCACACGGTCACCCTTTGCTGCTTCTTCCAGCAGATCGAGCACCATTTTGACTGTCACTTCGTCGGGTGGGATTTCGTCTGAGACCGTCGCACGCTGATCGGAATCGGCTATCTGCACATATGGACCATAGCGCCCGACGCGGACAGCCACAAGCTCTCCAGAATCGGTGGTACCGATCGGGATGCAACATACGCCGCGTGCGTCAATGGATTCACCACTGGAATCGACGAGCTCGTGGAGACCGACGGCTGCTACGCTGTCTCCATTCCCACTACCACCGTCGTCGGTGCTGCCTTCAGAACCACCAGATGCTCCGCCTGCACCCCCACCAAAATAGAAATCGTGCAACCAGGGGGCAGCCTCTCGGATGCCATTGGCGATGTCGTCCAGGCTGTCCTCCATCTTCGCGGTGAAGTTGTAGTCTACAAGCCCCGGTAGATGCGTCACAAGCAGGTTGACGACAGCAAACGCGGTGAAGGTCGGAACGAGGGCGGACCCCTTCTTCCAGACATACCCGCGATCCTGAATGGTCTGGATGATCGCAGCGTAGGTACTCGGTCGCCCAATGCCCAGTTCTTCCATCTCTTTGATGAGACTTGCCTCGCTGAACCGCGACGGCGGCAGCGTTGTGTGCTGATTCGGATCGATCGCGGTCGGATCAAGCACGTCGGCTGAGGCGAGCTGCGGCAGGATTTTCTCCTGATCTTCAAGTTCAGCATCAGGATCGTCGGAACCTTCGACATAAGCACGGAGATACCCAGCGAACCGAATCACCTTACCCGACGTCGAAAAAGTGGCTGTCTTGTGATCGATACCCGGTGCTGTGACGCGGATCGTCGTACGCGTCCCCGTCGCGTCCTTCATCTGCGAGGCGACGGTGCGTTTCCAGATGAGTTCGTACAACTTCCACTCGTCGTTCTCAAGCTCGCCTTCCAGGCTTTTCGGCGTGCGAAATGACTCGCCAGCCGGTCGGATGGCTTCGTGTGCTTCCTGTGCATTCTTGGATTTACTCTTGTACACACGCGGAGCATCGGGAAGATGATCTGCACCATACAGCTCTGTGACCTGGTTCCGAGAAGCGTTGACCGCCTGACTCGAAAGATTGGTCGAGTCAGTACGCATATAGGTAATGTAACCGTTTTCGTAGAGTCGCTGGGCAGTACGCATGGTACGCTGAGCGGTATAACGGAGCTTGCGACCAGCCTCCTGCTGCAACGTCGAGGTGATGAACGGTGCATAGGGCTTGCTGGTAAACGGCTTCTCCTGAACGTCCGCAACAGTGAATTCCGCACTGCCAAGCGCCTGCGTCAGCGCTTTCGCATCGTCCCCGCCAAGCAGCACGCGATCGTTCTTGAGCTTCCCGGTGTTCTCATCAAAATCCTTACCGACAGCAATCCGCTTGCCATCGATTTCGATCAGCTTGACCTCGACCGGTTCGGGTGTGTCCTTGCGCGTCTTGAGTTTTGCAGTAACGTCCCAATACTCAGCCGAGACAAATTTCATCCGCGCCCGTTCACGCTCGACAATAATCCGCGTCGCAACAGACTGAACTCGACCCGCGGACAGTTTCGGCTTCACTTTACGCCACAAGACAGGCGAAACCTCATACCCGAACAGGCGATCCAGAACACGACGCGCTTCCTGTGCATTCACGAGACGCTGATCGACGTCGCGCGTTTCGCTGACAGCCCGATTGATGGTTGCCTTGGTGATTTCGTCGAACACCATCCGCTTGACCGGGCATTTCGGCTTGAGAACTTCAACAAGATGCCAGGCAATCGCCTCCCCCTCACGGTCCTCGTCAGTCGCGAGATAGAGCGTATCCACCTTCTTCAGCTGAGCACGGAGCTTCGTAACCTGCGCCTTCTTGCTCGCCGGCACGATATAGAGTGGTTTGAACTCCTCGTCGACGTTCACGCCGAGGCGTGCCCACGGTTCACCCTTATACTCAGCCGGTATCTCAGCTGCCGTCGAGGGCAGATCACGAATGTGGCCTATGGACGACTCTACAAGAAAATCACGTCCAAGGTATTTTGAGATCGTTCGCGCCTTGGCAGGCGATTCGACGATCACAAGCGATTTCCCAGTTTCCGGTGCTTTTTTGGCCATGGTGCTTCCTACCAGGTCATTAGAATTCCTAGGGCAGATTCCCCATTTTGCCGGTTCCGGCGATGGGACCGCCCCAGGGTCGCTTTGTCCGTAAACTACTTATTTACAATAGCTTGCACACTTCACCAGTGTCAAACCGGCGAATCGACGCCCTCAAGGTCCGATTCAATCTCAACGTCCACTTCAACCTCCCACTCAGCCGTTATCGACCACCGTGCCCTTTTTCTCGATTCGGTTCATTTCGAGGCTTTCATGTGGGCGGATTAGCAAAGGCGTGGCGTGCTGTCAAACGGTCCGCCTTATATTTAGTATAGGCAAGTTTCCCGATACACTTGTAAGATGCGGTGAAAGCGGTATACTGACTGATTCTGATATATTTTCGTAAGTACCTGTTGACTAAGGAGTTGCGCTGGTCATGATTAAATTTTTCCGGAAATACAACAAACACCTGCTGGCTTTCTTTATGGCTGCGCTGCTCGTTGTCTGGCTTGGGGGTTCTGCGCTGGAGAGCATGTTCGCACCATCGACGGCCGGTCGCTTGATCGCAACGTCGTCGCTTGGCAAGATCAACGAGCAGGATCGAACCGTAGCATCCGTAGAGGCAGAGCTTATTCGCCTGCTCTTTGGACGCGACTGGACACTTTTCCTGCAACAACGGGTTCCAGCAGGCAGCGCTAACCTGAGTGAGCTGGAGTGGATTCTGCTTTCACGCGAAGCCGATCGATGTGGGATGACACCACCTGTCGGAGAGGTCAAGCAGTGGCTTGAAGGCGTTGGCGTCTCAGCGAACGCGGTGTATCAAATGGCAGAACGACGCGACGTTCAGGTCCGTCATATATACGAAGCTACTGGAAAGCTGCTTGGGATCCTGAATCTCTCAGATCTATCGAGTACGACCGCGCTCCCAAGCGAAGCGCGGGTTCGTGTGCTTGCACGAAATCAGCTGGAGCAAGTCAGGATAAACGTTGTATCACTGGCGGCGAACCTGTTTCTGGATGAATCATCGGAGATCGACGAGGCAGAATTGCTCGCACACTTCGAAAAGTATCGCGCAGAGGAAGCCGGTCAGGGCATTAACTTTGGCTACTACCAGTCGCCGCAGGTTCGCGTCCAGTATGCGAGAGTGAATGTTGATAAGATCGCAGATGGGCTGCGACTCTCAGAAAACACGCTTGAACGTCGGGCAAAAGAGTACTGGTACGACAACCGGGAACGACCCGAGTTTCGGCGTCCGCCTGAAGCACCAGCCTCAGACGACGACAGCAGCGGCGCTGCAGAACCTGAAGCGCCGAAATCGCCATACTTCGAGAAATTTGCAGAAGCACGCGAGGCTGCCATGAAGGTCGCACGGAGGCAGGAAGCTGAGCATGTCGCTCCCGACATTGCCCAGTGGATGGTCGACCAGTTCGCCGAACCATGGCTCGTCGCTGAACCCGGGAAGGATGGCTATAAGCCCGCCCCAGCAGGCGTGTCCGATCCAGATCACTACGAAACAGTCATATCCCATCTGCCAGCCAACCTGAGATATAAGAATGGGATCACAGTCTCGACGACCGATTTCTTCAACTGGAGTTCCATTGGCACGGTTGCACCGGAGTTATCATCCGTATTTGTCCAGGTGGGGACGCGGCGACTACGGTTCAGAGATGTCGCGTTTCTTGCCGAGGGAATCGAACCCATGCCCTCAGATCGAGGGGCTGACACGACCTGGTTCCTCTCGCGTGGAGAATCGTCACGCATGCCCTTGATGGATTCTTCCGGAAATATGTTCGTCTACCGCATCGTCGAAGTGAAGCCAGCCGGACCAGCCGAATCGCTGGACCAGGTGCGAGACCTCGTGGTGCGCGATGTCCGAATCCAGCATGCGTACAACGAGTCAATGCGACAGGCAAATCGCCTGACCGAATCTGTCACTGGCGACGGGCTTGAGGGTGCGTACAACGCAGATTCAGAGCTACAGGCCCTCGCTGCCGGACGCTACATCTCACCACCACCGATCTCGCGTCGACGTCGCGAGCTGGGACCGTTTGAATCGCGTAGCACGATACAGTTCCTGGGGGCTGGCACATTGGTCGACGACCACTTCGTGGAACAGTGTTTCGATCTTGGTCGCTCTGAGAGCGATCCAAAAGTCGCGGTCATCGAAGTCCCGGAAAGTGCGACCGTGACTGTGGTTGAGTGGATTGAAACAATTCCATTGCGTAGCGATGTCTACGAAAATCAGCGATCGACCGTCATTCAGATCAATGCAGGGGTACGCATCTCAGATGCCAGGCGGACATGGCTGGACCCCGCCTCGATCCGTGATCGCCTGGATTTCGAGCTGAAACAATAAACGTCGAACTGCGTCAGTAGTCCCGAACTGCGACAGTAGCACAACGCGTTCCAGCTCAACCACAAACTGACGTCTCGATCCAGCAGAATTCCCCCATGCAGCACCATCCCGATCGGGTGGTGCTGCATTTCTACAGGGCAGCAACCGCCGCCACCAGAGACCCTTTCACACCACCAGATACTCTTTCACGGCAATATGATCCCTTCGCGGATGGCGCTACGGACGAGCGCGATTCGGTTGCTGGCGCCAAACTTCTTACGAAGCGCCAGATAGGTTGTCGCTACGCGCTTCTGCTGGATGTCCAGACGTGTCGCTGCCTGTGGGATCGTCGCCCCGGATGCCAGCAGCTCGATCAACTGCACTTCCATCGCGTCGAGAGATTGCGCAGTTGGCCTGTCGTCCGCGAGCGTCATGCGTCCTTCCCGCGTAACGATGCGGTCGAGAATCGCAGTGGGATACGAGAGCCGACCCGCCGCCACGCGGGCGATGGCTGACGCGCATTCGGAAGCACCAGGCAGAACGACACCCCAAAAATCAGCTTCCACACAAAGTCGGGCAAGATCATGGTCACAGCCCTCGCCTTTAACGACAGCCAGGCAGCGCAGAAGCGTGTGACGCGCAAGGTTTGGAATGAAGGCCTGAAACGGTTCACGAGCATACGCTGCGACAATGGCGATCGCAGGCCCACTGGGGACATGAGCAGGTCGAAACTCCTCGAACGTACGTCGCGATACAATCTCAACTCGTTGGCAACGACTCAAGCCAACGATAAACGTGGACCGTAACCAGGGGCGCGGACCGACACACATCACCCGATGAACCATGCCATAGATCCCTTCCCGGCGACTGTACAAATGACAGACCGGGTGCTGATTGCAAAAAGCATGAATGACAGGCATTGCCCAAAAGATGGCGCAGCGACAGCCTGTTGCATCGCAGCGTCGACCATCCGGACCGCGTGCAACTGATGTACCTCAGTGGGAGATGTAAGGCAATAGTGGGAATACCCCGGTTTCGGACATGCCGAAATCTGTCACCCGTATGCAGACAACCGCCGCTCATGCACAGCAACGCTCTGCGACGACGAGGCATCGACCAGTGGCAGGGAGGTATCACGAAACGTCGGAGGCTCGTAAGTCATCCCCATGCTCAGGCGACGCTCCTCGCGCTTCAGCATATGGTGGATGAACGGACCCGCCAGCCACGAAGCAAGCCGCGCCTTAACCCCAAACTCTTTGTGCAGATCCTTAAGGATCTCCGAAATCTTCGAAAACATCAGCCGATCATGACGCAATCGCCGCCGGGCAGCCCACAACACCCCCGAAAACACCGTCGATAAATCGCGGGCCTCCCACGCAAACCGCGCCCGAATCCGTGCATCGGGATGGTTCTTATACCGCTGCCAACCCCTCAGCGTGGTCCGCACGATCCGAACAACGCTCGGCCCGTTCACCTCAAAATCACGCCGAAACGCACGCAGGATATACTCACTTTCCTGCCCATCCTTAATGTGCTTGTGACGATAGTTGAACCGATACTGCCCGTGCGTATCCATCAACGGAACCACATCTTCGCCAAGCAGTTGACCCTCCGCAGACATCTCAGAATACAGCGGCGTTCCGAGGATCGGCGTATAGAGCATGAACTGATGAAACTCCGTGTCATGGCTGACAGCGTGAGCAATCGCCTCGTCAATGTTCTCAGGCGTATGCTCTTCCAGCCCGATAATCGTCGAACCCAGCACCCGCACACCGTGCGACTGAAGATCACGCACCAGCTCATGCGTATCCGTGCCATTCAGCTTCGTATATTGCGACCCCTCGCCCTCAATCCCCATCCAGATCCAGGATATCCCAAGACCCACAATCTGTTCCATCGTATAGGAACGCAGCACCCTGGCGGAGCTGAACACATACATCGCCCATGGCTTGTCGTGTTCGATCATCAACTCCAGCAACCGCAACGCCCGCTTGCGATGGAGCAGAAAATTCTCATCCATCACAAAAAACGACCGAACCTTCAAATTCTTCTCGAGCGTGCACATCACCTCGAACAGCTCGTCGCCCGTATCATAAAAATGAAAGCAGCTACCCTTCCCACCAAACATCGCAGACGTCGAGCAGAAATTGCATCCAATCGGACACCCGACAGAGGGGATCAGCGTGGCAGCCACATCCCCCGGCTTATCGCGCGCGAGCACGCCCAGCGTCCGCGTACCAATCCCCGAGATGATGTCCGGATGGCTGATCGGTGCAGAATCATCCTCACCCAGAAAACGACGCATCCACTGAACACCTTCACCCCGAACGATATGGTCCGCATCAATCCGCGCCTCAAGATCGGGCACATTCCCGACATGCCCACCAATCACGATGATCGCACCAGGCAGATGCTCCCGAATCAGATCGCACATAGCCTGCACCTTCTGGACATTCGGAATGATCGAGCTGATGCCCACGACATCGTAATCCTGACCGGAAATCTCCTCAATGAACCGATCCCGCGTCGGAAAATCCAGAAGCACACTCGGTGCGGATATATTCGCCTGAATCAACATCAACCCCCACGACCGATGAAACATCCGAAGCGAAAACGCCCCCTGAACCCGCGTAACCTGATTGTGATACAATTCCATGGGATTCAGCTTCCGACTCCCATATTCGTCATCCTGAGCATAAGGACCAAACACACTCGTCAGCAACACCCGCGCCCGCGTCCCTTTGGGATGCGTCGGATGGGCAGGGGCAACCGGGGTACGCTCCAGAACCGGGATGGATATCGCGCTCATATCTTCACTTCCTCGCATGGGGCGAGCTATCGCACGCTCCGTGTGATCGTCGGGTTTTGAAAAGCGGATCGCGCAGGAGACCACCGCCATCCTAGGCCACAGCACCCACTTGAACCGCCCGCTAGTTGAGACCCAGTCTCAATACGAAGACCTCTAATAACCCTCCTTCCACAAATTTGTCAATATCAAAACAATGAGTCCAGTCCTTTTTGACCCCATGCCCCAATACGCAAATTGCAGACAGGAGATCGGTACACCCCTTGTTTTAGACCATTATTGATGGTTTTAGGACATGATTGATGAAGAACACGCTTTGCCCGTAGGATTCACCGCATGACATCACCATCACTCCACATACTGGAACCACAAATCCCCCAGCAACGCTATTCATGCAACGGATGCACGAATTGCTGCCGTGGACTCGTGGTCAAAATCAGCCATCAGGAAATGACTCGGATCGCCCGGGAAGACTGGAACCTCAACCAACCCACGCATCGAAAACTGGGCGATTCCTGGGTGCTCAATCGCCAACCAGACGGAGCCTGCGTATTCCTGGACCAGTCCGGAAAATGCCAAATACACACCCGTTTTGGCATGGAAGCGAAACCCCTTGCCTGCCAGGTCTTCCCGTACACATTCCGCAAGGAAGGCGATTCCATCAGGGTGGGGTTAAGATTCGATTGCCCAAGCGTCGCACGGTCGGAGGGGGCTTCGCTGAAATCCCAGACCAGAGAAATACACCAACTCGCCCGGAAAGCGCAGGACGAGATGCCAACCTGGTATGGACACGTCCGCCTGCGGGCTGACGTGGACAACCTCCAGGAAGGATCACAACGCGCACTGCGCGTGGTGGATCGTATCATGTGCGAAGGTGATCCGGCAGATTCAACCCCATCAGAACGAATACGCAATACCGCGTTTGTGGTGTCGATGCTGCTCCGGGCAAAACTTGGAACGATCGACGAGGATGATTTCGCTGCATTCGTTGAACTGGTCGCAGAAAGTGCTTCATCCGCAACCGAGGAAATGTCAGCCGGACCCGCAACAGTACGCGCAAGACGGCTACTCCGACAACTGGTATTTGCCCACGTCGAATTGACACCATTTGGCAAAACAGAATCTCGCGGACTCTCACGGATGCGCCTCATCGGACAACAGTTGACGCAAGGCCGCCGGTTTCGCATAGGCCGCGGGTCATTACCGGAAATAAGCACGCTGGATGAAAAAACGGTCACATTTATACAGGTTGAAACGGTAAAACCCGCCAGAGGAGAGGAGGCAACAACCGTCGGAACACTGATCTCACGATGGGTGCGGGGACGAATCGCGTGCGGAAGCTGTTACGGCGGCGGATACTACGGATGGGGCATATGCGAAGGACTGGGAGCGATGATGCTCGGAATTGTGGTCGCGTCTTGGCGTGCAAGATGGCTGGCAGCCACGGCTGACCGCGATCGCCTGTGTGCAGCTGACGTCGTGGGTGGCATCGGTTTTGTAGACCGGGTGGCAGGCCGTGTACCATCGTTGCGGACACGCGCCGAACTGATGCGGATGAAATACCTCATGGAAGAGTGGCGTATGCAGGAATTGCTCACCTCCTACCCCTTGGTGGAGGAGTAGCATTCAACCCGCTGGTGGAAGAGTAGCACTCGACCTGTCACAACACCCGACAGAATAGACCAGCCGGTCGCCCCCTGGCGGGTTGCGTGTCTTGCGCGGCGTACTTTTTGGATTATTGGGGACGGCAAGGGCTGGGCTTGATGGTGTTTGGGAGGTCTGATACACTGCCGGTGCGGGTCGTTAGCTCAGTTGGTAGAGCAGCTGACTCTTAATCAGCGGGTCGCAGGTTCGAGCCCTGCACGACTCAATCATTCCAGGCTCCGCGATACAGCACACCAGGCCCACGTCGCAGCGTACCGGTACTCCATGACACCTCGAACAATGGGTGCCACTGGCGGCTTGTCCGCCAGTGTGTTTGCTGCGGCACTGGCGGACAAGCCGCCAGTGGCACCCCCGAATGGGATCGTTGTACCCGATGGAAGCCAAAGACACCTCTTGTCGGTGTAACGGAGTACCAGGCTTCATTATCTCGCCCGATACAACACCCACAGCACCGAAACTCTCCACCACTCGCCGAAACTCACCGCCACCCAACACCACAATGCACCGCATTTCACAAAAATCTTCGATCTATCGAATTTTGTTTGACACATCGAACTTTATTCCTACAATCCCGGCTTGTTGAGACTCAGTCTCAGTAGGAATCATCAGTCTCGGTGCGAATCAGGCGCAGCCCTCAGGCGTGAATCACGCGCAGGCATCAGAATCCCCAAGGCTGAATCTCACAGACGAGCAGTTTAGAACCTCGTCCAATTGTCGACTTATGGCGACACCCTGACCGGGGTGACACCATGACCGGAAAGAAACCATGCACCGGAAAGAACAGCTATCTGCCACACACGAGATGTACCTCAAGGTGCTATACCGTCTAGGCCAGCAGGACGACGTGGCGCGGGTCAAAGACATGGCCAAGGGTCTCGGCGTGAATCCCGGAACGGTCTCGGCGGTCCTCAAAAAGCTGGAGCAGGCAGAACTGGTGCATCACGATCGATACGGGTCCGTCACGCTGACCTCCGACGGGATGGCCGTCGCGACCTGCGTGATTCGCCGATTCGACACAATTAAAGCACTACTGACAGAAGTGCTGGGCCTCGACATCGAGACGGCTGAGGTAGACGCATGCATGATGGAACATGCGGTAAGCCCCGCCACAGTCAACCGCATGGAGCGGATGGTCAGCCTGGTAATGGCAGGGAAAATCGACCTCTCTGCACTGGAGAACAGTCCAATGCCATTCGACGGCGGACGTTGTTGCGATTGTGAAACAGAAGGTGTCTGCCGAGCTGAAACTGAAGTTGAATCCGAATTGCACTCATAACCTGCGGTCATTGGTCGACCGGGTAGCGACTTATTGCGAGCAAACAATCATGAGAAAGAGATCTGGCGTGAACACGAGATTTGGACTGTACATCGTGCTGTTGTGTGGATCAGCAATCAGTATCACGGGCGCGGGTTGCTCTCGTGAATCGTCCGCACAGGCAGCCTCACCTGAAACCCCACGATCAGCCTCACCCGCAACCCCACGAGTTGCTTTTACATCGCCGAACCCCGACACATCGACAGATACTGGCACATTGCGGGATGCTGAAGGATCAACACCCCGCAAGCTGGGGGTTCTACTCGTAAGCCACGGTTCGCGCTCACTTCGATGGCGCGAGATGTTGCTGGGCGTAGAAAAAGGCGTCCGGAAAGATCTGATGGCGCTCGACGATGTGGAACTGGTCACCAGCGCGTTCATGGAATACACCGAACCATCCATCGCGACCCGTCTGGAGGAATTCGACCAGCAAGGATTCACCGACATCATTCTCGTGCCTCTGTTGTTGACTGTCAGTGGTCACTCATTCGACGACATTCCGACGATCTGCGGAGAGGGACACAACGTGGTGGCGACAGAGCGACTGCGTGCGGATGGCATTCGCATCTACAAGCCAAAAGCAAACCTTCACACGACGGAGCTTCTCGATTTCGCTGATATTCTAGGCAAAAACGTGCTGCGACGCGTCCAGGCGCTCAGTGAGAATGCACCCGACGAAGGCGTCCTGCTGATCGGGTATGGCAGCGCAGACTACGACGTGGAGTGGACAAAACTTCTGGACGATCGGCTGGGGTCACTGCTAAAGCAGGAGCTGGGCGTCCCGGAATCCAGACACTGCTGGTGTGGACACATTGCACACTATGACCCTGTCATAACGCAGCGGGCGATCGAAGACATTCTCACCCGGCGGAAGCGTGCCTTGGTGGTTCCCGTGCTGGTAGCCATCGATGAGATGTTCCAGGAGGGCATCATCCAGGAGGGCATCGACAAGGTGGGCGACGATTCCCGGATACGCTACGTTCCCGACGCCATATTACCCGATCCCGGGTTGCGTGCGTGGGTGGTGGAAGCAACGGCCAAGGTGCATCGCGATGTGATGGGTCGCGTAAATTAAATGAATGGGCAGGTGGTTTGATGAGCTGGAGGGGATGGGCCCGTGTGTTGCACCGCGATCTGGGCTACTTTTTCACGGGCGTCGTACTGATCTTCGCGGTTTCCGGTCTGGCGGTGAATCATGCGGCTGACTGGGATCCAAACTTTCAGGTCGACCGGTCTGATATCCGTCTGGATCTACCAGACAGCAAGGCAGACGTCACCGAAACAAAAGTACGGTCAGCCATGAGCACCATCGCCGACTGTGGGGAATTCCGGGCCATGGATTTCCCGACCGAGCATCAGCTTAAAATCTTCCTCAGCGACGGCACCATGCTGGTGTCGCTGGTGGATGGGACGGGCATCTACGAGACGGTTCGACGCCGGGCGATCTTATACCCGGCGAATCGACTGCACCTGAACCCCAAGGGCTGGTGGTTGGCATTCTCAGACATTTTTGCAGTGGCGCTTCTGGTGATCGCGATCACGGGTTTGCTCCTGCTGCGGGGCAGAAAAGGGTTTCTCGGTCGTGGAAAATGGCTGGTCGGAGCGGGCGTGCTGATACCCCTGCTCGCCCTGTTCCTGTACGATTAGACGTTGTCCCGGATCGACGATTAGTTGCCCGGATCGACGATTAGATGCCAGGCACGACGATAAGTTGCCCGGCACGCAGGAAGAGTTGATGCAGGAAGATTGGCCGCAAAAAGCGTAACTGGGGGTTGATCGACACCATTGACCCGATTGCAGTACCCTACCGATCGCTTTTCATGGGCTGATCTGATACAAAAACGCCCATGACTCCAGACACACCATCGCCAGAACGACCACAGGCATCGCACGACAAGACCCATCCTGACAGATCGACCCATCCTGCAAGATCGACCCATCCTGCAAGTCCGCCAGCCAGCCAGCGACGGGGTACGGCTGCTGCGCGGTCGTGGCGTGTCCTGCAACTCGTTCTCATCGCAGTGGTACTGCTTGGAAGCGTCTATTGGTTCCGATTTCGGGCTGTCGAGGTGTTCACGCATACCGTCGAAAAAGGCACGATCATCGTCGACATTTTGGGCACAGGGACGCTGGAAGCCCGTGTCAAAGCTGTGATAAGCCCGAGGATTTCCGGACGCCTGGAAAGTGTGCTCGTAGATCAGGGCGACCGGGTGGAAGCTGATCAGTTGCTTGCGAAACTCGACGCAACAGATTTGTTTCAACAGGTAGAAATAGCAGCCGCTGGCGTGGCCGTGGCTGAGGCAGCACTGGACCGCTTCAGGGCGGACAAAGCCCGGGCAGAAGCCGTCGCGCAACAGGCAGACTTCGACTATCAGCGGACCAGTGATCTGTACAAGAATGAAACGGCAGGTCAAGTCGAGTTCGAGAAAGCAAACGAAGCACGCGGGATCGCCCGGGCCGAGCTTTCGCGGGCTGAGGCATCGATCGTGGAAGCCCGGCAGGTACTCATCTCTGAGAAAAAAACGCTGGCGTATCACAAGGCCCGTTTTGTAGATACAGAACTCTCCGCACCGTTCGACGGCCTGATTGTCCGGAGGCATCGTGACCCCGGGGATGTGGTCGTACCTGGCAGCCCGGTACTGACCCTGATCTCGACGGATGAGCTTTGGATCACAGCCTGGGTGGACGAAACCGTCATGACGAAAATCCGACCGGAACAGACGGCGAGCGTCGTTTTTCGATCGCAACCAGAGCACAGGTATCCAGGGGTGGTGTCGCGACTGGGGCGTGAGGCAGACCGTGAAACGCGGGAATTCGTCGTCGATGTACGCGTGATCGAGCTGCCCGAAACCTGGGCAGTGGGGCAGCGGGCCGAGGTATATATCGAGGTCACACGCAAGAAAAACGTAGTCCTGCTACCCGCCACCTACCCCGTACTGCGCGACAGAGCGTTCGGTGTATTTGTGGAGGAAAGTGGACGTGCTGCCTGGCGACCCATCGAAATCGGACTGCGAAGTCGGGATACCGTCGAAGTGGTCGATGGATTACAACCAGGTGACAGAGTTCTGGTCCCGGTACATCCGAAGACCACACTCCGCGACGGGCGAAGCGTCGAGCCACTCCCATGAACCTTGCCACCAAGGACATTCGACACAATCTGGGGCGATTCATCCTGACCACCGTGGGCGTTGGGATGCTGCTGATGGTTGTGATGGGAATGGGTGGGATTTATCGCGGGATCATTGAAGACGCAACACTGCTGATCGATACGGTCGGTGCAGATCTCTGGATCGTTCAGCGAAACACACGCGGACCGTTCGCCGAGGTGTCCCGCGTCCCAGCCAATCTCGTCCATCGTACGCTGGCTGTCCCCGGCGCAAAAACGGCAAGAGAATTCGTATTCCACACCATCCAGCGCGAGCGAGGCGAAATCCAGCGCGGCCAAGGCAAACCGATCCGCATCGCAGTCGTCGGTCTGAGCTGGCCGATCGACAAGGGTGCGTGGCTGCCACTCGTGCGAGGCACACCACTCTCGCAAAATCACTACGAAATGGTCGCAGACCGAACCCTTGGGCTTTCTCTGGGCGAACGCGTACGACTGGGCAAAAACAGCTATACAGTGGTTGGTATCACCGAGGGCATGATCAGCTCCTCCGGAGACGGTCTGGCATTCCTGACCATCGCCGATGCACTGGACATACAATTCGACATCCCTGGCGAAGCAACCCGCCTGGAACGTGAAGCCCGACACACCCGCGGTTCACTCAGCGATCTTGGAAGAGCACAACCGTCGATCACCGAAACCGCTTTCAAGCTACCGACGGAAATAGCAGCGATCGGACCGAGGCAGATCAGCGCAGTCATGCTCACCGTGTTGCCAGGCACGTCACCAGACGACGTCGCTGCAATCATTTCCGGGTGGGGAGATGTGTCCGTCTATACGGCAGACGGGCAACGTGAATTCCTGCTCAAGGGAACCGTCGAAAAAATACGCCGGCAGATCGGACTTTTTCGTGTGCTGCTGACCATCATTGCAGCCGTCATCATGGCGCTGATTCTGTACACACTGACGCTCGACAAACTGCACGACATCGCACTGCTGAAGTTGATTGGTGCTCCAAACACACGGATTCTGGGCATGATTCTTCAGCAGGCATTGATCCTGGGCATGACGGGTTACGGTATCGCCTGGGTGCTGGGGCTGAAAATTTTTCCCATGTTCCCACGGAGGGTGATTCTCACTGGTGAAGATCTAATGCAACTCGCTGCCATCGTCCTGGCGATTTCCGTCCTGTCGAGTATTTTGGGCATCTGGAAGGCGATGCGCGTCGAGCCAAATGAGGCGCTGACAGGGTAACCATCCATGATAAACGCCTTCGCAATCGAAACCGAAAACCTGACCAAAATCTACGGCAGCGGAAACACCGAAGTGGTTGCGCTACAAAAAACCACAATTCGAATTCGCCGAAGCGAGGTTGTCGCACTCCTGGGCCCGAGCGGATCGGGAAAGTCCACCTTTCTGACGACCGTAGGTTTGATCAATGCCCCAACCTCGGGCAGGATCATGATCGGTGGCGAGCTTATTATGGATGGCACCAGGGCGCTGACCGATCTCCCCGCATTCCGCCGAAAACATGTCGGTTTTGTGTTCCAGAAATCCAATCTCATCCCGTTTCTAAACGCCCGGGAAAACGTCCAGATCGCACTTGAACTAAACGGGTGGACACCACGCAAGGCCCGGAGACGGGCGATCGGACTGCTGGATTCACTCGGCGTGGCGGACCGGTCCGAGCACTTTCCAACCATGCTGTCGGGAGGCCAGCAGCAACGCGTGGCTGTGGCTCGGGCGCTGGCGAATGAACCGAATGTCATCCTGGCCGATGAACCCACGGCTGCCCTCGACAGCCACCGCGGACGACAGGTCATGCAGCTATTCTCAGAGGTAGCGCATGCGCACGGAGCAGCCGTCATCGTCGTCACGCATGACCAGCGTTCACTCGATGTCTTTAACACGATTTACGACATGGAAGACGGTGTCATCCGCCAGGGGTCGTTGCGGCAAGCCCATAAGCATGACGACGAAGCGTCGCTCCGCTGATCTGAATGGATTTCGGGTTAGTTGGTGGCGTCGGTGACTTCGTCCGGATTGATCACAGCGAATACGCCACCCACGACACCGGTCACGATCGATAACACGCCAGCTTCGAGATCGTTGGCAGCCGCTGTGCGAAAGGTCGTCCCAATGTTGCCCGTACACGCGCCGACCGCCAGCATCGCACCGCTCGTCATCACCGCCAACCGCCGCATCCAACGCTTATTTCTACGCATCCGTTTCATCGTACTCACCTGTGATTCGAACTGGTTGATCCATGCAAAAAACGCCCGAACCGACTTATCGGCGGTTCACCATGGTCCGTTTCAGTCCAATCGCCGTGTTCGCCCCGGACTGCCAATTCAGCGTTCGGTGGCGCAGATATTGCGCTCCCGTCGACCGCCGACAGCCCGGACCACGCCCGATAACCCATGCGAAGACCCGCCACCAGAAGCAACGCAATGAAAGCGACGCGCACGGCTCGGACCGGTAATAGATGCGTCAACCTGCTTCCGATCCATGAACCAACGATGGCGGTTGGGATCAGGCAGAGCGCGATGGTGAGCGATTCAAGCCAAGCTTTATCCGGATGGTTCGTGACCATCGCGTATTGCTTGAAGGCTGTCCCTACAAGACTCAAACCGACGATCATGGCTGCCGAATTGGCGATCGCGATGCGAAGTGGAAGCCCAAGAATCCGCCTCTGCAACGGGACGGCCAGGACGCCGCCACCGACACCGAGCAATCCTGAGATGAAGCCCGTCGGTACTGCTACCCACATCGCCAGATGACCGCTGCCTGATTGCTCGGCGTGCATTTCGTTCGTCGGGTCGGTTTCTGAGGTCGGGCCAGGACGATTCTGATGGCTGCGCCCTACGAGCATTCTCCGCACATCACGACTTGCGACGTAGAACAGGAACAGCCCGAAGACCCCGGTCAGATACAATGCCCCGTCCCCACGGAAGGTCGGCAATTCGCTGCATACGACGCCGCCGATCGATGCAGCCACCGCCCATGGCAGCAGGCGCGATACCCACTGCCAATCGACGGCCTGCACGCGGACATGCTGCACGACGGCTGGAACCGCTACAAAGAAATTCACCACCAGTGCGGCTGCCTGGTACACATGCTGCCGTGTCCCGAGTAATTCAGTCATGGCAGGGATCATCACAATGCTGCCCCCGATCCCCAGCAGCCCACCGAGCATCCCAGCCACAAGCCCAATCCCAATCAGCCATCCCGCTTCATCCATGAACGATGTCTCCAACTCTGCACAGCTTATTACGCATTTGTCGCATTATGTCACCTGCTCCCATCTCTGTTCTGTGTTCCTCTTCATTCCGCACATTGCTCCTATCTCCTCCCTTTTCAATTGATATAACGTGCCGGGTGATCTACTTTTTTATTTCGTCGCACATGCCCCCTGGCGCTACCACCAGGGGCGTTTTGCAGTGGTTCTTTAATGAAACATCTACGGTTGGCAATGTTTGACCTGCCTGACATCTGTGGTTGATTCAATTTTCACTGCAAATCGACTCCCGACCCCCTTTGCGACCCCCCTGCTCTACCTATATAACACGCAGGGTGATCTACTTTTTTTCGGGTGGCGGGGGGATTTGACTAGTTTTTGGGGAGTCGATACGCGTTGGCGCTGTTGTGAGGGGCGTTTTTTGAAGTGAAACTTTTTTTGTTTTTTCTGTCGAACGCTAAATTCGGCGTTGCGGGCGGTGGTAGACGAGTTGGCGATGTGCCTGCCATCGATGTTCGCATTGGTCTGATGCAGTCGAACACAAGGCATGTAAACTAGCTACGTCCCCGTTTCGATTCGTCCCCGTTTCGATTCCCCGTTACGATTCCCGGACTGGAGGTGTCGCTGGAGCTGGTCGTGGTCGTGGGGCGAAAGGTGGTCGAGAGTCGATCTGGCGCACTTGGTTTTTGGGTGGTGCGGAATTTAGAAGAGTGAGGACAGGCCGAGGGATGAGAGGCCTACGGCGTCGATTTCGTGGACTGGGACGTCGCCGATGTGGGTGAGCATGTACAGTTCGTAGCAAAGCCGCCACTGGACCGCGACAATTGTGTAGATGAAGAGCATCCCAGCGGCTGCGATCTCTGCGAGGAATTTTCGGCGATAGACAATCAGCACCGTGCTCGCAAATGTCACGAGGGTCGCCTTGAAGACCGCCACCATGACCGGACTATGTGCGAGCAGTTTTTCGGCGATGGGGTTGGTCTCCGCGAGCATACCCTGCTGGTGGGCCAACACTGTGAGCACGACATCAAACCCGTTGATCATCCAAAGTCCGATCACCAGGCAGATCACGCGGTGCGATCGTGCATTGACAAACCACCCGACCAGGCGTCTCCACAGATTGGTCCAATCGATGTGCGTCTGTGGGACCGCCCGTGCGACTGCGGTGGCGTTGGTTGTTGTGCGGCTGTTCATGACTGTCCCCCTATCGACGGAGTAGCCTCGGACCTTTCGCACGGTCATGTGTCCGTTTTCATGGATAAGACATGTCGCGGAGTTTTCTGCGGTGAGGTCGTAGCCTCGCATCGCCCGTGGGGTTAGTATGGGTCGTTCCGAGAATGGCGTCAGACGAATCATCGAGCATATGCGGACCTATGAGCAGCCCTGCACAATCTCAACCGGAACCAATCGACGATGCTGTCGGTGATGCTGTCGACGATGCTGATTTGGTGTTGTCGCATCTGGATGGGTCTGGTCGCGTGCGGATGGTGGATGTGTCCGATAAAAACGTCACGCTTCGGACAGCCGTTGCGACTGCGGTGGTGACGTTTCGCGCTGAGGTTCGGGCAAAGCTTCTGTCGGGGAAGCTGGCGAAGGGTGAAGCGTTGACGACGGCCAAGATCGCCGGGATTCAAGCTGCGAAGGATACGGGACGTTTGATTCCGATGTGCCATCCGCTGGCGCTGGACTGGGTGGACATCGCCATCGTGCCACAGGGTGACACTGAACTCCTCATCACGGCCACGTCGCAGGCGACCGCGCGCACGGGGGTGGAGATGGAGGCGATGACGGCTGCAAGTGTTGCTGCTCTAACGCTTTACGACATGAGCAAGTCTGCGGACAAGTCGATCACGATCGGTCCGATCCGCCTCGAATTCAAATCCGGCGGAAAGAGCGGCGACTTCCGGCGACCCGGGTGATTTCGGCGATATGGGTGATTTCGGCGGTCAGAGTGATTTCATCACTGTCTGAACGATCTCAGCATTGATTGAACCCTGCCCATTGATTGAAGTCCGCGACGAGGCTGATGCAGTTGTGGCAGACAACGCGACCATCCATGGTATTTTTGACCGTCCCATAACCTGCCCGTTTCTCAGAATTGCGTTGCCGTGGCGTTCCAGGCAGGTGTGGGCTTCAAATCTTTCAAAAGTTTTGAAAGGGACTGGAAGGCTCTGCATGGCGTCTTAAAATACCCGACGTTAAAGTGTGTCGCATACTGTTTGATCGTTGCGTCTCCATCGGCGATCTTCTGGTTGGGGTAGAACTTTTGGAAGTGGGCTGAAATGCAAGATCGCATTCCCCGGATGATGCAGGTGATGATAACGACATGATCGTTGGCTCTACGGTTCTTACCGATCTTTACGCACCCATCCGCGAAGACCTTGCGCAAGTCGAGCGCGTCATCGAGGAAGAGCTTTTCTCCGAACATCCGCTGGTCAACACCCTCTGCGAACGCCTCAAGGATTATCGTGGTAAGATGCTGCGTCCCGCCCTGGTTCTCTTCACCGGTCGGGCGTTGGGATCGGTGAACCACGGGCATCGAACGCTGGCGGCTGTGGTGGAAATCGTACACCTCGCGACCCTGCTCCACGACGACGTGCTGGACGAATCGAAAACGCGTCGCGGGCAACGAACCATCAACGCGACGAATGGCAACGAAACGGCTGTCATGCTCGGTGACTACCTCATCAGCCACGCCTACCACCTCTGCAGCAGCCTGGCTGACCAGACCGCTTCACGCATGATTTCTGCGGCGACGAATGTCGTGTGTGAAGGCGAGATGATGGAGATTCATCATCGCCACGACGCGACGCTCACCATCGACCGGTATTTCGACATCATCCGCGCCAAGACCGCAGCCTTGACCGCCATCAGCTCGGAACTCGGTGCGATGCATTCCGATGCAGACGAGTCGGTTGTCCACGCGATGCGGGAATATGGTATTGCAGCCGGTATGGCGTTTCAGATCGTGGATGACGTTCTGGACCTCACTGGCGACGAGCAGCGCACCGGAAAGACATTAGGCCAGGACCTGAGCAATGGTAGTGCAACGCTCCCTGTGATCCACTGTTTGCAACATGCGAATGATGACGTACGTCGAGAGCTGGGTCGATACGTCACTGGTGAACGCCGGGCTGCCCGGGCGGATGTACGCGACTGGCTTGCAAGCTCGGGGAGCGTCGATTATGCACGCGGCGTGGCGAGAGATTTCGTGGAATCGGCCTTGAAGCTCCTGACGCAGCTTCCAGACACCCCCTCCCGCGACAGCCTGTTGACGATGACAGATTTCATCCTCCGCCGCGAGCACTAATGTTCTGCCTTGGAATTGCTGACGTTTTTGTTTCCGAACCGTGACCGTAAGGGAGCGGTTTTCATGGGGTCCGCTCCCTTACGGTCACGGCTCGGATAAACGTCCATCTGAGTGAGGCAGTACACTAGCATCCTGTGGGTGTGCGTTCTACAATGGTGTGATGATTCGGCACGCATTATTGGCGCTGGCTATCGCAACCGCTTGTGTCTGCGGTGCGCCCATCCAGACGCCGGAGGAGGCTGACGTCGCTCCGTCCAGGTCGCCCCGGTCATCCCTGAGGGATCCGCTGTCAGCCGTCACTGATACCACCGCGACATTCAAGGGCCTGGGTGACTGGGCCTCCCAGGCTGAGCTGATCGATCGTTTCGCGAATCGTCTCTGGAAGGAAAACAACTGGGACAGCGAACCCGACCAGTTCGGCCTGAAAATCGTCCAGGACATATCCCAGATACCACCGTGGCAGATCCATGAGCGAATCTCACGCATCACGGAACTCGTTTCAGATCGATATACTCTGGACGTGCAGCAGCAATCGCGATTTCGGGCACAGGTGTACCGCGAAATGATTGGCCTGTTCGCAAAAAACGCGGGGGTCATCGCGGAACAGGTCAGGACATTCGTCGATTCTCGTGCCAATGGAAGACCCCTGACGGCTGAGGATATTGAGCAATGGACGAAGGATAGCGGACCGCTCTTCGAAGACGTTATGGAGCGGATGGACCGGATCAACGACAATCTGGCCCGTACTCTGGGTGAAAAAGAACGCAGACAACTCGAAATCGACCGGGCAAGCCTGAAAAAACGTACGGACTACCTTTTCAGGAAGCGGGAAGAGTGGGCCAGGGGCGAGTGGAAACCCGAAGACTGGGGTCTGGAGAATGACCCGATCCAGCAGGGTCTGGGCCAGTCGGATGCTGAACAGCACAGCATGCTACCCCAGGGCAATGGAACGCCCGCATCAAGCCACAACAGGGACTCCTCGAAAAAGGGTGTAGCTGCTCACATTTTGTCCATATGGGATTCGCCATGGCGAAAATATGTCCGAACCTTCATTACGACGCATGATCTGGATACGGGGCAGCGGGACGCTATTTTCTCTATTTTATCGGAACTGGAACTCCGATCCAGGCAGTACAAGGAACGCCACATGGCTGCGCTGAATGAGGTGGAAGTGTCAGATCGTGGCACTCATCCTGCCTACGCCCCGCTTCGAGCAATGTCGGAAGAGCTGCGCACACGATCTAAAGCACTGCTGACCGATGTACAGCTGGCGAGAATCGCCCAATCAAGACTCGATGAATCGGAAGCTGACCAACCGGAAGCTGATCGACCGGAAGCAGTCAGACCGGAAGCTGATCGGCTGGGAAACTGATCGAGTGGAAGCCGATCGAATGGAAACTGTCCTATGGAAGCTGACGAGCCGAAATCGGATCGATCTGACCGGGGGGAGGATAAAAATTCCACTGCCACTTATGGCCTGGTTCGTACAATTGTGCTCAATATGCTGCTGCAGAGAAGAAGTGTCCTTGAATTGCCTGAATACTACTCCTAGGATATGACGAAATACTCTCCTGAGCCGCTACCGAACGGGCATGTGCAGCGTGTGCGGGTCCGAATAGGGTTTTTGCTCTAGTCTGGAATCACGATGAAGACCCATAATCCGTTTTCAACCACGCCTTTGCGCCAATCTTTCGGCGTGCGCAAAATTTGCGCACATCTTTCTGAGAGATTTTTGACGCGCACATTTCTGACGGTGGCGCTCCTGATATGCGGGGTCATCTCGCCTCTGACGTTATTGGCACCTGCGATGGCCCAGGTTGGTCGGTCGGGTCCATCCAGTTCGATTCTGAATCGTCGGTCAGCGATTGGCTCGGGCAGGGTCGGTCCTCGAGCCAGAGGCAGGGGTATTCAGGGTGTCGGGAATGGTATTTCGACACAACAAAATCCAATATTGAATCTGTACCGCCCGATGCTGTTGCTGCGTAATACCGGGTATTCTGCTCCTGTACAGCGGTTGACACGTCGTCCTGCCGGCGGAAGCAATCCTTATTACGCGCCGAGCGAAATCGATATGGAAAAGGCGATTTTGGACCTTCAGGAGCGTAAGGTGTCGGACTGGTCTTATGTGGACATGATGAAAAGTCGGAACATGTCCCATCGGAAGCAGCTGGTCGCTGAGGCAGCTGCTTATTTTCGGGCGGGTGATTATCTGAGAGCGGGTGCACGGTTTGAATCTGCGGAGATCGTTGACCGCCGGATGCCCACGCCTCGGTTTGGTCAATTGCTGGTTGCGGTCTCTCAGGAACACTGGCGTCAGGCGATGCACAAGCTTTCGAAGCTTGCGTCGTATGACAGTCAGCGTGGTCCGAATGTGGAAGGGATGTTCGAGTATGGAATCACGCTGCAGCAGCTTTATGGGTCGCCGGATGCTCTGATCGAGACATTCCAGAACCTGCGTCTGTTCGCTCAGGAAAACGTCGATAATCCGCATGTGCAAGCCCTCTATTGTTACCTCCTGTGGTATGCTGGTTATCCTGAGGGGATGGTCGAGGCGAAGAGTATTGCTGCTCGTATTTATCGGACACATCCAAACTCGCCGTGGTCTCGATTTCATCCGATGCTCCTTGAAGCGGAGCGTAAGCGTGTTGCATCTGCGGTGGCTGCGGCGGCGCGCAGGGGGAATACTCCGGCGACACCGGAGGCTACGCGTTCGGGGTTGCGTCAAATGACACGACCAAACCCGTAAGTAAGGACTGGCAAACCCGTACGTAAGGACAGGTTATCACGAGGGGATGCAGGGGTTATGAGGATTCGATCACAGATGGCGTTCATTCCGCGGCTGATACAATCTATGATAGACGGTATGGTCGTTTATTCACGCTCCGACCGATGATCCAGGCGATACGACGCGACGCATGACTGAATCCACTCCAGATCAAGCATCACAGAGTACCGACACCCTTGACGTGGGTGCCGAGGATCATGGTCTGGGTACAGAGACCCGGGACCGGGACGCCAACAGTGAGATGGCGATCACCATTCTGGTCTATGGTGTGATGTTCTTTCTGTCTCTGCTGGGTGCCTTTGCCCTGGCGTACAACTTCCATCGGATTGGTGAGTGGTTCTACGACTTGCTTTTACCCATGGCTGGGATTGCGATCCCGATCAAGCTTGTCGCCTTTGGTCAACAGCGTCTTTATCGTGGAACGTGGCGATATGTTGGGTTGCAGGACATGCTCAGTGTCGTCCGCGCGTCCCATATCAGCTCTTTTCTGTTCATATCGGTCTACTTCATCATCGAATATGTGTCCGAGCATTTCTTTGATCAGCGAGCCATTGATCGAGACATGACGCTGCGTCAGGCGGTTTTTCTGCTTGACTGGGCTGGTACGATCGGGCTGGTATGTTTCTGCCGCCTGATCGTGCGGTTGTACCACGAGGAAGTGTACGCTGAGCAATATGAGTCGCAGTCTCGCGTGTTGATCGTGGGTGCTGGTGACACTGGTGAGGCGGTTCTGCGTGAAATCAACCGTATATCGCGTCATCGCTACGAGGTGGTGGGTTTTCTGGACGATCGCCCATCGCAGCATCACCGGACGATCCACGGCGTCGAGGTACTTGGCGGGTTGTCCAACATTGAGGCGACGTGCAACCGCCATCTTGTGGATGAGATCTTCATCGCCCTGCCCAATGCGACACCGCGTGAGATACGGCGTGTGGTTGAGATCTGCGAAGGCAACAGTCTGCGTTTTAAGATCGTTCCGGGTATGGCGGACTTGATCGACGGTCGGATGCAGGTTTCTCAGCTTCGGGATGTGGACATTGAGGATCTGCTCGGTCGTGATCCGGTGGATCTTGACATGCCCGCGATCGCGTCGCAGCTTTCCGATAAGCGGATTCTCGTGACGGGGGCTGGTGGTTCGATTGGATCTGAAATGTGCCGTCAGATCGCGCGGTTTCGACCGAAGCGACTCGCGTTGATCGAGCAGGCTGAGAACAATCTGTTCGAGATTGATCGTGAAATGCGTCGTGAGTTTCCGGATGTCAAAGTGGTGCCGTATGTGGGTGATATCTGTGATGCTACTCGCATTCGCATGATTCTGGAGATTGAAAAGCCGGACACCATTTTTCATGCAGCCGCCCACAAGCATGTTCCCATGATGGAGCTCAATCCGGGCGAGGCGGTCAAGAACAACGTTTTAGGGACCAAGACACTTGCGGATGCTGCGGTTGAGACCGGTGTGCAGAAAATGGTGATGATTTCGACCGACAAGGCAGTCAACCCGACAAGTGTGATGGGGTGTTCGAAGCGGGTTGCGGAGCTGTATGTGCAGCAGCTTAGCCAGACGGCTGGTATCCAGTTTGTCACGGTTCGCTTCGGGAACGTGCTGGGTTCGAGCGGATCGGTCGTGCCGATTTTTCGGGATCAGATTGCACGCGGTGGTCCGGTCACCGTGACGCACCGCGATATGATGCGTTATTTCATGACAATTCCGGAAGCATCGCAACTTGTTCTGCAAGCTGGTGCGATGGGAACCGGTGGTGAGATTTATGTGCTGAACATGGGCGAGCCTATTCGGATTTCGGACATGGCGAGGGACATGATCACGCTGTCTGGATTTCGCCCTGGTGTGGACATCGATATTGTCTTTTCAGGACCGCGGCCGGGTGAAAAACTGGTGGAGGAGCTTTCCTTCGCTGGAGAGGACATCTCGCCAACAAAGCACGCAAAGATCGGTGTCTGGAAGAACCGGGCTGAGGATTTCGATCGAATTCGCCAGCTGATCGGGCGACTCATCTCCATCGCGGACGTGGACAATTCAACGGCCATCCGTTCGCAACTCAAGGAACTGGTGCCCGAGTATCACGATGAGGCGTTTGAGTTGAGCAGTACCTCAGGCGCCTCCGATGACGAAGCCATTGACGAATCTAATGCGGCGACTGGGGCGATGTCCCGCGTCGAACCGAGGACGACTTAGTCCAACATTCCCTGTGGTTGATCCGAGGCAATACTCACTGAGACGGAATTTTGCCCGCCTATGGTGGTCCACCTGGATTCTCGCCCCGCCCAGACAGACAACTTTCACATAAGACTCGACGTATCGTGTGAGTGTCCTACGATGTGGGGTATGCGTGGACGAGGAAAAAAGAAACATAGAGGTGTCGCACAGACGCGTATCCCCGGAGAGGTGACAGTCGCAAGAGAGGCTGTCGAGCGGAGGTGGTACAGCCACATTGAACGAGAATCTGATCTCGCCCGGCTTGTGACAGCCCATACCAACCGTAGTGAACCTTTTCATCGCTGGCTGGTGTTCAAGCAGGCTTACTCTCCGGAGCTGGTACGGGCATTTCTGGATGTTGCCACACCCGCCCCGCCGGTCCTGGACCCATTTTCCGGTACGGGGACTTTCATCACCGAATGTGCCCGTCAGAACGTGCCCGCCATTGGGGTTGAACCGCTTGCTTCACTTGGATTCGTGACGCGTGGGAAATCCATTACATCGTTCCCGCCCGCGCCTGAGGTGGCTGACGATGCCGATTGGCGCACCATATCTGCATCACTGACACATCCATGCCACTTGGTTGCACTGATGTGTGCTGTTGCTTCGCGACTCACTGGCGATGGTCGCGTCAACAAGAACGCACGCCCTCTATCTGACTGCTTTCGCGACGCGTGTGCGATGCTTGAAGAAGACGTTATACAACCCCTGCCCCGCGCGAACCTTGTCGTGCGCGGCGATGCACGCCGCCTTGAGTTCCTACCCGATGAATCGATCGGAGGCGTGCTGACTTCTCCGCCGTATTTGTCTCGACACGACTATACGAGGGTGACTGCTGCCTATGAAGATGTGTATGCCTGCTGGCGTGCGATTCAGGATTCACACCATTCGGAGCATGCCGGGTACCATGTGGACGATTCCCTCGATGCGCCACCGATGGATTCACCCGCACCCTTGCGCCGTTCCCATACGCAGGTTCCAGCTCATGGGCGAGCGCGGGGAAGACTGCGTACCGGTGCGCTTCCGGAAACGGTTGTCGAGGCTGCTGAGACGCTCGAATTAATCGATAAAGGGAAGATGGCGCGCGTGGTTCGTGGTTATTTCAGTGACATGCTGGGCATGCTTGGAGAATGCCGACGCGTCCTTCGCACCGGGTCGGTCTGCTGGATGGTGATCGGAGGAGCCCGTCTGCACGATGTGTATATCCCGACGGACACAATCCTTGCTGAGTATGCTACAACCATTGGCTTCGACGTGGATCGCATCGTTGTGGCACGCAACCTGATACCGGGTGGTCGGAAGTTCGGTCACCTGACGAAAGTTGCGCCGCGGGAATCAGTCGTCGTCCTCCGCAAGCAATGACCCGGACTCTGTCAGTGATCTAAAGCCTCTCTAAAGCCACACAGCAGGGCAATCGCGCAGCGGGTCAATACCGTGAATCCTTGAGACTCGGGTAGTGCAGGGGTGGCGTCAGTCGGTGAATGCGTCGAGGAGTGCTGGGGAGAGGCAATTTCTGAGCTTCTCGATTGCTCGCTTTTCGATCTGACGGATGCGTTCCTTGGTCACGCCGAATTTTTTCCCCAGATCTTCCAGAGTACACGCTGAGCCGCTGGCATCGAACAGGCCGAAATGGTTGACCACGACAGTGCGTTCACGGTCGGTCAACTGGGACATGACGCCGCTGAGGGCATTGCGGACTGTTTCGACGTCGCCGCGGCATGGTTCGGAAACCTGCAGATCGGGTGTCGCGTCCAGCATTTCTTCCTGACCCGTCATGTAGCGTCGCATATGGTAATGGTTTTCGGGTATCGAACGGGCGTAGTTTTTCATGATCGACCATGACGCGTAGGTGCTGAACTTGTTGCCCAGTGCAACGTTGAACTTTTCTACAGCACGCATCAATGATATGTTGCCGTCGCTGATCACCTCGAAGATATTATTGGCCCGTCCCACATGTCTCTTGGCAATGCTGACGACGAGACGCAGATTCGCCTGGACCAACTCGTTTTTGATGCTCTCGACACGCTCAAGAAGTGCATGGATCCGGTCCAGCTCGTCCTGCGACACCGAATAGACATCCAACGCCTCGACCGCTCGAGCCACCAGAAACCGAAGGTAGTTGTATCGGAGAAACAGGTCTGATTCCTGCGCTGCTGATAGCAAGGGGATATCGTACAATGCTTTGAAATAGGCAGAAAGATCCTTCGGAACACGCGATTTCGCGCCTGTATCACTCGCCGGCGGACGTGGCTTGTCCAGAATCGCAGCCTCGGCATCTGGAGCATGGAACAATTCGTGGTCCATATATTCGTGCGGCGCGTCCTTCAACTGTCTCGCAACAACCTCTCTGATGAGTGCAGAAACGGCTGCCGCTTCAATGCCCAGATCCGCCCCGATTTGTGAGGCAGTCCGACCCTCCTGGTATCGCTTCCAGACACGCATGTGCAAGGGAGAAACAACCGGTGCACCATCATTTGCAAACAATGCCTGCTCAGGATGAGCCGCATCAAACTGACGCAACGTATACCGAATCGTCTCAACAGCTCTGCCTGTCTCATCCGCAATCGCGCATGCAATGATGTGAAGTTTCTGCCGCTTCTGAGACAACATCGCCCGGGTACGCTCAATGATGTGTCGCTTCTCCTCAGGCGACAGCAACTTGAAAGAAGCACCACGCTCGACCACCTCACGATTTCGATCTCTAAACCGCTTGACCCCAGATATAGGAAAAACCAGCCGAGAAACACCATCCAGACTCACAGCCCGATAACCCAGCAATCCCCTGGATCGCCAGCGACGTATCGTCTTTGTGCTGACGCCCAGCTCTGACGCAACCTCGTCATGCGTGAGGTGAGAACCACGAAGATCACCCACGGCTGGTGCTGCTCGACGCGTAACCTCCTCAGCCAATACGGGTAGATCCGCGAGCAACTGACTGCCCAATACAGGCGCCCTGCCGTCAGACACTATCTTACGACCCGTGATATGAAAGCAGATGAACTCGTAGGGGTAAGACTTATCAGGATCAACAACCTCAAGCAATCGATCAACACCCACAAGCTGGTGTACACGAAGATGGCGGGGCGACAGCGTCAACTGGTGCGCTAACTCCGAAATCGTATGGCTAAGGTATCTGAATCCCAAGTCCACATCCCTCTAAAAGACAACCTTCAATTGAAATCGCTTCCCTGAACAAACTATGCGAAGATAAAAGCCCTCATTGGCCACCAAACGCCTGCGCTATGCAAACCCGCACTACCATTGCAGCCCTGACGCTGTGTGACCCTGACACCGCGTACCACTGACGCCTGTCTCCCCGGCGCTCGTTCATCCTGGCGTCTCTAGAACCCCAGCGTCTCTACATCACATCCCCAGCATCTCTACACAATCCCGGCGTCTGTACAACCCTGACTCCAGATCCTTATTATACCCCTGCGAATCCGATAATTCCTCGCAGAATCACATTCCTGTCAATTTTTGTTCAAACCTCCCGTCACCTTTCCCAAACCTGACTGCCCTGGAATGGATAGGCTGGAATCTCTCACCTGTTTGTATGATCGACATCACCAGGTGACCAGTCAACGCTGAAAGCAGGAATGCATTCTTATTGGACTATAAAGACCTGCATTAAAGCATCACTGTCTTTTCTCACTGCTTGCTTCTGCCGGGAAACGGGACAGAGCGATGATCTGGCAGCAGTAAACTCATCACATAATACCCCCAAGGGTGTAAAAAGACCGGTAGCGTGCGATGCCATGCACCACACGCTACCGGGTTGAGACCAATCAATCTTCCTTCAAGCTACGAAGCACAAGCAGTGCTTCACAGCTGATGGATGATCCTCGACTAACGACGAATACCTGCGCGGGCGTTGCTTCCTGCGGCAGGGGTACTGTTCAACAGCTCACGTTCAGGTGCTGATTCTTCAACACCTTCGCCATCCAGGTAGAGCTGCATGTCCGTCAGATCGACGAAACCATCGCCATTGAAGTCGGCGAGTGCAGCATCTTCGAGACCACTCTGTACAAGAGCGCGGACCGACATGCGATCACGCGGACGCTCGGAAGGAGCAGTCGCAGCAGCGCCACCAGCGCAGATCGTATCTTCACAACGAGCTTTGTCGTTCTGGAAGAAGTTGATCGCGATGAAGGAGAAGTCAAAGAGGTTGACAATACCATCACCATTGATGTCGGCGTGGATGCCGCCAACACAACCCGAGCTACCATCTGGGATGGTATCACCGTTGCTATCGTAGGTACCGACGTTCGTGGCTGCACTGATGTATGCCGTGAAGTCAGCAATATCAATACGCACGTCACCGTTGAGGTTACCACCGGTCAACCAATGGGCCTGAGGATTGATGGTCGGTGAACCCTTGAATGCTGCGTACCATGCTTCATTGTTCAAGCATTCCACACTGCTCGTTGAACGAAGTGTATGGAGCGGATCACCTGCTTCGATGCAATCCCAGTTCGCGACAGGAACCTTGAGTGTGAAAGTACCGTGTCCGGCTGTACCAACTGCACCACCGAGGCCGAGAATAACATCGACCTGGGCGTTGAACTCGAGTGGCGGCTGAGCGTCACAAGCCAGGAGACGGATGTCAAAGCAACGGGTCAGCGGGTTGAATGCATCGCCCGGATCCATTGTCGGCGAAACTTCGATGTCGACCACCAGCGTGTTCAAACCGCTGTTGATGATCTCGAAGTCACAGTCGCTGGAGAGACCGCACTTGCTGGTTGCGTTGCAGTCGTAGACGTAACGACCGGCTTCAAAGACGCAGCCATCGGTGCAATCGAGGTATGAATCGTAGTTTGCTACGAGATCATTGACACAAATACCGTCGATACCACAGGTACCGCCTGCACCACAGTCGCCGTCATCGACGCAACCTGGGAAGAAGGTGATGGAGCAGTCAGTCAGCGGATCAAACCCGAGACCACCACACTCATCCGTAGCATTGATCGGACCGTAAGACATTGTCCTGGTCGTCACGCCACAGTCAGCATTGACTTCGTTGATCGAACCGTTCGGGAACGGGCAGGTGAAGACAGGAGCATCGCCATTGATGTTGATGGTGCCTGTGCAGCAACCAGTACCACCGTTCTGCAGGCTGATCGGAATGACGAGGTCGCCAGCACCAGTACCATAACCGGTCATTGGGTTATGCTCACGATAGCAAACCGCATCGCCATCGGTCTCGCACTTGGCGATTGCAGTAAAGCGGATGACTGCAACAACTGCAGGTCCTGTGCTGCTGATCTTCAGACCAAACGGATCGTTACCCACAGCGTAATCGATGCAACCACCACCGGCGCAATCGGCAGGATTCGTGTCTTCAAACAGTTCAAACACAAACGTAGCGTTACCGTCGCCAGCTGGATCTGACCCGCCTGGCTCGATGCTGTTGAGCGCGAGAACACTGCTGTCGTACTGAACGAAGAACTGAGCACCAGCGACTGCATCTGCAGCAGCCAGCGGACCGTCCATCAGAACCTGAACAACAACCTCTGAACCAAGGTCATAGCAGTCGTCATTCGGTACAACGACGTTATCAACCACGGCTGTCAGACACATGTCCACATCTGCAACCTCTGAGCATGTACAAAGATTACCGACGCACTCGCCATTCGGAGCAAGACCTGCTGCGGAATCGCATTCGGCATCAGCAACACAGGCAAATTCACACAGTGATGATCCGTTGCAAACGCCAGCCGGGTTGTAAAGCTGGCAATCAGCATCGGTTGCACAAGCGAGGTTATCCAACTGTCCACCAACGCACTGGTCGTTCAGTTCATCACATGCGAATGCTTCACAATTACCTGCGAGTGAACAATCCGGAGCAACGCCAGGACCACAGTCGGTGACTGCGTCACAGATTTCTGCACCGTCACAGAACAGACCGTTGTCACAGTTGGCATCGTTCGGTGTAGAGACCAAACCAGCGATTGGATCACATACATCATCCGTGCAACCTACGCCGTCGTCGACGACGATGGGAGTACCAGGCTGGCAATCGAGCACTGCGTCACAGGTCTCGATACCGTCACACACGTCATTGTTGCTGCAACTTCCATCATTGGGAACATTGGCGACACCAGTGATCGGATCACAGGAGTCGTCCGTGCAACCAACGCCATCGTCAATGACGAGCGGCGTACCGGCTGTACAAGTGTTCGCAACGCATGTCTCGGCACCGTTGCAGACGTTGCCATCATCGCAATCTGCGTCAATCGTGCAATCGAAGCAACTGAGAGTCAGGTTACCTGTACCAAATTCGGTTCCATCCCACCCCGAAAGCTGAAGGGTGTAGGTGTTTCCGGCGACGACAGGAGCATTCAGTATACTGGAGAAACCAGCACAACCAGCACCATCATCATTGCAACCAACTTCTGTTCCGAGTGGTGCGCAAGATGTACCGTCATAAAGCGCCAACACTGTGTCGAACGTTGCATCATCACATGTGCTAGCTTCCAAGACGCCATCACAGGTAGCAACATAGGTGTACCAGATGTCGTTTGTTGCCGCAGCACGGCAAGATGGACCCGCAACATCCGAAGCTGTCGCGTTGTTATCGAACGGCGTGACGCCATTGAAGATTTCGATCGCATCAACACAGTCGTCATTCGCAGGCGGAGCAGCCAGAACGTTGACTGTCAGCGGAATGTAGGTAGCAACGATCAGCGTTGGCGGCTGAGCTGGCGTCAACAGGAACGAAAGAAGTCCCACGTTGATGACGTCAAAGGTGTAGACACCCGGAGCGACAGCGTTCGAGTTCACGGTGTTGTGGAACATGTAACCAGGTGCAGTCTCAACGACCGCATCTGCTCCATTGTTCACAATTCCCAGGTAGTTCATGGACCCATTGGGGCCAGCCGTGTTGTCCTGCAGCCCCGTTGAACCACTCACGCCTGCGAAGATCCAGTCTGCACGACCAGAATCAACAACAGCCGAAACAAATGGCATTGTCACACCTGACGGTGTTGAATCTGCAGGGTACTCAAGACTGTAGGACCGCATAAGTTCAGTACCTGAGTCACTGATGTAGGCTGCCATGACCCTGGTCTCACCAGCGAACATATCGATGTCGCTGGACTGATCTGTGATGGCGTCTACATCAAGTTCCAACCAGTACACGGTCTGACCTGACGCTGTTGCCGCAAAAGCAGCCATCATACAAAAACAAATACTAAGTTGCTTCAAACTTCTCATGTCAAAAATCCTTTCCAAACTCCACTAAAACTCACACCTGGCTTTTCCATTCCGAAAAACACGGGGCGGGTCACGCTGACCCGCCCCTGCAAAGATCTAAGACTAACGACCCTTCACCGGCTGAGTCACAACGATATGTCCAGCGACCGAAGCGACCTCTCTGAGCGCCTTTCGGTTCGTCGAGACAAACTTCGTGTTAACCGCATCGACGGTGAACCCGATCGGTCCAACCGAACCCGGCAGAACGCGGTAGGTGAACGTAGCAAGATAAACCTTGCCACTGTGATCAGCACTGCCACTCATGAGTGCATTGAGCATTTGGCCAGCTTCAAGATTCACAGCATCAACTGTTTGCTGTGTTCCAAAAGCATAATTCGCATGAGCGACGTTGATCGAGATACCAACAAGCTCGGTCGAACCGCTGCGACTGTTGCTCGCATTAAGAGCGATCTGATAAGCACGGAGATCCGTGAGATTTACACCATAGACATCGACACTGACGACATCGCCAGCATGTGCAGTTCGCTGTGACGGAACCACCTGGATCTCAGGCCGACTGTCAACCTGATTGCCTGGCGGCGTTGGAGCAGGACCGGCGGCACAGCTGACATCCAGCACGCCGCTACCTACCGCACCTGCATCCCAACCAGCAACGCGGATCTTGTACGTGTTACCCATCGTGACAGGAGCAGTTGCGAGACTGCTGAACCCATCGCATCCAACACCATCATCACTGCAACCGATTTCGGTATCGAGCGGACTGCACCCGGTGCCATCATAGATCGCAATGACCGTGTCGAACGTCGCCGAACCAGCACCAGCTGTATTGCACATGTCAGCCGCCATGGTTCCGGTACAGGTAGCAACGTAGTTGTACCAGACGTCATTTTCAGCTGCTGCTCTACATCCAGGCCCTGGCATACCAGCTTCAAGCGTAGCGCCGATATTATCAAGCGTGGTTTGTCCATCCGTGATCGTGATACGATCGACACAGTTGTCGTTCGCAGGACCCGTAGGAGCAGCACCACAGCTCAGATTGAGAACACCAGTACCAGACGCTGCTGCACTCCAACCGGCAACACGAATCTTGTATGTGTTACCCATCGTGACCGTAGCAGTCGCAAGGCTGGAGAATCCACCGCAACCTGGACCGTCATCATTGCAACCGATTTCGGCATCGAGCGGACTGCACCCGGTTCCGTCATAGATCGCGATAACTGTGTCGAACGAGGCCGAGCCAGCACCGACATCATTACACATGTCAGCCGCAAGCGTTCCGGTACATGTCGCAACATAGTTGTACCAGATGTCATTCTCAGCAATCGTCCTGCAACTGGGGCCAGCCATGCCGGCTTCCAAGGTCGCAGCAGTATTGTCGAGCGTGGTATCACCGTCAGTGATGACTATGCGATCGACGCAATTGTCATTCGCCGGAGGTACTGGCGGGGCACTGCACAGAGACACATCGCCAAGCGGGTTGGCCAATGAGAGGCACCACGAAAGATCCAATGTGATCGCATCAGCGGCTGTGTAACCGTCCGGCGGGTTACCATCCTGGAGTGCATTGGCATTACCACCTGCCGCTGTCTCCCAGAACCAACCACAGAGTCCACCTGGCGTGATGATCGTATCATTCTTGACCTCCAGCCAGTAGCAGTCACCACCTGTTACACCCACACCGGCATGCTGGCCGACGTACTCGTATTCAGGCAGTACACCGAGAATCAGGCTACCCGTGAGGTTTGGTCCAAACACTGCCAGTGATCCGCCACTCTGGCTGAATGAACCGAGGGAAGTACCCGGAAGACCCGTACCATCATCCTCGAAGTAGGAAACCGTGAAGTCATCTGGAACAAGACCCTGGCAGTTAGTACCAGCGCCGAAGTCCTGATAACTACCCCACCAGCAAAGTGAATCGATTGTATCGTTTGCACTTGGCGTGAAGTCGTCCGCGATTTCAAATACACCCGTTACACTGGTGCTTGCGTTGGCTTGGTCACCAATCTGGCACTGATCTGCTGGCTTCGCACAGGCGGAGACACATGCACCACAGGTGAGCGTGGCGTTGTATGTGATACCCGGGCAACCTGCAGCGGACGTATCAAACGGTGCGACGAAGAAGTAGTAAGTACCGGCACCAAGGCAGGTCTCTACCAGAACCTTATCACACGGCAGATTCGCTGTTGTGTTGAGTGCGAGCACAGTCACTGTGTCACAGTCAGCATTCAGAATAGCAACCTGAACAGGCCCATCAGCAACGACACTGTACGAAACGAGTGTGTCGCCGGTAACCGTCAACTCGTACCAGTCCGTGTCGCGTGTCGGAATCGGATCCGCTGGCGGCATGGGTCCTGGAGGCGGACATGAGCAGAAGCTATTTCCGGAGAAGGCATCCAGCACATTGGTCACATCGAACACGTCTACAATACCGTTCGTTGAACATGCACCAAACAGTCCGGCGATATCAGACTGCAACGGATGACAGAAACTGTTTCCGGCGAAGGCATCGAGAACTGCAGACACATCAAACACATCCACAACACCATTCGGCGAACAGGCGCCAAACAGGCCGACAACGTCACCATAGATCACTGGCACATTCGTACAGCCAGTCAAACCACAATCATCGAACGTACAGATGTCAGCATCAATGCACTCGTCGATCGTCGAGCAACCGCCTACTGGAGGCGTATCGTTGTTCAGGAAGGTACCTGCCCTACCGCAGTACTCGTCCCCACATGACAACGGTGACGTCGGTGCGACAGCAATAACCGTACAGCCACAGGTAGCCGCATCACCACCACCAACCATACAGGTGACGATGTCAGAATCTTCCTGATTGATGAAGCCATCACAGTTGATGTCAGCATTTTCACAACCGGCATCGCCAGTCGTCATGCCAACACAACCTGCTGCAGCCGCATCATCTAGGGCATCCACAACCGTGTCACCATTGATATCTGCATCACAATCACAGAGAGCGTTGCAACCAGCGTTGAATGTATCAACGTAGTCATCCGCACAGTCAGGCTCACCCTCGAGGATTGAACCAACTCCGCAGTCCTTGGTGCATTCGATGATCTGGTGTGTGACCTGCTCAACTTCAGCAACCTGAACACTAGTACCCTTGCAGAAGTGCAGCGACCACTGATCAAGCGTACCAGTGTCACCGCCCGTATCGTCGACAACTGTCAGACGCCAGGTACCGCCCTTGGGCAGACCATTGAAGTCAGACAAATTCCCGGTCGGGGAGTATGTACCGGTAACAGAATCACCGACAACCGTGTCATAAGCGACTGCGGCATCGTCATCCAGGAGAATCGGAGTACCACCAACGGGGTCACCGATGTTGTCATTGTTTCCACCGCTCGGGTTGTTGGCCAACCTCACAACAGTGCCACTGTTCAGGTGTGTCAGATCGATGATCAGATCAGCACGCCATGTGTGCGTGACGAGAAGACCCACATTGAGATCGACAATCAGCGTACCGTCGTCAGCAATGAAGAAATCACTGTCGTAGCCAATCAGATCAGCATCTGGAATTGCAGTACCATCAACAATGGTACTTTCGTTGAGGTCAGGTGAACCCGCGGTGCAATCCGCTGCACCCACCGTAGATACCGGAGCCACGCCACTAAAGAGGAACGTAGACGGAACCGGCGGCAGATTCGTAATTGAAGCTGCAAGCTGGAGACTGCTGTCGTTGGACGCAACAACGCCCGCAAACCCGCCATCGAGAACTTCGATGTCGAAGAACACATCAATCGTTGCGTCACCTGAAACAAGGTCACCACAACCCGTTGCTGTAAGCACATTTGTCACAGTACCGGTTGATGCGTCCGTAGCACTCTGCCTGATTTCGATATTACCACCGATCATCGCACTGTTGCCCAGCAGAACAAAGTCATTCAGCGTACAGGCAATGTCCACTCCATCAGAATAAGGAGCAGCGTCGTGCGACAGGGACATGCGACCATCACCAGTCAGTGCAATCGTTTCGACATTCGTGTTGTCCGGATTACCCAGCAGCAGGCTCCAGTCAATCGTGATCGCACCATCATGCAACAGGAGATCAGTCGTCGTCGGAGGAGGTCCACCGCAGACAATGTTCATCTCAGCATTACCAGTAGCGCCAGCAAAACCACCAACGCGAATCTTAATCTGGTCGCCAGCACAAACGCTGATCACAGCCTCTGACGGTCCACCCACAACTCCGCAGTCATCATCACCGCAGAACAGGATATTACTGAGATCGTTGCAATCGGTTCCGGCGTACAACTCAATGGTGGAGTCGAAGTCCGTTCCAGCACCACAAAGGCTGACACTCAGTCCACCCGTGCAGCTGGCTGTGTAATTGAACCACACATCGTTGTCATTAACGATTGTTCCACCGCTTGTGCAGTCGGCAGGACCATCGGTCGTAGCGTCAACAGTCGTGAAGGTCGTGATACCATCAGTAACAACCACGCGATCTGCGCAATCATCATTTGCTGGCGGGAAGGTGAGGGCGCAACTGACATTCAGCGTACCAGATCCCTCAGTGTCAGCAGTGAAGCCACCCACGCGAATTTTGTAGGTGTTGCCAGCCACCACTGGAGCAACCATTGTACTCTTGAATCCGCCAGCACCCGTACCACAGGCCTCGACCGGCTCATCATCGTTACAACCCAGCAGTGGGCTTTCAGGACTGCAGGCAGTGCCATCATAAATGGCTATCTTCGTATCGAAGGTTGCTGCTCCACCAAGCTCCTCACAAGTTGTGACTGTGACTGCCCCGTCGCAGGTTGCGACATAGTTAAACCATACGTCGTCATTAAGCTGTCCAACACCATTGGGAGCACAATCAATAGCATCGCCATCCGTTGTGGCACCGATATTGGTAAACGTCGTCAAACCGTCCACAATCGTGATCCGGTCAACACAGTTATCATTCGCTGGAGCTGGTGGCGGCTCGATAACACAGAACTCATCGCAACCATCGCCATTGAGGAGGTTTCCGTCGTCGCATTCTTCCCCGACATTCAGTATACCGTCACCACAGACACCACCGGCCGGAGCACATGTGACATTGAGCGTACCAGAACCGGTGTCACCATCACTGAAACCACCAAGACGGATCTTGTAAACATTGCCCATGGTCGCATTGACCACGAGCACACTGTTCAGAGTGCTTCCTGCCGTACCACAACCGTCATCGTCACAAGCGATGACCGTGCCAAGCAAATTGGTGCAGCTCGTGCCATCATGGATTGCAAGACGCGTGTCGAAATCAGCAGATCCGCCATTGTCC
>JAJRYY010000127.1 GCA_024275565.1 Planctomycetota bacterium
ACGTTGCTCATCCGGACAACATACCTGAGATGGTTCGCAAGGCGTTCAAGGTGGCTGAGATGGAAAAGCCAGGGGCGTGTTTGATCGAGCTACCGGAGGATCTTGCTGAGGCGGAGACCGACAAGATGCCGATTCTTCCGCACAGGGTTCGGCGGGCCGGTCCGGATTATAAGGCGGTTGCGTCTGCAGTTGAGCTTATCAAGCGTGCAGAGTATCCAGTGATTCTGGCGGGAAATGGAGCGGTGCGTAAGCGTGCGAGCAAGCAGCTTCAGATTTTCGCAGAGCGTACAGGGATCGGGGTCATCAACACATTCATGGGCAAGGGAGCGATTCCTCGAAGCCATGATCGGTGTCTATTTACGATGGGATTGCAGGCCCGTGATCGTGCGTCGTGTGTCGTGGATCGTGCTGATCTGGTGATATGCATTGGGTACGATCTTGTGGAATATCATCCGCGACTCTGGAATCAGGGAAATGCGAAGAAAATCATACACATTGATTTTCTGCCGGCTGAGGTGGATGAGAATTATCGGGTCGAAGTCGAATTGTGCAACGATATAGCCAACTCACTGTGGGCATTGAATGAGGAATTTGTTGGATGTGAAAAGCTCTTATGCGATATTGAAGGTCATAAGCGCGTCCGGGAGGAAATGCTCGCCGATTTTGCGGAATACGCCAATGACGACACGGAGGGGTTGATTAAACCGCAGAAGGCGATCTGGGATGTGCGAGAGGTATTGGGACTCAGCGACATACTGCTGTCAGATGTTGGTGCCCACAAAATGTGGATCGCCAGATACTACCAGTGCGATGAACCCAATACATGCCTGATTTCCAACGGTTTTTGTACGATGGGCTTTGCACTTCCCGGATCCATCGCAGCCAAGATGGTGTATCCCGATCGCCGCGTGATGGCGATATGTGGTGACGCTGGCGTGATGATGAACATTCAGGATTTTGAGACGGCTGTTCGATACGGCGTGAATGTTGTCATATTTGTATGGGAAGATCATGAATATGGTCTGATAAAATGGAAGCAGCAGAACGCATTCCATAAGCACTCCGATCTCAGGTTCAACAACCCGGATTTTGTTGCGCTGGCTGAATCGTTCGGCGGCGTGGGGTTCAAGGTGACTCGGTCGCGTGACCTTAAATCCACACTTGAAGAAGCGTTCAATGCGAGCAAGCCAGCCATTGTCTCAATGGATGTCGATTATTCCGAAAACCTGAAGCTCTCGCAGCGGCTGGGCGAAATTGCGTGTACGATTTAATACATAAATCTTCCGTACAACTTAATACAATATTCTGCCTTCAACTCGGGCGGGCTGTGAGGCGGTAGGTAAAGTAGGACACGAAGCATTCGCCGATCAGGGGCAGAGGGATCAGGAAGCGCGTGGATCGACTGAGCGATGAACCGGCGAACCCTGCCCGGCGGCGATCGCGAATGTCAAATGTTGTCTTGCGGATAAGTCCCTCGAATTCCTCGCTCCGCATCCGATTTAGAAACGGTTCGTACGTCTTCATATCACGCCACTTGTTCGCTCGCCTGGTCCCAGTCTCGGCGTCGATATCCCAAAGCCTCGGCACGAAATCCGGATCGTCAAAAATCTCGGCACACACGGCAAACACCGTCGCAGGCGAAAACAGCAGGTGGACCCACGGGAGCGGAATGAGCGATTCAACATGGTGGCCATACGGTCCCATCCAGGGCGACCACCATATCCACACCTCACCGCCAGGCCTCAACACTCGCTGCCACTCAGCCAGGGTCTCCGACACATTGGGGATATGCTCCAGTACGTCGAAGCAGCAGATGATGTCGCAGGATTCGTCGGGCAGATCGATCCGACGATCATCCGTTGCATGTCGAAACGACAACCGGCCCGCGACGTCTGCGGTGAGATTGGCCTGGTCGAGATGGTCGCACGCACGCTCGATCGCGTCAGAGTCCATGTCGATCCCAATCACCGAAGCAGCCTTAAAATCCCGTGCGATGATCTCAGACAGCGCACCAGATCCGCAGCCAAAGTCCAGAACGTCTTTGCCAGCGAGTCTGGAGGGGTCAAAATGAGTCCGAAGTTGTTCTTCGAGTGATTTCGCCCGCCAGGATTCGTAGTGCGAACGCGACGTGACAGTTTCAGCCCCCGACCCTCGATGAAACGCTGATTTCCGATGCGCTCGCCGAGCCAATCCGAGCAGGAGTCGGACGGAGAACGGGGGGAGAAGGTCGGGTTTTACAACGGTAGTCAACGCCATTTCAGTGTTATCCTGATGTCAATCCTTCGAGCGGACACGTGTCTCATCTCTGGCGAGCGGGATGCTTTCTACTGGTGCAGATTTGTCAGGTGGCGGAATTTCGACGTTCATGATCGCCGGCAAGGTCGCGGGTTGGAGCGCGATCTGCGACGGTTCACTGGTTTCCAGCGACTGGGCGATTCGCTCATAGAGTCGTTCGCCGATGAACAGACCGAACTGGGTGAATCCGAACGTGAGAACCAGATCCGTCACGGACGGTATACGCCCCGGTAACCAGCATTGAACAATCTCCAGAACAGCCACATACGCCGTGGCCACAATCGATAGAAGCGTGCGATCAGACATCCTTACCCGCTTCCCGTCATACGCCAGCAGGAGGGCAAGCAAGACACCGAGCGTGATGTACCGAAATGATTTGTGGAGTGCATCGACCGCCGATGATGGCAAATTGCCGAGCGAATAGGCATAAAACGGAATCCACTCGATCTGCTGTACGCCAGCCTCTGAGTCAAATTGAACGTGGAACGGTGCAAGCTCGCGGGCGGTGATGTAGAGAATGCAGAGGGCGATACCGGTGACCAGGCTGCGACGCAATAGTTCATACTGCCGGACAATCGGGAGACCGGAAGAACCTACGAAGTACCGGCTGATGATCGGATACATGAGTGCGCCAGTGACCGCTCCGAAAGTTCGCGTCAGCAGGTGCGTGGAATCAAAGCCGACCGACATGACAAGAACGCCACCGATGGTCAGAATAACGGCGTAGGCAGTCACGGATCCGAGCGATTTTACCGTCGCCACGAAGACGGATCGCCCTGGCTGAAGACAATGGCGAAATGCTAGCGCGGACAGCACCGCAAACAGGAACACATCCACGATATAATCAAGACGCAACTGCCACAACCGGACAGCATCGTACATCCCGTGCGAACGCGTCAGTTCGTTCAGCCTGGCGAACGGAACGAGGTATGCGTTGCGGACGGACCTGCCAAGCAGCGATATATCGAAGGTGAGGTCCAGCGGCATGAGTACCGCTAGTGCTGTAAAAATACCCCAGCCAGTCGCGAATACGATCGTGTTGTTGCGATCCAGTTCAGCCTCAAGCGTGGGCAGCGATCGTTTGAGGAGGAATGATTCCGGTGTGTAGAGTACGGCCCCCAGGGCGACACCCGCGATGTTGGCCACCACATCTGCCAGTGATGAGATGCGTGTTGCGAGATACACCTGCGTCAGCTCAAGGAACATGCTCATCACGCCGGTCATGGCGAGCGTCAACAGAACAGCCACGGGCGCAGCGATCCGGTGTCTTGCGAGTGTCGCGCGGGCGAGCAACCCGAGTGGTAGATAAAGGGCGATGTTGCTGAAAATATCGGGCAGGCTTGTTGAGGCGAGGTGGACGCCGAAGAATTGACGTCCATCGTAGGCGATCGGTGAGGAGATGAAATCGAAGGGCACGAGGGAACCGTACACGATGAATACCGCGTAGGAAAAAGTGAGGATGTCGATCCACCGATGTCGCTTCATAACGCTTTGCACCTGACCGCAATCGGTCGAGCGCGGTCATCGATTATTATCGGAGAAACGGAGTGCTGACCGTTGTGGAAGCAACAGAAGCTGCAGATCTCGCAGCATGGAGAAAATCCACGAATCGCAGGTCCGATAAAGATCGTTACCCGTCGTCCAGATCAGCGATTTGAAGTCGACGCACAAGATCCTTGATGTCGTAGTAACGGAGCATCGCATCACCCTTGCTCATGTTTTTCTTCCACTGCTGCCAGGGCATTCTGCAATGTCCGGTTTCGTCGGGAAAGACCCGTCTGACACGGCCTTTGAAATGTTTTTGCCAATACCAGATACCGCGCCCCGTGTCCCAGTCGACATCATCAACCGGGACAGGCCCGTCAAAATTCGGATGCTTGGCGAACCATTTCCACCAGCCACAACCATGGTTCCACTGGTCGAGACTGGCACCGCGCGTGGTGGAGCAGGCAAGACCCGGGCAGGGCAGCTCCTTTTTCATCCACCATCCGCGAGGACGGAAGGCAGCCGTCTCACCATCATCAAGCTTGTCGAAAACGGTCGCGAGATGTTCCATGTTCGACCGGCTGACGATCAGGTCGCTATGCCAGCAAGCCATTCTCGGCGCGAACGCGTAGACGAATTCCATCGGAAAATGGACCCAGACGGTCGGAAGATTCAGCAACCGATTCACGTCGAATCGTATCGATCCGGGAAGAATGGTCGGTGTTTCTGAAAGCGGGTCCTGTCCGACGACGGGTGTCCAGCCATATTCGAGCACAAGTCGCTGCTGAATGCGGCAGAAACGGTCCACGACCGACCAGCAAAGCCACGGCTTTTCAATACCGTCAAGCTGCACTTTCCAGTCAGCGATGGCCTCTTCAAGCGGGCCAAGCGCATGCCCCCACGCTTCCCAGTCGCCAGTTCCAAGATGGTGATGGCGGTAGTCGTCGGGGGCGACAACGAGCGGTGCGATGTTCCTGGTTTCAGTAGACACGCGTTGAATATCGGTCGTTTGTACAGGCGACTTAACGTGCGTTCGGATCGACATCAGAGCCGGGTGGCCCACCTCTTCAGAGGTGGGGGAGGCGACGATACGTCGTGCATCCCCCCCATGGCGACGTTGAATACATCGTGCAAGCGCTTTTCGCATCCCCCAAGTCTGGAGACATGCACCACTCAGCCCAATTCATCCAGGAGGCATGGCGATACATCAGAGAGTCGTCGTATCGAAATCAGCCAGCCACTCCGGGGGACCGATCTCGTTCGGAACGCATAGGACGCGGCTGCGAAATTGCACGGATGATTCCGGCGTTGTAATCCCGGCGAAGTCGCCGCTGCCCGTGACCACCCGCTTCGTGCGCAGGCGAATCATCTGGTAGTCAGCCTCGGAGAGAATCGAGAGAATCGATGCAGCATTGTCGCCCACGGTCATACCAGTCCAGGCGTGAAGCTCGAGCGCAATCATCGGTTTCAACGCCCGCAGCACGCCAGAACATCCCTGCAGAACCCCTTGCTCCGCACCCTCAACGTCGATCTTGATGAGATCGGGCTGAATATCATAGTGCGAAACGAGGTCATCCATCGCGATGGTGCTCTTGAACATGGGAATACTGCGAGCATTCCGTGGAGGCAGAACAGTGGACGATTGTGGAGAAATATGGTCCCAGTGAAACGCGACGAGTCGCCCGGATGTTCGGTCCGCCAGGGCATTGACGATGTGGATACGCTCGGAAGCATCGTTCAAACGCGCGTTTTCACGGATGACAAGACAGGACGCCTCCGATGGTTCGATGGCGTATAGATTCCCGGATGGATGCATGTCTGACAGCATCACCAGAGCGGACGCTCCAACGTTCGCACCTATGTCGAGAACGCAGTGTTTATCGGTCGCACAACGACGCAGGAACGCATAATCCGCCTGCTCCTGCTCACCGCGAGCTTCATACGCAAGTCGAAACGTCATGCCAGCCAGCGGTACATCTCGATCCGCGAGCATCGCACGTTTAACCCCCCGCGCAGCCTCACGCCAGTAGGAAGTACGCGGTGCTTCGCGATCGAGCGTGACGGTACCTGTACCAGCTCCACCGCCTGTATCTGCTCCACCGCCTGTACCATCCTCGCCGCCTGTACCTGCTTCGCCATCCATCCATACCGTGCCACAATCTGTCACTCTGACATCCTCCATCAAGACATGATGTGGGAGGTCGACACGTTGGTAGACCCCGCTTGACGCTGCCGCATGACGCGGGCGTTGCCCAGAAGTCCTTTGAGGACCCGAACGAATTTTCCACCAGACGACGTCGTGAACATCCCCTTCACGACTTCCAGAATACGCCCAGGCCGAGCGGCGAAGGACACCGCGAAAAAACTCGCAAAACTGAAGAGAATCATCATCCGCAGGAGCGTGTTCGGAACACGTCGATTCCAGCTTTTCTGCTGCCAGATGCTGAGGTATCCGAAGATCGAGTCGAGATATTCGTCCGATAATTCGATCGGCGTATCCGCGTGAATCTGACGGAAAAGCTCGGTATTCGGCAGTGGCGACAACGCACAGATCGACACCTCCCTGAACCCAGTCACCGCGCATCGCAGCATCGTCAGATACGTCTGGAGCATCTGTTTCCACGTCTCACCAGGAAATCCGTAGATGAAAATGCACTGCACACGGATCCCCGCTTTGATGGCGTCGCGGGCTGATGCGAAAGCACTATCTATGTGGATCTTCTTCTTGATCCGCTTGAGCATCTCCGGCGATCCGGATTCAAACGCGTAGGAAAACTGCCGGCAGCCAGCCCCATACATCGCGCTGGCGACCTCCGTGTCGATGGCTTCGCTGCGCGTTCCAGATGGAAGCTGCCACGAAACGTTCAAGTCACGCTTGATTATTTCGCGACAGAACTCGAGGATCCAGTCTTTGCGAACAACGGCGGTCAGGTCTTCAAAATGGAAATCGTTCGCGCCGTATTTGCGCATATAGAGTTCCATTTCGTCGATGACCTGATCGACGCTCCGCGGTCGCCACGACGTTCCCCACATTCCCGGCGATCCGCAAAAGGTGCACTGGTACGGGCAGCCTCGGGTGGCGAGCATGGGCATGGATCTGCCGTCGGCGCTGCCGTGCGGCTGACGGTGCTCAATGTACTTTGACACATCGAAATATCTCCATGCGGGCAATGGGATGTCGTCGATGTTTCGGATGCGCGAGCGACGCGGATTGGTGACGATCTGCCCTTCCGAACGGGCGATCGTGCCGGGAATGTCCGTCACAACAGGAAGCGCAGTTTTTGCCGAAGCTTGCGTGTTGTCTGAAAGTGTACGTTTCTTCATCTGTGCGATTCTGTCGCAGAGTTCCAGCAGCGTTTCCTCCCCTTCGCCGGTGACGATGTAGTCGGTTGGGGATTGCTCGAAGACCAGGTCGGGTAGTGCGGTGGGGTGTTCACCCCCTAAGACGATCGGTGTGGCAGGAAAGCGAGACTTGATTTTGTTCACCAGATCGCGGAGTGGTGGCCAGGCGCATGAGAACATGATGCCCATGCCGATGAGGTCTGCTTCCGGGTCGATTCGATCGAGGATTTCGTCGAATGTCAGTCCCTGCATTGTTTTGTCGTTTTGTGTAAAAACCTGTCCGAGTCCTTCGCCGACGCCGTCGATGACCGATACCCGGTGTCCTGCCTGTTCGAGGGTGGCGGTCAGGTATGCGAGTCCGAGCGGTGGGATCGCGACGGATGATACGAGGTTTGCGGCGGAGACGCGTTGTGGCGGATGGATGAGCTGGACGCGCAGTTTTTGCGCAGTCTTGTCGCGTGTGAGGATTGCGTTGTGTGTGTGTCTGAGTTGTGTGTGTTTGAGTTGTGTGGTGCTGAGTTGTGTTAGCATTTGAATCGCTCGATGCTGGTTTGGGTCACTCGGCTGGTTCGGGTCACTCGTGATGCTTGCTTATCGACCGCGATAATGGCGTGATCCATTCCAAAAGACGAGATTATCAGACGCCGATAACACCGGGATGAGATGTCGTGGTTTCACAGAGGATTTGGGAGATTTACCGGACTCAGGCATTCTGAGCGGGCGTGGGGTGAAGCGTCTGTTCCGTGACTGGTTTGGCGTGTCGTCTCTGATTTTGTGTCCTGTTGTGCTCATTGTGTATTTATCGGTCTGGTTTGGGCTGGACTGGCGTGTGAGCGGTCGAGGCGTTCTGGGTCTTCTGCTGCTGGGTGTTGCGCCGGGATATGTCGTCTGGCGATTTGTATTTGGTCTCCGGAGCATGGTGTCTCTGGAGAGTGTGATAGCGTGGCTGCTGCTTGGTACACTGATGACGCCACCCGTCTGGTTTGTGTGCAGCTGGGTTGGGCTTGCGTGGTTGTTCTGGGTGTTCTTTGGAGTATCGGTTCTGCTGCTGATCGTGTTTATCGTTCAGCAGTGGGTTTCGGTTTCGGCATTGTGTGCCAATTTGTCTCCGGTTGTCGCGATCGTGATGTGGGCTGGCTGCGGGTTCGTCGTTCTCTGGAGTTTGTCGCTTTCCATTGTGGAGTTTCGTGACGGTGACGTTCATGTGATGCCCTATTCGGACCATGTTCTCCATGCCATGCTTGTGGGCGAGCTGAGTCGTGGTGTGCCCGCTCATACGATTCCGTTTATCGCTGGGGCTGACAAGTGGGCGTACCATCAGATGCCGGATGTCTGGTGCGATTTGCTTCGTCGCGTATCCGGAGCCAGTACGAATGATGCTTATTTTTATCTTGCGTTGCCTCTTCGTTATTTTCTGATTTCTCTGGGATGTTTCCTTGCCATATGCGGTCGATTTGGACGTCTTTCCGGGTTGAGCAGTATGGTGTGTCTGCTTGCGTTTTCGGGGTTTTTCGGGATTCAGATGTTCGCGAACGGCTTGATGGTATACCTTTTTTTGAGCTATCCGACAGCTTTTGGGCTGATGGGTGTTTTTCTCATTCTGTACTGTTTATCCCTGTTGGGGAAGGATTCTGCTGGTCGCATATTTACGCTTGCGGTCGTCCTTGCGATGTCACTGCTCTGGTATAAGGCCAACTACGCCCTTGTCGTGGTGCCAGCAGTGACGACGGTTGCGGTTCTGATGCTTTATCCCCGTCGTGAGTGGGGTTGGCTGGGTGTTTGTGTTGGGGTGCTGGTGGTTATCGGGGTTGTTCGGTTGTTTGACATCGCGTCGGCTGACATGGGGCCGGATCTGCTGATGCGTCCGGGGATGTTTCTGTCGTGGTGGTGGGAATTGAAGTTTGCACCGGACAGCGTATTCCGGATGTGGGTAGATGGTTGGCCGATCGTTTTGAAATGGCCGATCATGCTGCTGACGTGCGTTGTGTTCAGGTTTCATACCGTGTTGTTTTCAATGTTGTATCTTGCATGGCGATTTCAATTTGGGCGGGGTGATCGCGCCTTGTGCTGGGTTGATCGAACATTGCTCCTGATGATCTTGTTTCTTATTGCCGGGCTGGTCGCGCTTCCGGTTCAGCGTGGTGCGATCTGGAATGTTTCCATGCACAATCTCTTTCTGGTATTGGCGCTTGGATTGTGTCTGATGGGACCTGTTGTGGTTGATATTGCGGGCTGGATGTTTCGCCGGCGTGGTTCGGCGGTTGTGATTGTGGCGTTATTCTGTGCTTCTGTGTTTGTGGACAATGTGTTGGCTTTGCGTCGTACAGCGCTTTGGAGTACGCGTGTTGGAAGTGGTGTTGTCGGTAAGGACATGTATGCCTGCTACCGATTTATTCGAGACACTTCGCCCAGCGACGCGCTTGTGATGATACCGTCCTATCGCGAGGGGAGGTCTCCGGCTGGGTTGCTGACCGGGCGTCGACTGGTGCTTGAGAATGGTGAGGCGTGGAAAACTTTTTACGATACTGCTCCACTGCTGAGTGATCTTGATCGGTTTTATTCCGATGCCCAGTCGGATGAGCGGTCTTTGATTCTGGATAAGTATGCTGTTGATTATTTCGTGTCTGAGCATCCAATTCATATGCCAGATCGTGTGTCTCTGGTGTTCGAGCATGGTGGTGTCATGGTTTATCGCGTTGGTCCTTCAACTGGCAATGTGCAGGCTTTTGCGTCTCAGTCTGAGTTTTTCGAGTCTGAGTTTTTCGAATCTGTGTTGACTGAGGGGTCTGTGCTGATTGAGGGGAATGCTGCGCCATCCAATATTGCGAACAGGGATGGTGGTTAGAAACAGATTACGTCCACTGGTGCAATTGCCATCGCATTTGCGTGTTCTGCTGTCGTCGAGCCTGTGATGGCATTCGATGCGGATGGATCTGAGCAGTGGTTTCGTTTTGGAGGAAGTATGACACATATTGGCATTGTCATCCCGGTGTGTAATGAAGAGGCTTGTCTTCCGGAGTTGCGTTTGCGTCTGGGATCCGTTCTGGAGCAGCTTGGTGGGCGGTATGATGTTTATTTTGTGGATGATGCGAGTACCGATCGTACGCGTGGTCTGATTGAGGAATACTCGGCTGAGGATGAGCGTTGGCATGGCATATTTCTTGCGCGTAATTTTGGGCATCAGGCTGCTGTGACAGCCGGTCTGGAGGTTGCGTGTGGTGATGCGATTGTGGTGATGGATGGTGATTTGCAGGACGAGCCAGAATCGATTCCAGAGCTGATGCGTATGTGGGACGAAGGTTACGATACTGTGTATGCGATACGATACAATCGCAAAGAGGGTTTTGTGCGGCGATTATCCTATTGGTTGTTCTATCGCATTCTCCATAGGCTTAGTGGTGGGAGTATTCCCGACGACGCTGGTGATTTTTGCGTGATGGGTCGTCGTGTTGTGGATTGTCTGAACCAGCTTCCTGAGCGGAATCGATTCGTTCGCGGTCTTCGGGCCTGGGTTGGATTCAGGCAGACTGGTGTACCCATTGCGCGTGGGGCGCGGGCGTATGGTGAGCCGAAGTATACCTTTGCCAAGTTGATGCGGCTTGCGATGGACGGAATCCTCGATTTTTCATGGGCACCGCTTCGGATTGCAACAGGTGTTGGATTTCTGTCTGTCCTCACGAGTGTTATGTATCTTCTGGTTGTGCTTGGGATGCGGTTGTTCGGGCATATTGATGTTGCGGGTTGGACGACGGTTGTCTTTCTGGTCATTTGCTTTGGTGGGATGAACCTGATGGGGCTTGGTATTATCGGGGAATATATTGGGCGAACCTATGCTGAGGTGAAGCATCGTCCGACCTACATCATTGCCTCCGCCACACCTGGCGTTGGTGGGAGTATGCAAGGTACAGGCGTGGCTGGCTGGAGTACGGATAAGATGTTTCACGCGATAGCCGATGGTGCGGTTCCGTCGCATCAACAGGCCATGGAGGAACGGGCCATCGTGCCTGACAGCTAAACCGTGCAGATTTCCTATCAAATTCAAACGTTTGCCCTTGAGCGTGAACATTGGTGGTATCGTGCGCGTCACGCCATCATACTGTCTGAGTTTGAGCGTGTGTTCGGTGGTCGAAGGGATTTGCGCATTCTTGAGGTTGGTTGCGGGGCTGGGACACTTCTGTCGGCTTTGCGTTCGTTTGGTGATGCGGTTGGCGTGGATTCCTGCCCGGATGCTGTTCGCGAGGCCAGGCAACGTGCTTGTTGTCCTGTTTATCTTGGACGATTTCCGGACACTTTTCCTGCAAAACTTGGCAGCTTCGATGCCATCTGTCTGTTCGATGTTATTGAGCATCTTGACGACGATGTGGCGGCGCTCCGATGTGTTCGTTCTCTGTTGAAGCCAGGTGGTAAGGTTGTCATCACTGTTCCCGCGCTGCCCTGGTTGTTTGGCGTGCATGATGAAATCAACGAGCACCGTCGGCGTTATTCTGAGACGTTACTCAGAGGCTGTCTGGCGGAGTCTGGTTTTTCCAGCGTGCATTCGTCGTACTTCAATACCCTGCTGAGTCCGTTGCTTATTCCAGCGATCGCGTGGCGTAACGTTCGCCATGTGGGGCATCACTTTGAGTTAAAATCGAGACTGTCGCCTGTTCTTGAGTGCATATTCAAGGCTGAGCGGCATCTGATGCGGCGAGGACGTCTCCCGTTTGGTCTTTCTTTGTTTGCCGTTGGTGGTATTGGTACTGCAGGAGTATAAGGGCCGTGGTTGTGGGCGAAATTTTCTCATCCGGGCAACATACGATCAGTCTGGTTGTGGTGATGGGTGTGTGGGTCTACGGGTTGTTCTGGGGGCGACGATTGGCCTGGCGGCTTGGAGTTTTCGAAACCGCAGACGGGTGGGTGATTGGGTATACGCTCGCGACGGGGTGCCTGCTTGCGGCGTTTCAGATGATTGGTTTCGCCTGGCTGATCACTGGCGATGCCTGGGTGCGACCGCACTACCTTGCGAGCGTGTATGTGCTTACGCTGACTGTTGTGCTGCTGGTGCTTGGTACCGGTATCAGTCCGAAGCGACATGTCGTCGCTCATGCGGACGGTCGTACGCGTGTTCTGTGGTTGTGGTTTCCCATGCTGGTGGTGTTCGGGGCGTACTGTGTGTTTCTCGCAGATGCGGTGTTTCGCCCGCCGACCGGCTGGGATGGTTTGCACTACCACCTTCCGATGACGGTTCGTTGGCTTCAGACAAGAAACGCTGGTCTGAACCATGGCGAGATTACGCAAAATTTCCCCGGTAATGGTATGGTCTTCGCATTCGTGCTCCTCGGTGCCGGGTTGGAGCGCGTTGTTAGTATTGCGATGGTCCCACAGGCGTTTCTGACGGCTGTCGTTGTGTATGCAATTGCGGGACGCCTGGGCATGCGCCAAGTGGGTCGCACCATCGCTGCCTGTATGGCGTTGAGTCTGCCGATGGTGATGTTTCAGGCCTTCTCGACCTATGTTGACCTTTTTGCGACCAATGCCTGGTTGTGTGCCCTGCTGGCGATCATGTGGTCGTCGGAAATCGAGCGTGCGGTATCGCGGCGTCGGCTGATGTTCATCGGTGGTTTGGCTTGCGGGATCGCGCTTGGCAGCAAGCTGACCTTCATTCCAGCGACGTTCATGCTGCTGGTCATTGTTGCGATACTGCCTTTGATGTTTCGTCGACCGGAGATGTGTTCTCGTTCAGGACCTGGTGCGACGGTTCAATCTCTTGCCATATTCGTCACAGCCATCGCACTATGCAGTTCATTCTGGTACGTCCGAAACGCAGTTCTCACGGGCAACCCGGTTTATCCGATGGCGGTGAATGTCGGAAATGTGGCATTGTTCGATGGCGTGGACGCGAGCGTTTATTTCCCCGAACGCCCTATCCTGACGCAGATTCGACGATGGTGGGCATATCCTTGGCATGAGCATCGCTCCGTTGGATACCATTACGGTGTGGGGGATGGTCTGGGGGCGACATTTGCGACATTTGTACCACTCGGCGTACTCGCATGTGTCACCCTGCCCGCGTTCTGGAATGCTCGGCGAGGTTCCCGCCGATGGCGACTTGTGGTTCTTGCGCTCGCTGGTACGGGGCCACTTCTGTTTGCGACCCTTTGTCATCAGACGTTTCGATTCATCCTCCCAATGATTCTTCTATCCACAATACTCGCAGCCTGGTTCGTCGAGCGCGTTGCATACCGTTACCCACGTTGGCTGGGTGTTGCGTTGACAACGTCATTGAGTGTTACCGGAATCGTCGCGACTCTCATGCCAGCCAAAAACATGCTGGGCCGGTTCAAGGATTCGGTACAGGATCGGTCAACCTTCTATGAAATTCCGTCCATGGTGGACACGCTCCCGACAGGATCGATTATCCTGAATCTGGACGCGCATACGAAGAACTATGCGCTGTCCGGAATTTTAAGGACCAACCAGGTCGTTGGACCGTCCGCGTGGGAGCAGAAACTGGCGTCTCAATCTGATCCTTCTCGAGAGTCCAGACACCTGGACGCTGTGGCAGACTTTGCACCGGACTACATCTTTGTTTCCGGCCTGGAAGATCCTGCATGGTTGACGAGGAGTGGGTTTGAGAAGGTCTATGACAGCACAGGCGACACTGGACCAGTCTTCGGTCAACCGCGCAGGTTGTTCAGGGTGAGGGAGCTTGCATTGACCCGCTCACCTTCAGACCGGTCAACCCTTACCTCAGAACAACAAGATCAACAGTGATGAACCGTTACACGTTGAAAGCACACGATGGAAGCACACGATGGAAGCACGCGATGGAAGCACGCGATGGAAGCGATCAGCAGGCTGCAGACAGGCGGCGTAGCTGATCACGCTGGGTGGTAATGCTCATGCGTCGAACACCCTCTAGCAGGTCGTTGGGTATGGACTTATCTGCGATGCAGCTCACGCCATATCGGATTTTGCCCCGGTGCAGTTCGCGGACGCTTTGGATGCACACGGTTCCTGTATACTCCACTCCATCGTGATTGAGGATTACCTCGACGATGCTTGCAACTTCATGTAGTTTGTTGGATGAGACGGCAAAACCAGTATTGCTGATGTCGAGAATCGCGCAATCGCGCTCCTCACCAAAAATTGCGGTTAGCTCGGACATGACGGTCGAAACGCGATAGCACTCCCGGTTTTCCGCCGAAACCACGTCGCCCAGCGTTTCAAAAGTAAAGGTTCCTGGTGTTTCGGGCGACTCCTCCTGAAGAGCAGACTCCTCCTGAGGAGCATCTGTCACGCGTGCTGCCTGCTTCACAAAATCGCGCTTCTGGTTGTAGAAAACGAGAATCTCCTGCTCTGCTTCAACCTCGATATCTGTTTCTTCGAATTCGGCGGTGTATAGACCGTCGCTTACACCGACGACTTTGGCAGGGTGGAGGATGCGGCGATCAGACTCGCCCGAAATTTGAAGGAAGAATTCTTTGTCAACACCAAGCATAGCCTCAGCTCCTCTAACATGGGTCATCTGCGGTCCTCCCCAGGACCACCACTGTGCTTCATCGGCACTCGAAACATGGGAATGAAGCAGAGAGTGGCCCAGGGTGCCGGGGCGACAGTGTCCACGCAGGACACATCAATTACACGTTAGGTCAGGCAGAATGTGAATGGATATCGCGCAGTCAAGTCCGATAAAACCAGACTCAAACCTTGTCACTCATAATCAGACCTTGCCCAGCAACCGGACAAATTCGCTCGCAAATTGTCGAATGGATTCGGATTGCGTCATATAAATGAGCAGGCTGAGGATGTACAGTGCTAACCATATTCGGTTGTGTGTGCGCGGAAGTGTCACGATCTCACACCATCGTCAGTTTCGACGTTCTCGCCAATGCCTGTCTCTTCGCAGGTTTCAACTGGGACGCGTTCGATGTTGTTCGCAGGTGTACCCACCATGACGATGGACTGCCCAAAGGGTGGCGGTATGATGCGTTCCATGGCGTCGATGAACGGTACGAGTCGGTTGAACACGCGTGCCTTCTCCCGAGACAGTTCCCTGCGTCCGAGGCATCGACTTTCCCACCACCACCCGAAAAATCCGATCGCGTTCAGGTAAAACGATCGTTGGACCGCAATACCCGACTGTTCAAAGGCGCGTAACAGTGACCGCTTGTTGTATCGCCGATAATGCCCCAGCGTTTCATCAAGGCCGCCATAAATCCCCTGATGTGCCGGTACAAGAATCACGATTTTTCCACCGGTTCTGCACAACTTGCGCATCGTCGAAAGAGCATCGATATCATCTTCAATATGCTCCAGAACGTTCAGGCACATCACCGTGTCGAAGTGACTGGCGGACAGCTCAGTACATGGCGCATCAGAGAGCAACCGCCCCACGATGCGCACATTGGCATGCGCATCAAACCGTTCCTGAGCAGCACAACACGACGCGGACGAGGGTTCCACGCCGACGACCTCCGGATGATTCAACAGGAACTGCGTGATGTTTCCGATCCCGCAACCGATCTCGCAGACCCGCCCGCAGATGAATGGGCGAATCTTATTGTAAAGCCAATGGTTGTAGTTATACAGGTCGCTCAGTACGTCCAGGCTCTCTCGGACCTCTGCGTCTGCACGCACAGGAACGTCTTCAAATACCCCACTGGCTGGTCCTATTTCGATGGCTGTGCTCATGCACGAATATCGACAAATCGCCAGGTCCGATGAAGTTTCGCCACGATATATTCCATTGCACCGAGATCACTACGCGGGGGCAGGACTGGATATCTGACGCACCTGCATTCTCCTCTCCGAGCTTCGATGCAATGCATTCCGCATCACACTCGAGGTTTCACTCGCTACGGTCGACCATGTGCGAATCGGGAATGCCCGCGCAATGGACAGCCGATGCGGACGCGCATTCAGCATTCTATTGATTCCGGCCAACAACGCCCGATCGCTTCCCATGGGAATCAGCAAGCCGCTCGTCGGCGACACAATTTCACCATTGCCCCCAACATCCGTCGCCAGAACAGGCACGCCGCACGCAATCGACTCTCCCAGCGCATTGCACCACCCTTCGTTGCTTGTGGGCAGGACGAATAAATCCGAAGCCTGTAACCACGTCGCGATGGTGGTGGGTTCCAAATGCCCTGTGAACGTGACACGATCCTCCAGGCCGAGTTCTTTCACCATCGCGCGAAGTCGTCGCTCGAATCGCCCCTCAGCTGCCTCGCCCCCTGCCATCACATAGCGCAGCTTCCCATGTTCCTGCAGCAGTTTGGGAAGCACCCTCAGGACGCGATGAAAACCCTTCCGCCTGCACAAGTGACCGACGGTGATGAGGATCGTCTCATCGCGTGGAAGATTCAGGGCTTGGCGGGCAGCACTCTGATCGCCATACCGAAACACTTCGCTGTCAATACCATTCGGAATCACGTGGACCCGGTCCGCCGGCACGCCAAGTCGAACAGCGTCTTCTTTCAGAGCAGATGACACTGCAATCACACCACTCGCCCCCTGAAGTGAACTCACGATGGATCGACGCTTCCAGAAATTCTGACAGTATCGGTTCAAAACGCCGCGAAGCGTCACTGTATAGGGTATGCCCAGCGCCCCAGCCACCCGCGCAGCAGCCACACCGTCAGGCCAGCTGAAGTGTGCGTCAATGATGTCAACCTGGTCACGCTGCTTGAAGTCCCGGACCAGTGGCATGACCGAGCGAGCATATAAATATGGGTTAAGTGGTTTGCCAAACTTCGGTAGATAGGGCATCACCACCCGCCAGACCGGTGGCGGACCCTCAAGCTTCTTCACCCCGCGACGCCCCAACCAGAACGGTGTTGGAATCGGATGTACCATGCGCACATGATTCGACTGGGCGAGCGATTGCAACCGCGATCGAACGAACAATCCGGCGTACGGAGCTTCCTCAGAAGGATAACATAAACTCATGCTCACAATGTTCACGATACCGTCTCCACAGCTTCGACAGCTACCACAGCTTCCTCAGTTTCCAGCTTTAATTTCCCGGTGAAACCAGATTGGCTTGATCCCGACGCCAGGCCGCCCGTTGCAGGGATGTGTCGTCGCAACCACAGCTCCAGCATCAGCATCGCCCAGAGGCGCGCACCCAGTCGACTCCCTTTCGATGCTACAAACGTCCGCCAGCATCGTCCCACCGCATCCGCTCCAAGCCACTCATAAATCCGTGCGTCGGGAGAAAGCAGAATATCCTGCACCATCTCCCGCAGCGGTCCACGAAACCATTCGTCCATGGGTGCTTCAAAGCCCTTTTTACGCCCAGATGACACTTGCTCGCCAAGCTGACTACGAATCGCTTCCCGCAGGATATACTTGCCCCGCCCACCGCGAATCTTCAAGGATGCAGGCAGGACCGCCATGGACTGTACCCAGTGTGTGTCAAGCAGTGGCACGCGTACCTCAAGACCATGCGCCATCGATGCCCGGTCCACTTTGCACAAGACCCCATCCGCCAGCCACGTCTTCATGTCCACATATTGACCCCGTCCCAGCGGATTCTGTGCATCACATGCCGCGAAATGCTGACGCAACACGTTGTAAGGATCATGATCCCCGAGACGCTCGACTGTCTCAGGGCGAAGCAGTGAAACCGTGTCCCAGGGGTGATACCACGCCATCCCCAGATAGTGTGCGAAATCATCATCAGCGGACAGGCCATCCAGTGCAGCAGACAACCGCTTCAGCCCACTACTCCACGGTTGCGACGCTCCACCCAGTTCTCTCAATCTCCGCAATCCATCAATGCGACCGAATCGCTGCAACACGTTCGTGACACTTCTCTGCCGATGTCGACGGATGTACCGGGTGTATCCCCCGAATAATTCGTCACCCCCATCCCCAGACAACACCGTTTTAACCATCCCCGATGCAAGACCACTCACCGCGTGTGTCGCGATGGACGACGGATCTGCAAACGGCTCATCAAATACCTCCGAAATCGTCTCGACCACATGCGTCGCTTCCGGGCGAACCATGCACGCGTGATGGTGAACGCCAAGACGGTCAGCCAAAGCGCCCGCTTCAATCCGTTCGTCAAATTCCGGATCATCAAATCCAGCAGTAAACGAATCAAAACCCGCCCCATGGACCTGCACCATATTCCAGACGATTGCGCCTGAATCCAGTCCGCCGCTTAGAAATGCACCCACAGGAACGTCCGATACAAGGTGTGTCCGCACCGTTTCGGAAAGACCATCGCGAATCCGCCTGCACCACGCCTCCTCGGAACGCTGCGATTCTTCAGCAAACGATACATCCCAGTAGGTCGTTCGTGACGTACCCTCCGCCGATATCACAACACGCTCCCCCGGCGACAATTGACAGACATCCCGCAAGATTGTCCGTGGCGATGGCACATAGTGATACGTCAGATATTCATGCAGGGCAGCCTCATCCACCCGTCGTGGAATCTCACGATGCTCGATCACAGCATCAAGCCGCGATGCGAAAACCACCCCTTCAGTTGCACAGGATCCGAGACCGATTGACCCAAAATACAACGGCTTAACGCCAATCGCATCACGCACCAGAAGGAGACGCCGCCGCCGATTGTCCCATAAGGCGAACGCGAACATCCCACGCAGCTTTTCCACGAAACAGTCGCCATACGCCTCATATAGATGCACGAGCACTTCCGCATCACTTCCAGTCTGAAATCGATGCCCGCCAGCCTCCAGCTCCTCACGCAGCACGCGATGGTTGTAGATTTCGCAGTTGGCTGTCACCCATATCGATCCATCTTCATTGCCAATAGGCTGATGCCCACCCGCCGGATCGATGATTGCAAGTCGCCGATGCCCAAGTACTGCGATACCGTCGTCATGCACACCCTCACCGTCGGGACCGCGATGCGACACCCGCACCAAACCACGCGAAGCAGCCAGCCGATCCTCGTCCTGCAAACCGCCGAAGCGTACTACGCCAGCGATGCCGCACATGAAACACACCCCTCCTTTTGTTCAGCGATGATCGTCTCATAAAACCTCGTATACCGCTCCACCATCAACCGAACATCATGCTCCGACCCAGCCCGATTCGCTGCCAACCGCCTGAAGGAATTCCGAAAATCCGCATCAGACGTCATCTTTTCGATCCTGTCTGTAATCGCCGCAACATCACCCTCAGGTACCACAAGCCCACACGGACCGTCACAAACCAGTGATGCATTATCACCCACGTCAGTGACAACGCACGGCACCCCACACGCCATCGCTTCAAGCAACGCCCGACTCATCTGTTCGTAGCGACTGCACAGCAGAAAACCATCCGCAGCATGCAACACTGGCACAACGTCGTCACGCCTGCCCAGGAAGTCCACACGCACAGAGTCCGATAGTGTCGCAGCCTCGCACTCAAGCGACTCTCGCAGAGGCCCATCACCAGCCAGCAGCAATCGGACCTTGCCCTCCCTCGGGCTGACCTGACGCATCGCCGCCAGTGCAAGCCGGTGATTCTTCACGTCAACCAGCGATCCGACCATCACCCAGGCTGTCTCGTTCGGATCCAGACCGAGCGATCGCCGTGCAATCTCCCGGTCCTCCGATGTTGGCGGATGAAACCGCGACATGTCCACGCCATTGGGAAGAATCGAAATGTGCTCTTCCGGTATGTCGAATGCGTCAACCAGTTCCAGAAAACCAGCCTCCGACACGGTTGTAAATCGACGATTGCGCAATCCCAGCCATCGAGCACGCCGACCCATCTTCGCAAGCAACGCCCCCTCGCGCTCCAGCCCGTGAAACCCCAGAACACACCGCACGCCCGGAACAAATGCAGACGCAAGCAACGCATCCGTCCATGTGTTCAAATTCCGCGCATGCACCACGTCAGGTCTCAACCTCCGCAGCAACGAGACCAGTCGCATCCACGCAAAACGACTGGATCCGACGACATCCAGGCACGACAGAGAGACCTCGCCCGGAACACGCGACGCCAGTCGACCGGCAGACCGCATCGTGCAAATCGCCTGCCGCACGCGTGATGAATCACCACGGTGCACAAGCTCCAGAACGCCATGCTCCATACCGCCACATTCAAGCGAATGCACCACGTGCAATACCACCGGACGGCGTATACGTTCCTTCAAGTTCAGGTCGGCAATCATCGAAACTTTCCACCACAAACGAGTTCGCCATCGCCATCTCGCCCAGGATCACGCGTTTCAGGCAGCCAGGGAACGCCAGAATCCACCAGAACGCCTCCGTATACAAACGCTCCGTAAACATTTGTGTCGTAATCGAGACCGTCAACGACAAGATCAATCCATACGACATATATTGAACCCATTTCGGGTCGGAAGTCTTCATCGCCCACCGCTTGCACTGCCACGATTGAACCATGGCTCCGATGACGATAATCAAAAAGAGTACAAGCCCCTGAATACCAAGCTCAGCCCAGCATAGAATGAACGAGTTGTGAGCAGCCCGAGATCCAAGGGTCGGGTTCACTCTGGCGATCGTAGGCTCGAAATTCCCAATCCCGACCCCAAGTGGGTGTTCACGGATAATTTCGAACGCAGACTTCCATATCTCTATCCGAATTGTGGCCGACTGATCCGTCGACACAATATTCGGACTGTTCAACGTCATCATCCGGTCCCAATAATGACTGTCTGTCAACGTGTACGCACAACTGAGAGCAATCACCAGCGTCGCAACGGTTTTCATCCGATGCCTCTTGGGAGCGAGCAGAATCGCAACAATCCCGCCCACAAACAATCCAATGAACGCAGATCGAGTGCGACACAGAACAATCGTATTCACCGTCAATGCTCCAGCAGTACCAACCACCAGACGCGCCATCCAGGATTTACACGTCATGAACACCGCAGCAAGAAGCGGAAGCATCGCAGCCATATGTGCCGCCAGACCCGATGAATGACGGAAATCAGGACCACCCACATGCTCCAGGCGACCACTCGTCTCAAACGATCCACGCGGTGCAGTCCACGCGTCATATCCGATATACAGACTCCCAAGAACAAGCGCCCACATGATGATCGTGTAGTTCTTCCGAGTCGCAGTCAGACGCGTCAGGCAAAAAACAAAAATCATCATCTTGACAAATTTCTCTGTCAGATAAATCCCAAGCGGTGATGGGGTCAGACCCGTCAACTCACTCAGCAGCACGACAATCGTCAACCCAATCATGCTGACGTCAGTCAGGTTCAACATCGGACGAAGTGAAGGCAACCGGGGCAAATTCACCAGCATCCCAAGCATCATGCACGAAGCCGCCGTCATGGAATAACGAATACCAAGCTGCTCAATGGAACGATGCCACCATGCATGCTCCGGGAACACCAGATAAATCATGATGTAGTGCGCAGCACCCATAATCGGCACCATCAGCGATAACGTCGACATACCAAAAAACGACATCAGGAACGCGACACTACGAAGCGGCAGCATGATCCATCACCTCGCAAGGGTCTATTCGGATAGGTTCATTCGATACACCATTGTGGTATGCACGCCCGGATGTGTCCCGCACAAGTCCATCACGCAACCGACGCGATAGTGACGGCATCCAGTCGGCGCTCCGATGTTTCAACGCCGTCTCACGAGCAGCCTCAGACATCGACAACCGGGTCGCCCGATCCCGAAGACGCTCAATCGCAACGCGGATGCTCGCAGGGTCGTGTTCCGTGACGCTGATCCCACAACCATGCTCTCGGATAAACCGATCCACGAAGGAACCACGCGGAACGATCGCCAGAACAGGACGCCCAACCGCCAGATACTCCATCAACTTCGAGGGAAAACAACCTTGAACCTCCACCGGGCAGGGAGAGTTCCGACCCAAGAGCAGAACCAGCACGTCAGCATCATGAAGCGCCGAAACAGATGCATCATGAGATAACCAGCGAGCACCAACATCACGCATCAAACCATCACACCCATCCGGATTGCTGTGATACGAAACGTCTACGCAGTCCATATCCCGGGTCGCAGACACAAACGCACGAACCGCATCAATGTGCGGCTCATATACAAGACCGCTGTATAGCAACTTCAACGTGTCACCACATGCGGGCGGCGGCGTAGGATGAACATCTTCCGGAACACAATGCGGCAGCGCCCAGACTTGCGACAATCCACGACGCCGGTAGTGATCCGCAAATTCCTCCGTTGGCACCACGATCATCCACGCATCTTCCAGCACGCGGCCATCAACCCACCGCCAGAACGCACGCCGAAACGGATTCCGAAACGCAATCCCCTCAGCCAGCAAATCATGCATATACAACACCAGTGGCAGACGAAGTCGCTTTGACAGTCGCCACCCAGCCAGTAACCCAAACCGATGCGGATACACCACCATCAACCGATCAGGCTGCCAAGACCGACAAACATCCTCAGCAGCCAGCGACATCGCACCCATCGCACGCCAGACTGCGGGCATCATACGCCACGAAATCGGAGCAGCGTCCGGAAGACACCACGGCACCCGAACAGAGGGCACGACACATTCAAGCGCGTCAGACCCATCCCGACCGATCGAACTTCCACCGCTTCCCGAACTTTCACAGCTTCCTGCATCCAATGGTGAGCGTGTCACCACACGGAACCGACCAGGCCGGGCAGACCGAAACAGTGTCCCCAGAACGCGCGCAGACGCCCGCTGTGCAGGCGGCCAATGCCAAGACAGAATCAGCGTTTTGATCTCGTCAGTCTTCTGCATCCATACCTTTCGGAGCAACGTCCGCTAATGCAGGCGAACCTCGTCTAAGCGCGCCAATTGTGACGACGCACGCGTTATTATCGGCGGATTGAACCGCAGGATGGAGGAAGGAATGTGCGGATTGAACGCATGGATATCCACACGAACCAGATATCATGTAGGGTCCGCTGTGCGGATCATGACGCTGCCAGAACCCTGTTCGTCCCGCAGGGCAGGCGATTGTCGCGGTAGGGCAGGCTGTTGCTGCCGCAAGCACTGGAGGCGAGGCGCCATCCCACATTCACAGCGAGCGCCTCAACCTCACCGCTTGCGCAAAAACAGCAGCCTCCCCGGTCATTCAACCGGGTAGGTTGGACCATGACCAGGCATCTGCAGAGGTGGGGTGTGCGAAAGTGTCACCCCATGCGCCCCAGTTGCAACTCACACTGTATTTTTCCCTTGACGCCGCGTATCTTTGGGGAATATGCTCCATATCGGGCAAAAAAGGATGTGCCTGCGCGGGTATACTTCGCCCCAGCGGGAAAATGAGGAAAACAGGAGGTTTTCTGATGAAGGCAAGTCGTCTGATGAAGAGGATGCATCATGTCACCGTCGTCGTGCTGGTCCACACCCTTGGTCTCGGGCCCATCGCTTTTGCGGGGGGGGGGGGTGGAACCGAACGTCGATACGTTTGAACCGTTCACGATACTCGAGATTATGAGCGGCCTGCGTCACGGGGTCGTAGGGCGGTTCCCGGACATACCACCGTCCGAGGCGATCGGGTCCGGTACTTGGGATTGGGAGGAGGACGCGCTTTTCACAATCGACTATGGCGACGGTGAAATGCGTATTTTCCACGCCACGAATTTGTCTTTTCACTCCTCGGAAGCAAGTGTCGCCTCACTTCTCGACTCGGCAAACCTCATCATGGATGGTGACACGATCGTGGGGCTGAACATAGAGGCGTGGTATGAGAGCATCTCTACGGATTCGTTGTATGTGCGTTATGAATCAGTTCCCATGGTTTCATACGATGAGGCACCGAGGCCCGATCCATCCTTCACAAACACAAAAGCTGTTTGGTTCCAAGCACCAAGCGGCATTTGGGTGGCAGGCAAAAAAATGCGTATGACGATGCACTTCGACCTTGATTATGGTCAAGATGTGGACGTGATATTCACAAGGCTTGTTCCAAACTACTACCTCCAGACCGAGCGGGACGCCGAAGTCGTTGCACGCATGGTATTGGGAGATTTTGAATATTGTGCGGAGGGACAGGGCAATCAGAAATTTCTCACCGGTTGCACACCCTTTACAGGTTCCCCGCAAGATGAAGTCCCATCGTCGTTAAACAATGATCCCCCGCGCGACCTCAGTGATTTCGGTACCGACAGCGGCAGCAATGTAGATTGCGGAAACGTATTGAGTTTCAAGCGTATTTCGGCAGATCGCGCATTGGATGCTGCACTGGGAAGTTGTAACTTAGTCTGGGGGATGGGAGGCTGGGGCCTAGCTGCAGGTGTTGCGGCAGTGTGTTGTGGCGGAGCATTCGCAGGGTGCGGTGGACCACCTCAAGGTATTGTGTGTTGCGCCATTGGAGCCTTTGTTTGTGGAGTTGGTGGACGTGTTTTTGCAGATTTTGAACACGAGATATGTGACCAGATAGCTTGGGACATTGCCATGTCTTCCTATGCCGGACACTTTGCGGATTACCTTAGCTATTGTGTGGATAACAATGAAACATGTACCGTCATTCCGATTGATTGGTGATGGATCCCAAGTTTCGTAACTTCCCACCGGGTGTTGCTCGCCGGCTTATCTTGGTCCCGTTTGTGCCATTTGTTATCGCGTGCCTTGTACCAGTCGTTGCTGACGCGAAAAGGTTTGGTTTATCAGACATGATTCCTTTGATGAGTAGTCTAAGTTGGTTCGTACGAGTTTGGCCTTCGGCGGTTTACCTCCTCGTGGTGTTTAGTCCATTATTGGCTGCGCCCCTGTATTTTTGGCTCTGGCAGAAGAAGATTTTGAAGCGAGCACTTGCGGAGGATCTTTGCTGGGGGTGTCTGTATTGCCTGAAAGGATGCCCAGACGAGGATAGCCTCTGCCCGGAGTGTGGCCTGCCGTGCTCGGGCAGTCGGAAGCGATGGGCGCTTTTTCGAGTGAATTTTCTGTTCCCATACAACGGTTACGCCTTACAGCAACGAGCCACCAGAAAATCGGAGAGGAAGGCCGAGAAAGCTGCTCAAAAAGTGGAAGACGCCGCTCTGAAAGTGGAAAGTAGTCCGTAAACATTCAATGTCACAGTGCGAGGGGGGTGCCGACGCCGTGCGCCCCCTCGCCTCTTTCTTTATATCATTACCTCACATGTCGCTGCAGGGTAGGCTATCGCCTGCCGCGAGTGACTGGAGGCGAAACACTATCCCATTCACAGCGATCGCCTCGATCCTCATCGCTTACGCAAAAACAGCAGCATCCGCGACGACTCAGGAATCGCGACGGTCTCAAGCAACTCAAACCGCCCCAGGAAGGCGTCGCGACAACAATCAAGCGTCAGCGGCTCAAACGCATCCTCCCGATAGCGAATCAAACGCTGGTACATCGGGTCGTCCGCCCCCACGAACTCAAGCACGAGCAACGATTTCGTAAGATCGGAAAACAGATCGCAAATCCCACCCAGCGGGACACCACCGCGAATATACAGGTGGTGAATAAGCGCCAGCGCAAAAACGCAGTCAGCCTGGATCCGCCCAAGAAACCCAGGCCTCTCCAGGTTCCGAAAACCGATCCCAGGACTCGGATTCGCAAGGTCAACACACATCGGTAGAACGCTATGTCTTGAACCACCAGCGATCCGTCCTCCATCGCGAACGTCGCGATAGAGGCGATCAACGCACGCAACATCGCCATCCACCGCGATCACATCACAACCATGCTCAGAAGCCAACCTCGAATATACCCCCGTATTGCACCCCACATCGAGCACCGTTCGCGGGGTGTGTTTGCGCAAAAATTGAGTGATCGCGGCGATCTTGACCGAGTCACCAAGGTCGGAATAACTGCACGCGTCCGTGTAGTCGGTCCAGTGGCTCTCAGGATTATAACGCCCGGCTAGACGCTCGAGCTTCCCGCTCAACCGACGCAGATTGAGGACTTGCGCACCGGAACCAGAATCCCGACGACCCGTCGTCAGCAGATTATCCGACTGCGATTCCCGGCGACTAAGCCAATACGGCAGCGAAACATCAAGCCACAACCCCGGACGCAGCAGCTCAAACCGCCCAAACGCCTGCCGTGTCTCCCGAACATCGCACCCATCAAGATGCGCCAAAAAATACGACCGCAGACTCCGACCCTTCTGCGTGCAAAGGATCAGCGGCGTCACAAACATACGCTGAAACTGACCCAGGGCGATCCAGACATCCAGTCGCTTCGGACGCTCGATGGAGGCGATATCGATGAATACGGGCTTATTCCCTACAAACTGCACGTTGTACGCCGTCGCATCCTTGAGCGACAACCCCAGATCGAGCAACCGAAGTTGAAGCGCCACGGTCAACTTCCCCGCATCAGCCAGCATCGACGGCGTCCATTCGTAAGGATATGTAATCGTCCCGATCCGCTCGTGCTCCAGAAATCCCGCATACCCCGGAGCAGCAGCCTCCAACCGCCCAAGCATCTCAGGATCTGAGACGGTCCCGGAATCTCCGACGATCGTGGTCCGGACAATCAGCCCATTGTCAGCCAGTTTTTGAAGCACCCCTTCATTTTCCAGCCCAGCCACAATATCCAGACATTCCCGATCCACCGCCCGAAAAACACGCCCCTCACAAGTAAATACAAATCCGCTCGGATCGCGAAACGAACCGGGAATCCGCTGGATCGTCTCAGCCACGCGTGCTGGATTCGCGGTGATGCGACTGGTCTTCGAGATGATGGTATTGATCGTTGTCATGGTTTGTGGATCAGTCAGCCTTGGCGTCCTGGGGTGTTTTCCCAGTACGCGATCGAAACAGTCCGGTGAATTTGTAGTAATTCTGCACGATGCTCTGGCGCAAAAACAGCCCGGCACCGACGACGGCTCCGATCATCAACTGAAGCAGGATGCTGCCAGATCCAGGATCGATGTAAGCGAATAAAGCGTGGCTTCTCGTAAGTAAAGAGTCACTGCAAGCCAAAAGCATGAGGTCCATCTGCGATTCTCCATATATCGAATCTCAGGATTGAGACCGATAAGGGGATATCGCAATTTCAGGGGTGCATCTAAACCGGAAAATACAATCCCGGGCGATCATCCTCTGTCGCCCTGCAGCGATACAACTTCACACGATTTCCGAGCAGTTCGGACCAGTCAGCCAGGATTTCCTCTGCTGACATGTCGCCAGCCGCGACCATGGCCTGGATATTCACGCAGCATCCGATATGGCCGGAGAACAGGCTGTCGACGAGATCCCGAACCTCCACCGGCGATAACAAAACGCCCGCAGAGGGCGCTTCGATCGCGAGCGTCATCCCAAAACGTTCAGTCACACTGCGAAACAATTCCAGAATGATCCGCGACCCGTTCAACGCATCGCCATAGGAAAACCGACGTCCACCTGAGGGCTGACGGCCGACCGCTGGTGTGTGAACGGCCGATGGTTTCCGGACCTCCGAAGGCATCTGAGCGGCTGAATTCAGCTGAACCTCCGATGGCGTCTGGACGTCCGATAATAATCGGTGTGGGGCGGGTGGTTGAATCACCAGCGTACACCCCTCCAGCTCCCCCATTGACCGGAGTGTATCCATCACCGGAGATACCAGGTCTGGCAGGTCTTCCGGTCTACCCAGTCCGAACCGTGCATCGAACCCGCCGAGGGTGATGCACGATATCCTCAAGCCTCGACCATGGGCAGTTTCGGATATCCGTCTGGCCTGATCGCTGAGGTCACTGCCTGTGATATCATTGTGAACATTGATGCAAAGGTTGATGCCGTCGATACTTTCGCGCGAAAGCATCGAAATCGCCTCGCTGGAAGCGGCGGACCAGTCAATATCCACAACTGTTATCTTATCGTTCAAACGTTTGTCTCCATCTGTTCGCACAACTATACTCGCGCATGCGGCGAAATGCGTCCACCCTATATAGATGTCATGCACCGGAATGGCCCGCTCAGCGGACCCTGCGGTGTTGCCACATGTATTGCGTCGGGTGACACCCGTCCTGCAGGTCGCGCAGACGAGATGGCGTCATTGCTACAGGTCACGCAGACGAGAAGGCGCGACGAACGAGGAAAGTGCAAACCCATGGCGTCCATTCAGCAACTGCCCGACATCCTTGTCAAGAAAATCGCAGCTGGTGAGGTGATTGAGCGCCCTGCCAGTGTGGCGAAGGAGCTTCTGGAAAACGCCGTTGACGCAGGATCGACACGCATCACGTTGTATGCCGAAGAGGGTGGCAGAGTGCTGCTCCGGGTTACCGATGATGGTTGTGGGGTTCCGGCGGATCAGTTGCGTCTGGCGGTCATGCCCCATGCTACCAGCAAGCTTTGCGACGAGGACGATCTTTATCGGATCACGTCGATGGGTTTTCGCGGGGAAGCGTTGGCCAGCATCGGATCCGTTTCGCAGCTTCGATTTCTCTCCCGCCCGCATGAAGCTGTCGAAGGTGCTGAGATTTGTGTGGCGGCTGAGGAGGTCAGGACGGACCGTGCGGCTGGCTGCCCTCCTGGAACGACGGTCGAGATCCGCGATCTGTTTTTCAATGTTCCTGCGCGGCGAAAATTTCTCCGTTCCGCCAGCGCTGAGTTTGGACACATCAACGTCCAGTTTACACGCATTGCCCTTGCGCACCCGAACATTGGATTTGAGCTGATCCACCACAAGCGCGCGGTGCATCGGCTTGGCGTTCATGATGGGTACCTGTCGCGCATCGCCAAGCTTTTCAGTCCCGAGCTTGCGGAGGCTTTGATTCCGATCGAGCGGTGTGACGCGGGTTTGAAACTCACGGGATTTGTTGCTCCGCCGTGCGACGCCCGCTCCAATGCCAATTGGCAGTATACGTTTCTGAATGATCGCTACATTCGTGACAAGTCGATTCAGCACGCCATCCGCGAAGCCCACCGGGGGTTGATCGATCCGCATCGTCATCCGATCGCTTTTCTGTTTCTCACGATTGATCCGTCGCTCGTTGATGTGAACGTGCATCCGACGAAGATCGAGGTTCGCTGGCAGGATGGGCGGGCTGTTCATTCCATCGTGCATGGTGCGATTCGAGAAGCGCTCCAGGGTGCAGACCTGACGCCATCGTTGAGCATGTCGCGGTCGTTGCAGATGTCCCCGGTTTCGAACCGCCCACCCGTGGACCCGGCTGAACAGGCGAGGCTGCGGGAAGCCTTTGTCAACGAGATGCGTGGTCTCACGCCACCGCGTCCAGGGTCAGGTGAACCGTCGCACAATCCTGCAGCGCAGGGCAGCATGGGGTCACAGGGCAGCATGGGGTCACCGGGCGGTATGGGGTCACCGGGCAGTATGGGTTCGCAGGGTGGTATGGGTATGCAGGGTGACGTCGGTGCGATCGGTATGGAAGCCTGGCGACGTCTGTACAGTCCGACGCCGCCAGATGCGGGTGATGCGGGGTCTGGCGTCGCTCATCATCCTGCTGCTTCCGGTGTGTCAGATGCTGAAGGTGTGGCAGCCGGTCTTCTGGGTGCTGGATTGCGATCCGGCGGTGCGATCCAGTTGCACAATACTTATCTGGTGTGCGAGACCGAGGATGGCATGGTCATTATTGACCAGCATGCTCTTCACGAGCGCATTCTTTTTGAGCAGTTCAAGCAGCGATTGACCACCGGAAATCTGGAGTCGCAGCGTCTTCTTCTGGCTGAAACGCTGACGGTGACGCCGCAGCAGTTGGCTATTGCTGAGGATCATGCAGGTGTGTTCGAGCGACTTGGGCTGGAGGTGTCGCCCTTCGGGGCGGACGCGCTGGCGATCCACGCGATTCCAATGCTGCTGAAAGATGATGACGCCGCATCCTTCGTGCGTGATCTACTGGAGCGGCTCGAACGTGACGGCGGTCGTGATAAAGAAAGCACCAGCGGAGATGCGTTTCTGTACGACCTGCTGTCGATGATGGCGTGCAAGGCTGCCATCAAAGCTGGCGACCCGCTGACGCCTGAGGAGATGTCTGCGCTCGTTGCGCAAAAGGAGTTGATCGAGCATTCCAGCAACTGCCCGCACGGCAGGCCTACCACGCTTCGACTGACCGTGGCTGACCTGGAACGACAGTTCAAACGCACATGATTCCCCGGGACGCACTGGCGGTATGATGGTGTCAGGTGGTCAGGCAGTATCAGGCGGTATGACAGTACTCAGGAACTGAGGAGAATGGAACACATGGACAACATCATCACGCGGGTCACGTTCTGTAAGGGTGCGTCAGCTTTCCTCGTCAGTGTTGTACTCATCGTTTTTGCATCCGGATGCGCGACGGCGACGGTGGATCACAACTGGCCTGCCTGGGGCGGTCCACACGGAGATTTCACCGTCAACGCACCCCGCCTCTCCAATGGGTGGCCTGCGGACGGTCCGCCGAAAATCTGGTCCAGAGCGCTTGGGGCTGGCTATGCTACGATCGTTTGCGAGGACAATACGCTGTACACGATGTATCGGGATGGTGACAATGACACGGTCATAGCGCTCGACCCCGACACCGGGAACACCATCTGGGACTACTCCTACGAATCCAAGCCCTACGAAGGTGTGAAACTCCGTCTCGAATTCGGGACCGGTCCCAATGCGACCCCGCTCATCCTCGACGACCGACTTGTCACCATCAGCTTCTCAGCCAGGATGCACTGCCTCGACCGTGCGACGGGAAAACTGCTCTGGTCTCACGATCTTGTTCATGAATTCGGCGGGAAGGTTCAGGAATTTGGCTACGCGACAAGCCCGATCCTGCACGACGGAAACATCATCGCGCTGGTCGGCGGTGAACAACACGGCGTGATGGCATTCAATCCTGACGACGGGTCTGTCGTATGGGCATCCGGACCGCACGACATCAGTTATAGCACGCCGCTTGTGATCGATGTTCAAGGTCTTCAGCAGATCGTTTTCTTCACATCCGAAGAGGTTGTCGGCATCGCAGCAGACGATGGCAGATTCCTCTGGCGATCCCCCTGCGTCAACGAATACAAAAACAACGCAGCCCCCCTCATCTACAAGCAAGACGATCGCCTGCTCTGGGTGACCACGCAGATGGACGGGGGTACGCGCGTGCTACGCCTGACGCGGGAGGGCGATGGGGTGAGTACCGAGCAGGTCTGGTTCAACGATAAGATCAAAATTTTTCACTGGAACGCCGTCCGGCGTGGTGACACCGTGTTCGCCTCGATCGGAAGTCAGGTCACATTCCTGTCAGCCATCGACATCCGGACCGGCGAAATTCTCTGGCGTGAGCGTGGTTTTCATAAGGCGAACGGTCTCCTGGCTGACGGGAAGTGGATTTTTCTGGACGAGAACGGAACGCTCGCGATGGCGAGGCCGACCAGAGATGGCCTCGACCTACGCGCCTCCACACCCCTGACCAGCAAGGTGTCGTGGACAGCTCCCACGCTGGTGGGTACGACCCTGTACGTCCGCGACAAAGAGCAGATTATTGCCCTGGACCTGAGGTAGGGGGGCGTGCCGCTTCATTTTGGGGTTCAGGGTGCGGTGGGTTCAGGGTGTGATGGATTCAAGGTCCGATATTATTTTCTGCGCAAAATTGTCGAATTTTGTATGCGGTGCCCATCGATGCGAGGGGGAGGCGTGGTTTGTTGCATAACCGGGTGTGTTGGGCGGATTCAATATCCGTACAACCAGGATTCATGTGATCGAGCGCACGAGGCGTTCGGCGTGGGAATGTCGTTCTGGAACCCCTTTTGGAGAAGAATTTCGATGCGTAACGCCCTATTCGCCCTCACCATCGCCGCATTTGCACTTGCCCCTGCGTTTGTCAGCGCAGGTCCGAATTGCTCAAAAAATCCCAAGACCGCCTCCAGCAAGCCCGGCTGCTGTGCGAAATCCGGTGCATCCAAGGCTGATGCATCCAAATCGTCTGGGTCCAAGGCCACTGTTGCGTCCGATAAGGCATCTGCCCCATGTGCTGGTAAATCTGGTAAGAAGTGTGATAAGGCTGGCAAGGGTTGTCCCAAAGCTGGCAAGGACGGTTCCAAGGCGGACAAGGGTTGTCCCAAGGCTGGTGCAGAATGTTGCTCCAAAGCCGGTGCGAACTGCCCCAAGGCTGGTTCGGACTGCTGCAAGGCGAAACTCGCCGCTGCCAACGTTCCCCTCATGCGTTGCGTCGTGGGTGATGAAGTCACCAACTGCCCGATGGAAGCTATGAAGATTGCTGAGAAGAGTGGTCTGACGCCTGAATTCTACCTCGATGACACCAAGTACACCGATCCGAAGGAAGCTGGAAAAGCATATGCTGCCCGTCTTGAGAGTTTTCTGGGTGAAATCACGACAGTGAAGTATGTGGTGGGGTCCGAAAGCGTTGGATGCCCCAAGACGGCGGGTGCGATGGCCAAGAAAGCTGGTACGGCCATGAAATATCGCCTTGCAGCCTTTGATTTTGACGCTCAGGACGATGCCCGTGCGGCCGCCAAGCGAGCCACCGAAGCCGCCGAAAAGGTCACGATGGCGACCCTCGTTGATGGAAAGGCCAACGCCTGTCCCATGACTGCCAAGAAAGCAGCAGCGGATGGGAAGACTGTCGCGTATAAGATCGGAGAGAATAGTGTAGACTGTCCCATTAAGGCCAGTGTCATGCTGAACATGGCGAAGGTCCGTGCTGCCCTGACCGCGCTGGAAGGAACGGGCGAAAAGACCAAGCCAAGCGCGTAGCAACAAAGAGAACCTGCGGTGCGTCGTAGACCAGATCCGATCGGGTTTGCGGCGCACCCCATTTTCATCTGTTTTGCTCTGCTGGCGGAGGGATCAGGTATCCACCAGACGACAACGGAACGCACAAGCAAGCCCAGTGAGAATGGCAGAACCCCGCAGGATACCTTGCGGCGAATTCTGTCCGAGGGGGTTGATGCGCTCTACCGTTTCATCCTCGTTCGTGTGGGGTCCGATCGTAGCGTGGCAGAGGACATTCTCCAGCAGACTGCGTTCACCGCGCTCGCTCACGCCCGAAGTCCCGAAGACGAACCCGATCAGGAAGCGTGGTTGCGCGGGATCGCCCGGAATCAGATTAAACGTCATTGGCGCATGACGCGCCGAAACGCAGAACCGACCAATGGGAACGGGAAAATCGCCCGCGAGCTTCTGGCGACGATCGACCGTCGGACACCCCATGGAGGTGAGGCGCCTGAACATGCGCTGTACACAAAAGAGATGACCGACCGCCTCTTTGGGGCTGTTGCGTCTCTTTCGCGTGAGGATCAGTGGTTGCTGTACGCATATTATCGCCACGACCGGTCGCAATCCGACATTGCGCGTGAACTCTGCACCACGAGCAAAAGCGTCGAGTCCCGACTCTATCGGGTTCGAAGCCGACTCCGCAGGATGCTCGAAGATTTAGAAAACGAAGACTGATGCCAAAGTATGCTGGTGGCATCTGCCTGGTCGCAACATCAGATGTCTGGTCGCAATATCAGAGAGCTGATTACGACGTCAGAGGGCTGACTACAACGTCAGAATATGGTGATTATAATGTCAGAATATGATGAGAGGGACCAGCAATTCGACGCCTTTCTGAAGTCTGTGGGGCCGGATCTGCCCGAGCCGACAGCTTCCGAAGCCCTCAAGGACCGCGTACATGCGATGCTCGACGCTGCTGACGCCACCACTCATGCAGTTGTCACTGATGCGACACCACCGATGTCAGCCAATGTGCATATTCCACGCAACGAAGCACCCCCAGCCCTGGGGCGTTTGAAGTGGTTGACTGCTGCCCTGGCAGCCTGCGTCGCCGTTATGGGAACCGCCAATATTTTCCAGTGGAGCGAAATGCGTCAACTCCACACCACCATCACATCAATGCAGACAAACGACCGCGATTCATCGACCATGGCCTTCAATACAACCGTCAAATCACGCCATGACATGGTCAAACCCTGTGACGCCCGTGGAGATACACGGCAGAACTCCCCTGGTGTTAGACGTCCCGGGCAGATTCAGCTGGTCACCGACGGTGGCGATACCCAGCAGCGTGGTAACGCAATTGCTCGTGGCGATGCAACAAACCATCCGTGTGCTTGCGTGGGAAAACCGTGCGATCCCACAAAGAAACGCTGTCTGTCTGATCCGCGATTCGTCCTCGTCAATCTATTCCACGAACTCTGCCCGAGATCGCGGATGATGAAACCGCTCTTTGAACAATTTGCCGAGGGCCACAAAGACGACCCCGATCTTTTCTGCATCACCCTCGACATCACAGGATCCCACCTTCGCGACGCCATCACCCACGCAAGCATGCTTGGCGTTGGCTGTGCTTTTGAGGATAAACCTGGTTTTGAATCCGGAATGATTAAAATCATCGACAAGGATGAATCCGCCGTCATCGCCAGGACCGCCACGGTTGAAGGTCTTTCCGACCTCGATCGCATCATCATGCAGTTGCGGTCGTCAGCCGAGACCTCGCCACCTTAAGTCTTTGAGGGGTGCTGGAAGTCGTTGAGGAGTGTTGGCGTAAGTCTTCGATGGCGTTGAAGAATATGTCGTCCTTTCTGGCGGTTTCCCATCCATCCCAGAAGCCTTTCCACCATCTTCTATACCGCTGGTACTTCTACATCGCTGGTACTTCCATACCGCTGGTATTCCTGTGTTTTCTGTGTTTCGCTTGCTCGGCGTCCCCGGCGACCTGTCACGGCTGCATCAGGGTGCCACTCATCTCCCGCATGGGTTCGCCATCAGGGTCACTGCCTGGATAAACGTTCATCTGAGTTTGAGTCGTTACGCCAATACAGGTCATTTCAGCGATTCGCTACGAATCCTCCGAGGCATGCTCGTTTACTGAAGTGCTGCACCACTTCCGGTTTTATCGGCTTTATGGACTCGAAGACCTGGGCATGTCGGGTTGCAGTGGTTTTTGGAAATATTGAGGATTGGTGTTATGGTCGTGGGGTTGTGAGTTTGTCGGGCTGGCGAATTCGATTTTATTGTGACAGTGATGTGATGTCCGTTTCTTCAGGCCTCCCTTCCTGGTTGTCTTCAGGATCGCGTCCAGGGGTTTGAGCGGCGTTTGCGTTGATATTGCGGGAAAGGTCTGGAAAGCGGGACATGAAGGCGATTGAGGTCGGACTGAAGAATCCCTATCTGGTGGTCGTGCTGGTGCTTGCGATTGCGGTGGTGGGCGGGGTGTCTATGACACGTATTCCTGCTGACTTGTTGCCGCAATTTAATACGCCAGCGGTTCAGGTGGTCTGTTTTTATCCCGGGATGCCGCCTGAAGTGATGGAGCGCGACATCATGAGTCGTCTGGAGCGCTGGACGGGTCAGAGTGTTGGCATTGAGCATCAGGAAGCCAAGGCGATGCTTGGCGTGTGTGTGGTGAAGGATTTCTTTCGCGAGGATGTCAGTTTCGACACAGCCATGTCGCAGGTGACGTCGTATGCGATGAGTGACATGTTTTATCTGCCGCCGGGGACGATTCCGCCGATGGTCATGCCGTTCGATCCGACGGCTTCGGTTCCGTTGTGCCTGGTGAGTGTTTCGAGTCCGACGATGACGGAGAAGGAGCTGTATGACGTTGCTTATTATGAGCTTCGGAATCAGCTTCAGTCGATTCGGGGGGTGATTGCGCCAGCGGTCTATGGTGGTGTGTTGAAGCGGATTTATGCGTATGTTGATCCGGTGAAGCTGGCTGCCCGTGGGATGAGTCCGATGGATGTGGTGGATACGTTGCGTGAGCAGAGCGTGTTCATTCCGACGGGGAATGCGAAGTTTGGGGATATTGATTATCAGATCGTCTCGAACGCGATGCCGGAAACGGTTGCGGAGATGAACGCGATGCCGGTGAAGGTGGATGATGACGGGTCGGTGGTGTTCATTCGTGATGTTGCGACGGTGAAGGATACGAGTCAGATTCAGTCGAACAAGGTGCGCATCAACGGGGAGGCGATGGCGTACATTCCGATCTATCGTCAGCCGGGTGCGAATACGCTTGAGATTGTGACGCGGATTAACTCGAAGTTGAAGCAGATCAACGAACGATTGCGTCAGGAGGATGAGAAGGCTGCGGACCTCGTCCTGGGCGTGGTGATGGATCAGTCGATAACGGTTCGGAATTCTGTGGACCTGTTGATGCAGACTGCTGCTCTTGGGGCGGTGCTGGCTGGTTTGGTGGTGCTGTTGTTTTTGCGAAGTTTGCGGATGACGATGATCGTGTGTCTTGCGATTCCGCTGTCGATCATGGCAACGCTGATCGGATTGTTTTACACAGGTGATACGCTGAACAGTATGACGCTTGGTGGGTTGGCGCTGGCGATCGGGATTCTGGTGGATCAGTCGATTGTGGTGCTGGATAACATTGTGCGTCATATGCGGATGGGGAAAGATCGGGTGCAGGCTGCTCTGGATGGAACGCGTGAGGTGTCGCTTCCGGTGCTGGTTTCGACGATTACGTTTGTGGTGGTGTTCTTTCCGGTGGTGTTCCTGACAGGGGTTCCGCGGTTTCTGTTTGAACCACTCGCGGTGACGGTGACGTTTGCGGTGGTGGCGAGTTATATCATTGCGATGTTTGTGATCCCTGCGTTTGCAGCCAAGATGCTCAAGCCGATGGGAGATGGCGATGTTGGGGAGACTGGTGCGCCGGGCTGGTTTACCAGGCTGTTCGGGTCGCTGATCTCGATGCGGTTTGTGGTCGTGCCGGTGTCGCTGGTGGTCCTGGCGGGTGCGGCGTTTGTGATGTCCGGGATGGGTCAGGAGCTGTTTCCACCGGTGGATTCGAATCAGTTTACGCTGAACGTGCGGTTGCCGTCGGGGACGCGGATCGAGCGGACGGAGGCGGTGGTTGCAGATATTGAGCAGGTGATTATGGACGAGCTGGGTCAGCCGGATTCTGACCCGGAAGATGAGAAGATTCCGGAATCGAACCTGCGGATCCTGATTTCGAATATTGGCGTTTTGATGGATTGGCCTGCTGCATATACGCCGAACAATGGACCGATGGATGCGTTCCTATTGGTGCAGACGAAGGGCAAGGCGGACCGTGCGGGGATTTTTGAGACGGTTGAGGTGTTGCGAGAGCGACTGGTCAAGGAATTTCCACTGGTTGATTTTGCGTTCGATACGGGCGGGATGATGACGGCTGCCCTGAACTTTGGTGCACCGTCTCCGATTCAGATTCAGATTGAAGGTTTTAATCTTGAGACTGCTCAGGAGATTGCTTCTGAGGTGAAGCGGATTGCAGCGGGTGTTGAAGGGACGCGTGATGTGCGGGTTGCGCAGCGGATCGATTACCCTCAGATCGGGATCGAAGTGGACCGGGTGAAGGCTGCTCAGTTGGGGCTGATGCAGGAAGATGTGATTAAGAATGTGGTGACTGCGCTGAATTCAAGCGTCGGGTTTGATCCGGCGTTCTGGATCGATCCTCGGAAAGGGAATCATTATTTTATTGGAGCGCAATATCCGGAAGAGATGATCGATTCGTTCGAGACGCTGCGAGATATACCGATCACGGGTGCGAACAGCAAAATGCCCATTCCGCTTCGGAACGTGGCCGAATTTTATCGATCGACTGGACCTGCGGTGGTGAACCATCAGAACATTCAGCGCGTGACGGACGTTTATGTGAATGTGGCTCCGGGGTACGCCGCCGGGACAGTGGCTGCTGAGATTGAGGAGCAGTTGAATGCGTCCGGGGTACTGGGTTTGACGGCGCATGAGGAAGAGCGTGGGATCCGCTATGCGCTGGGTGGGGTCTATGAGGGCAAGGGGATCGCACTTCGGATCAAGGGTGAGACGGAGACGATGCGGAGCGCGTTTTCACAGTTCGGGCAGGGGTTGGTGATCGCAGCCATCCTGGTGTATCTGGCGATGGTCGCGCAGCTTCGGTCCTTCTCAGTTCCGCTGATTATTCTGGCGAGTGTTCCGCTGGGGTTGGTTGGCGTGGTCCTGGCGCTGAAATTGACCGGGACGAATCTGAGCATACCAGCCTTCATGGGGATCATCATGATGACAGGGATCGTGGTGGAATACAGTATTATTTTGCTTGAGTTTGCGAACAGCCGCGTGCGGGAGGGGTTGGCCGTTCGAGATGCGATGATGGAAGCAGCCTGGATTCGGTTGCGTCCGATATTGATGACGTCGCTGACGACCTGGCTGGCGTTGATTCCCATGGCGATTGGGTTCTCCGGTGGTGAAGCGAATGCTCCACTGGCGAGGACGATCATTGGTGGTGTATTGGCTGCGACGGTGCTGAGCATTGTGGTGGTTCCGTGTTTGTATGTGATATTTAAGCGTCCCGAGCCGGTGATGGCTGTATAGAGGCGGTGGAGCTGTATAGAGCCTGTGATGGTTGATAGGCGTTGGCGAACTATGATGATGAGACAGGTGATGAATCGTGTGCAAACGGTGGTGGTAGTTTGTGTGGTTATGTTGGTATCGACCGTTATGGGTGTGTCGGACGCTGCTGGGCAGGCGTCTTCGGTGCGTGCGGAGGTTGTATCTCCTCAGCGGCGTGCTATGACGCGGAGCTTGTCTGCACCGGGATCGTTGATGGCGGATGAGCAGGTGGAGGTATATGCCAAGACGAGCGGATATGTGAAGGAGATTCGCACGGATATTGGGTCGGTGGTGTCGCGTGGTGATTTGCTGGTTGAGATCGACGTGCCGGAGATGCAGGATGAGGTACGTCAGGCGGAGGCGGTTCTGTCTGCCAAGCGTGCCCGGGTGATGGCGTTGCAGGTGAAGGTGTCTCAGTCGCAGCGGATGGTGGAGACAGCCAAAGCTCAGGTGCGTCGCGCGGCGGCGAAGCATGATCTCAATACGTTGAATTTGCGTCGGATCGAGTCGCTTCGTGAGGGAAATGCGATCTCGGAGCAGGCGTTGGATACGTCGCGGAGTGAGGCTGCTATTTCTGAGGCGCAGTTGCGGATTGCTGAGGCGATGGTGGCGGGTGCTGAGGCTGAAAAGCAAGCGGTGGATGCGGATCGGATGGTGGCTGAGGCGGATGCTGAGGTGGCGGAGGCTGACCTCAGCCGGTGGCGGACGCTGATGTCGTATGCTTCGATTCGAGCGCCGTTTGATGGGATTATTACGGTTCGCAATGTGGACCATGGGACGTTTGTGCGGTCGGCGGAGGAGGGGATGACGTCTGCATTGCTGCGGATCGTGAAGGTGGATCGGATTCGGGTTGCGGTGGATGTGGCTGAGGTGGATGCTCCATTCGTGCGCGTGGGGACTGAGGCAGAGGTGGTGGTTCCGTCGCTTGGAGACGCGGTGTTTTCTGCAAGCGTGTCGCGGACGTCTGGGGCGCTTGACCCTGCGACGCGATCGCTTCGGGTAGAGATTGATCTCGAAAATAAGACCGGGCAATTGATTTCGGGGATGTACGCTCAGGTGACGCTTGGTCTTGAGACGGTGGCGCAGGCGATCATGATTCCGTCGAAGGCGTTGCGGGTCGAAGAAAAGGCGACCGTCGTATTTGTGGCTGAGGGTGGGAAGGTGGTCGTCCGGGCTGTGACAGTTGGGTACGACGATGGAATCTGGGCAGAGATAACGTCGGGTTTGAGCGGCAGCGAATCTGTCATCACAGCCACGAGCAGTGCGGTTCGGCCTGGGACGGTGGTGTCGGAAATTCTATCGAAATCTTAGTCGTGGCAGGTGATGCAAGATGGTTGAAGTGGCACTGTTGAAGGGACACGGCAGATGATGCGGCATGTTTTACAGATTGGTGTTGCGTGTGCGATGAGCGCGGTGGCTGGATGCGCATCACAGAAGACAGAATTGGTGATGGTTGAGCGTCCTGACGTGTCACCGGTTTCTGACGTCTCAGCCGACGATGGATCGTCGCTCGAACTGGATGCGTCGGATGTGACGCCGGCGTTTACTGAGATGTTACCGGTGGATTTGTCTACGGTTGTACGTGTGGCGATGGCCGAAAATCTGGATATTCGCACGGCGCGGCAGCGGGTGATCGCCAACGAGGGCGCATATGAGAGTGCGTTGGGCGTGTGGTTTCCAGCGCTGAATATCGGGGCGAACTTCCTGCGGATCGATGGCAGCAGTATGAACACGGACGGACGTGTTTTTCAGGTGGGTTTGAATTCGTTCAATCCATCGATCGCGTTGGAGTGGGCGTTGAATCCGGGGCAGGTCTATTACGATGTGATCGCGGCCCGCAAGCGATTCTCCGCCTCGGAGTACAATGAGGACGCGGTCATTCTGGAGACGTTGCGTCGGGCAGTGAATGGGTTTTATGGGTTGGTGTTGGCGCAGGCAAGGGTGTCTGCCGCGCGGCAGGGTGCGAAAGAGGCTGAAGAGCTGGTGAGGATCACCCAGCTTAAAACGCGTGCGGGGACAGGCGTCCGGGCAGATGAATTGCTGGCTGAGGCGAGGCAGGCTGAGCGGTTGCAGGATCTGGTGATGGGGATGCAGGGGTTCTACGATGCGTCGGTATCGCTCGCGGTTGATCTGCGACTGGACGCGTCGGTGACACTGGCGCCGAAGATGGACCGATTGCCACCAGTGCATCTGGTTCGGGATGATCTCGGAATCGATGAGTTGCTCGAAATCGCGGTTGGGTTTCGACCTGATCTGCTGGCTGTACGGGAGACGATGGCAGCCAGCGGTGCGTCTCGGGATGCGACATGGTGGGGTTCTCTGGGGCCACAGGTTGCATTGGGGTATGAGTATGGAGGGTTGTCTGGTAAGGCGAACAATGTGCGAATCAAAGATGGGATACCTGGAAATTTGATTGTGAATCCTGCATCGGGGAATGGATCTTTTTCAGCCAATCCGGTGGTGAACGGTTTGATTCGGGAGGGGCTGTTTCGTGGTTCAGAACTGGTCGCCGGACGAGGGGACCAGAGATACGAGTTCAGCGATCGACACGTGTTCAATGCGGGGGTCGGGTGGCGGTTGAGCGTCTCTGCCTTTGGTGATCTGAAGACAGCCGGTGCGGTTGAGGAGCAGGCGAAGCTGTCCGCCATGCGGTTGCTGGACATGGTTCGTGCGCAGGTGGTGTCAGCCGCCCAGACAAGTCGAGGTCGTCGGGAGCTGATCGGGCTTGCAAAGCGTCAGGTAGCTGCGGCAGAGGAAGCGTTGCGACTGAGTGAGGCGAATCTGCAGGCCGGCGTCGTGACGACGCTTGAGGTGCTGCGTGCGCAGGACGGTGCGACACAGGCGCGACTTCGGTATGCGGAGGCGGTCGTGGGATACAACCAGTCGCAAGTCGATTTGCTCGCATCGCTGGGGTTGCTACGGGAGGAGACCGTGGTCGAGACCGTTGTCACGACAATGGTGCATCCTGCGATGGAAGATGTTCAGAATTAGCAACATGCCAGGCAAACGCCAGCTGATACGTCCGGAACCAGTCTGAAAATAAAAAGGCGCCGTCAGGACGCACGCCCGCATCAATCCCACGCGCCCGCGTCATTCCCATTCGATCGTAGCCGGTGGTTTTGAGGAGATGTCGTAGACGAAGCGGTTCACCTCTTTGACCTCGTTGATGACACGCGTACTGATTCTGGCAAGGAGTTCGTAATCAACATGGACCCAGTCTGCCGTCATGAAGTCAGATGTCTCGACGCACCGCAGCGCAGCGACATATTGATTCTGGTAGCTGCGGTCGTCACCCTGAACGCCGACGGTGCTGATGGGCAGGAGTACCGTGAATGCCTGCGCGATTTTCGGATACCACCCCGCCGCTGTAATCTCCTCGAGGGCGATATGGTCGATACGCTGCAGGATGTCGAGTCGCTCGGGCGTGATCTCGCCCATGATGCGGACCGCCAACCCTGGTCCGGGAAACGGGTGTCGCCAGGCCATATCATGCGGTAAACCAAGTTGCTCACCGAGCTGACGGACTTCATCCTTGAACAGCTCACGCAGGGGTTCTACCAGTTCGAAACCGAGTTTTTCGGGCAGCCCGCCGACGTTGTGGTGTAGCTTGATATTGGCTGCCACACCGCCGACGCTGTGTCCCGATTCGATAACATCGGGGTAAAGCGTCCCCTGTGCGAGGTATTTTGCATTGGGGATGGATCGGGATTCCTCTTTGAACACTTCGATGAATTCGTGGCCAATGATGGTGCGTTTTTTCTGTGGATCGGTGACGCCGCGGAGCTTTGTGAGGAAGCGGTCAGCAGCCCGGGCGACGCGGAGGTCGATCTTGAAGTGGTCGCGGAAGGTCGATTCGACAAGCTCGATTTCTCCGGATCGCATGAGTCCGTTATCCACAAAAATGCACGCGAGGCGGTCGCCGATGGCTTCGTGAAGGATGGCTGCCGTGACGGAACTATCAACGCCACCGGAGAGTCCGCAGATGACACGTTCATCACTCCCGATGCGACTGCGGATGCCCTCGATCGTATCTGCAAGAAAATCGCCCAGTCGCCAGTCGCCCTTGCATTGACAGATGTCGTAGAGAAAATTGCGCAGGATCATATTGCCCTCGGGCGTATGGGTGACTTCGGGGTGAAACTGCAAGCCGACGAAGGGGCGGGTTTTGTGTTTGACGGCAGCATAGGGGCAGGTCGGCGTGCGCGCGAGCGATTCGAATTCGTCTCCGAGCGTATTCACGACGTCGCCATGACTCATCCAGACGGTCGATTTTTGCGAGACGTGGGCGAGAATGCCGGCATGGTTCGTGATGTCGAGTTGCGTGCGGCCAAATTCTCTGGTGGCCGATGGCGTGACGTCACCGCCAAGAATCTGACAACCGATCTGCATCCCGTAGCAGATCCCGAGGACCGGAACGTTCATATCGAGGATGTCGTCGCAGCATCGGGGTGCGTTGTCGGCGTATACGCTGGATGGTCCGCCCGAAAGGATGATGCCGACAATGTTGCTCTCGCGGAGTTGATCGGGTGTAACACCAGGCCCGAGGATAAGGCTGTGGACGTTGTGTTCGCGGACACGGCGGGCGATGAGCTGTGTATACTGGCTGCCGAAGTCGATGACAGCGATGGATTCGGGTTTCATAGGGTTCACCAGTGAAGGTTGAGTAAGGGCCAGGAAAATTCAAACAGGTGATCGAGTCCGACACGCCATCCGATCCCGAGAGATGCAACGATGATGGGTGCGACGACGGCGTAGTACAGGGTGACGCTGGTTCGGATGCGCATCGGCAAGGTGTGTGCGAGACGAATATGCCAGAACCACCACGCGGTCGTCGCGATGGCAGCCACGATGGCAGCCAGACCATAAATGGGTGCGACGGGCGGCGTGAGGGGCAAGCCAATCGTGTGCATCACATGCCGGATCGGAATAAGCAGGACAATGGCTGCCGCAGCAAGGATGGGCGTGGCGAATGCGGTGACGTAGTGGAGCGCACCCTGAAGTCGACGTTCACCCGTTGCAGCGTCGACGATCGTCAGACGCGTCCCAGCCTGCAGGGTGGACATCATGATGTACGCGAGGATCAGGGCTGACAGGAATGAGATTGGGGTAGCGATCGCGGTCTGTGCAGGGTTCCACCAGATCGCGAGGGATCCGTAGGTAACGGGCGAGGCATCGGCGTCGGTTGCGATGGGTCGCCATGCCCGGCCGGTGGGTTCAGATTGCAGGAGCATCGCATTATCGGGCGTGCGGATGACGCGGTGGAAACCGACATGCGCAATCTGGAGGAACGTCATCGCCAGGGCGAGCGTGAGCAATTGCCAGCGCGCGAATTGTCGCGACGGGACGGAAGGGCGGATAAGCGAAAGGTGCATGATGCGGTCCGCCCCTGCCCAGTAGATCCACCGGCGCATCTGGCGTCTGGCAAGCTTGCCGGACGCGTTCGCTTCGGCGTAGGGTGTATTGTCGTCACTGGTAACACTGGGAGGCGACAACACCGCACCGCAACCCAGGCAGTTAGGCTCATAGACAAGACGGCTGATCCGTCCGCAGGAGGGGCATGTTTTGACACTTTTCGACGGGGCGGGCGAGGGGGGGCGTCCGGAGAAGTCAAAGTTGGACGCGGTCATTCCGTCTCCGAGTGAGTGATGCTGTCATCGTGTTCATCACCATACATTCCGACAGTATCGGCCGTGTCCTGAAGTTGGTCGTCGAATATCCAGGTCTCATGATTGTCGATCGGTGTGGTCTCACCACTGCATCGCGACTGGTCATACGGCTGGGCAACGCCCGACACAGCGGAACGCCGCGGTCGACCGTCACTGCACATGACCGTTCCAGGCGGTTCGAGCATGACGAGGAAGGGCAGAAACAGATACTTGCCCGAGAGTTGCAACACTTCGACATACCGCGCGATGTGGTCTTCCGCAGTGATTGCAAATTGCCCATCGTCACTGCCGATCATCTCTCCGGGCACCGAGAACCAGAGAGGACCGTGCGATACGCAACCGTCCTGTGCTTCCGTATGCAGGACGGCAAAGTCGGTACGTTTACGATTGGAGATTGGTACACCGGACTGACGAGCACGCTCCGCGGACATCGTCGTCACCAGTTCCGCCGGGGGCGTTTCATCGAAGAAGACATCAGGGTACTCATGACACCCACCAGAAAAAACGGATAGCAGCACGAGGAGGCACACGCATGTCCGGCCGAAATATGATCCCATAATTCCCAGTGTCCTAATTCTCTGTCGGCTGTTCCATTGCATAATTGGGCGACTCTTTCGTGATGGCGACATCGTGCGGGTGAGACTCAACCTGCCCCGCATGGGTAACACGACAGAATGTAGCCTTGCGGCGGAGGTCGTCAATGCTTGCAGCCCCGCAGTACCCCATTCCAGACTTCAACCCGCCGACAAGCTGGTATACAAATTCCGACAAAGGACCTCGATAGGGCACACGACCCTCCACCCCTTCCGGAACGAGTTTGCCGTTACCCGTCGACGCTTTCTGACCGTATCGGTCCGCGGACCCCTTCACCATCGCCCCCAGAGACCCCATTCCCCGATATTCCTTGAACCGACGCCCCTTCCACGTAATCTGATCACCGGGCGATTCTTCAAGACCCGCAAATAACGATCCCATCATCACGGCACTCGCACCCGCCGCGATCGCTTTCGTAATGTCCCCCGAACGACGGATCCCACCATCGGAAATCACCGGAATCCCCGCACCAAGCGCAACTGAGCACACATCCAGGACAGCCGTCAACTGAGGAACCCCAACGCCCGATACAACACGCGTCGTGCAGATACTGCCAGGTCCAATCCCAACTTTCAACGCGTCAACACCAGCGTCAATCAGATCACGGGCAGCAGCCGCAGTCGCAATATTCCCAGCGATCAGCTCGATATCGTATCGCTTCCGAATCTCCCGAACCGTGTTGATAACATTCTCACTATGCCCGTGCGCAGTATCCACAACAACCACATCCACGCCATTCTCAATCAGAGCAGCAACACGCTCGAAATCCAGAACCCCGACAGCCGCCCCAACCCGAAGACGCCCCCGACTGTCCTTGCACGTGGTTTTCACCTCGCGACTGCGGTCGATATCCCGCATCGTGATAAGACCAGCCAGCTTCCCGGACGTCTGAACTAGCAGGAGCTTTTCAACCTTCGCTTTATTCAGGATACGCTCCGCTTCTGTGAGACTCGTATCCGGCGTAGCAGTAACCAGATGCTCGCACGTCATAACGTCAGAAATTTGCAGCGCATCAGATTCGAGAAATTTGAGATCCCGCCGCGTCACGATCCCACGAAGCGTACCATCAACCTCAGTAATAGGGACGCCCGAAATGTTCTGAAGCGTCATCACCTCACGCGCCTGCTCCACAGAATCCGTCGGGCGAAGCGTCACAGGGTCCAGAATCACACCACTCTCAGAACGCTTGACCTTATGAACCTCGCGACATTGAACATCCACCGGCAGATTCTTGTGAATGATCCCAATACCACCCTCCTCAGCCAACGCAATCGCAAGACGCGATTCAGTCACGGTGTCCATCGGAGCAGACACCAGCGGAATGTTCAAGCTGATATTCTTCGTCAACCGCGAAGAGACGCCAATCTGATCGGGCGTGATCGCAGAATGCTGCGGAACGAGCAGAACGTCGTCAAAGGTATAAGCCTCTCGGATGGTAATCGCCTCTGGAATAATGGTCGTCGCCTCTGGGATAACGGCACTGGCCTCCAGTGGGGATGCGCATGCGTCTCGGACGGCGAAGGAGGCAGGATCAGGCTGGTCGGTCGGCATCGCACATTCCTTTCAATGACGAATAGCTGATGCCCCGTACTTACTACCCCAAATGCACCATTTCGTCAAGAACCCGCGCGACAGAATCAACCCTGAACCCCTGCATCAGCAGAAAATGCAATCTGACAGATTGCCCTCCCCCTTCCTCAACCATCAGGAAGTCAACAGGCGATGCTCAGCCACAGGAAATCGCGATCCACACAGATCAATCTGCCAGCGCGTCCCATCTCAGGTGCAATACTCAAACCCACCAGCAGGTCAAAAACAAGCATCCTCCACAGAACAACCACGGCAACCGCAGGAGAGCAACCACGGCAACTACAGGAGAGCAACCACGGCAACTACAGGCTGGCACTGAGCTTATAAAAAACGTACAAATTCCTAACAAAAGTCTTGACTAACACAGAGGTATGGTGTATAGTGTATTGTAGTAGAGAGTGGCAGGACAGCTTATGGGGGGGAGTAGCATGACAGGGGGCAGAAAACGGTCTGCGACGGCAGCCATGACCGGGCGAACGATCATCTCGAGCGGCAGCATTCCCTGCTTCCGCGACGTTAATTCTGAAGGCACAACCGTTTCGGGGCAGAATTCTGAAAGCATGACCGTTTCGGTGCAGCCATCACGCAAAATCTGCCGATATGGCGGCGTTGGGTTCGTGATGTTGATAGTTCCCTTCGTAATGTCGATAGTTCCCTTCGTGTTGTTGATGGGTTCCTATGGTGATGGCGGATTGAAAATGTCGTTGAATTATCGCAGGAAAATACTGACCCAGAACGAGCTGAAAGAGCGAGCGGCGAACGCACATCGTGACGGTAAAGTTGTGGTTCAATGTCACGGATGCTTCGACATCGTTCACCCCGGTCATATTCGTTATCTGGAGTACGCCCGCCGGCAGGGGGATCTGCTGCTGGTCTCAATGACGGGTGATTCGAATGTCCTCAAAGGGGATCAACGCCCCTACATCCCGCAGGAGCTTCGGGCGGAAAGTATGGCTGCGCTGGAATGCGTGGACTGGGTCTATATTGATCCGAATGCGACGGCTGAACGCGTGCTGGAGGATGTTCAGCCAGACGTGTATGTCAAAGGCCGCGAGTATGAATTGCAGGAGGATCCGCGATTTCTGGCGGAGCGGAATGTCGTGGAGCGTCATGGTGGGAAGGTGATCTTTTCCAGTGGCGACGTGGTGTTCAGTTCGACAGAAATTGTGCGTTCGTTCAACCGTGACGCATCGCTCGAGAACCATGGTCTTCGGGCGATCTGCGATCGTCATGGCGTGACGCAGTCGAGTTTGCGTAAGATGTTGGACACTTTTCGACATTTGCGCGTGCTGATCGTCGGCGATACCGTGGTCGATCGGTATGTGTTCTGCGATGCGTTGAACATCGCCAGTGAAGCACCGATGATGTCGCTCAAGCGTCTCGATGAGCGCACCTACGTCGGTGGGGCTGCCATCGTCGCGCGACACATTGCAGCCTTGGGAGCGCAGGCGTCGTTTGTGACAGCCGTGGGCAATGACGCGTTATCGTCTGAGGTCGAGGAGGTCTTGCGGACCGAGGGTGTGACGCCGCATCTGGTACGCTGTCGAGCCAATGTTGTGGAGAAAACACGGTTTCTGGTAGAAGAAGAGAAGCTGTTGAAGGTGGAATCGGCTGAGGTTGTCCCGCTGGATTCGCTCTCGCAGCGTCGTACGGCGAGCGTTCTGGAAGATGAGGCGAGCAAGGCAGACCTGGTGATTCTCTGCGACTTCGGGTTTGGCATGATTACCGGGTCACTGTTGCAACAGGTAATGCCGATGCTCCGCAAGCATGTGCCGATCGTGACGGCTGACGTCAGCGGGCCGCGTGCGAATCTCCATAGTTTCCACGGTGCGGATTTGCTCTGTCCGACAGAGCGTGAGCTGCGAACGAGCGTCAACGATTTCAATCAGGGGCTTTCGCATGTCGCGTATCGCGTGATGGAGAAGACCCAGGCGAAGCAGTTGTTCGTCACACTCGAAAAGAAGGGGGTCGTGGTGTTCCATCGCGCATCCGACGACCCTTCTTCGCCAGAGTGGGCGGCGCGGTTGCTCAGTGAGCATTACCCGACATTCTGCAACCGCCCCCTCGATCGCCTTGGCGGTGGTGATGCGTTGCTGGCGGCGGCTTCGTTGTCCCTGGCTGCCGGTGCGGATCTGATGCACGCTGCATATCTTGGTAATACAGCGGCTGCCATCGCCATATCGCGGGTCGGAAATCTGCCCGTGGAGCATGGCGATGTCCGTCGGTGGCTGGCGTGTCGGTCGGAACTCCCCATTGGCGAGAAGTGCGAAAAGATCGCGTTCCCTGCGTAGGGTTGTGGTGCATTTCTGCCATGCGGACCATGACACAACACCAGTCACTGTTGCTGGCGCTTGCCCTATCCCCGTGAATCTGCGACGCTCTCTCCGAATGACGGACCTACGGAGCAGCAAACCATGAGCGACGATACGCAAAAACTCGTGCAGGCGATTCTGGATTCGCCATCCTATCTATTGGCAGAGGAAGACAACGCGTTTCTCAGGCGCGAGGAGCTTCGGGGGAATCGGCTTGCACTGGAGTTACTCAAGCCGGAGATTATACAGCAGGAACTCAACATCAATTCGACGATCGTGATGTTTGGCGGTAGTCGCATTCTGGAGGAATCCAAGGCTGAGCAGCGTGTCAAGGATACGGAGCAGCAGTTGCGTGCTGATCCTGACAATGCGGATTTGTTGCGAAGCGTTCGCATTGCAAAGAGTCAGCTCGCCAAATCCAAATATTACGATGCTGCACGGGAGCTTGGTCGGATCGTCTCATCGACGTGTCAGATCGGTGGGAAATGCGAATTTGTCGTTGTGACGGGCGGTGGACCGGGGATCATGGAGGCTGCCAATCGCGGTGCGTATGACGCTGATTGTAAGTCGGTTGGTATGAACATCACGCTGCCCTTCGAGCAGTCGCCGAACCCATATATTTCGCCGGAATTGTGCTTCAATTTCCGCTATTTTGCGGTGCGTAAGATGCATTTTCTGATGCGGGCGCGGGCGTTGGTTGCGTTTCCCGGCGGGTTCGGGACGCTGGATGAGTTGTTTGAGGCGTTGACGCTCGTGCAGACGGGCAAGACCGATCGGATTCCGATCATCCTGTTCGGGCGGGCGTTCTGGGATGCGTTGATCAACTGGCCTATGTTCGTCGAGGAGGGCGTTATCAGTCCGGAGGATATGGACCTTATTTTCTACGCTGAGACTGCAGCAGAGGCATGGGAGATCATCGTGCGGGAAAATCCGGGTCGCGTGACGGTGCCGTGATCGACTCGATGGTTGACGTTGCGAAATGTCCGAAGAAGGCTGCAAGTCCAGCCCGACCCTCGTGGTTCGCGGTGGCAGCGCGCGGGACGGTCGTGCGGCGGTCGCTATTTTACGCTGTCATCGTGGGTCCGGTCCTTATCGCCATCAACCACGGTGACGCATTGCTGGCGGGTGACATCGGTATGGCACGCGCGGCGAAAATGGTCATGACCATGGCAGTACCCTACCTGGTTTCAACCTTCTCCAGCGTCAGCGCCCTGCGCAGCGCGACTGCAACACCTCCTGCACGCTGATGCCTTGACTTATCATTCCACGGCCTACACCCCCGAATCCCACGGCCTACACTCCGAGCTTTTCGCGCAGAAATTTGGCGACCGATTCTTTGGGGATGCGGATCTGGCTTGCGTCGTCGCGGTCGCGGACTGTTACTGTGTTGTCTTCGAGCGTCTGACCGTCGATCGTGAAGCAGTACGGCGTGCCAGCCTCATCCATTCTCGCATAGCGCTTGCCAATGGATTGTTTCGCGTCGATCTGGAGTGCATACGTCGGACATTCCGCGCGAATCTGATTGTAAATTTCTGTCGCGACTTCCGGCATGCCATCCTTGGCAACCAATGGGAAAACGGCTGCTTTAATAGGAGCAAGTCGGGGATGGAATTTCATGAACTCGGGACTGGCGCGATTTTCATCGTATGAATACGCCTCCGTAATCGTCGCGAGTGTGAAGCGGTCTGCCCCGGCAGATGGTTCGATGACGTGCGGAACGAATCGCTCCTTGGTCTCATTGTCGATCACGGCGAACGCGTTTTCCTTGCCCTTGGAATGGATCCCGTGCTGCGTCAGATCGTAGCAGCCACGGTGGGCGACGCCCTCCAGCTCCTGCGTTTCCTCTGAGAATGGGAAGAGGTATTCGATGTCGGTGCAGGCATCGCTGTAGTGGGCAAGTTCGTCGCCCTCCTGCTCGCGCGGTCGGAGCTTGTCGCTTTTGATGCCGAGCGATTCGTACCACTTGATTCGCGTATCGCGCCAGAATTCGTACCACATCTTGGCTTCGTCGGGTCGGCAGAAGAATTCGATTTCCATCTGCTCGAATTCGCGCGATCGGAAGGTGAAATTCCGTGGATTGATCTCGTTGCGGAAGGCCTTTCCGATCTGGGCGATCCCGAAGGGAATTTTGACGCGGGTGGAGTCCATCACATTCTTGAAATTCGCAAAGATCCCCTGGGCAGTCTCCGGGCGGAGGTATGCGATATTGGCATCGTCCTGCACTGCTCCGACGTAGGTCTGGAACATCAGATTGAATTCGCGCGGCTCTGTCAGCGTGCCGAGTTCGTTGCAGGACGGGCAGCTTAGATTTGCCTGACCTGTCGGATTGGCTTCGAGATAGTCGGTCAGACAGACGGGTCTGGCGTCAAAATCTCCACCGCCATGCTTTTTGGACAGTTTCGTACCTTTGGGTTGAGCGGCTTCGATCGCGCTCTGTGCATCATCCGATTCGACGGAGAGTTGAGCGAATGGTTCGTCCTGTCCGGATCTGTAAAGTGGGACATGAAATACCTGATCGACCCGAAATCGTGCTTTGCAGCTTTTGCAGTCCACCATTGGATCGCTGAATCCCCCGACGTGGCCACTCGCTTCCCAGACTTTCGGGTTCATGATGATGGAGCAGTCGACGCCCACCATCTGGAATTCGCGGTCATCGGGACCGGGCGGTGGGTTTCGGACCATATCGTTCCACCAGGCGTCCTTGATATTGCGCTTCAATTCGGTACCGAGCGGACCATAGTCCCAGAATCCGCCGATTCCGCCGTAGATTTCGCTGGACTGGAATATGAATCCGCGCCGTTTGCAGAGGGCTACGATTTTCTCCATGACTGCCTTGTCGCCTGATACCTTGTTGCCTGCCATCGAAGCACCTGTCGCGTTTAGTTTCCTGTCGCGCCTAAATATATGTGAATACTGTGGTTACCTGTTATCGGACTCATTCGAACCTGCAATGATCTCGTTGCCTGGGGCATTTTTACCACAATCCGCCCGGAACGCCAAAAAGTGCGCACCCACATCGCAACATGGTTGTAAGTTGAGTCAACATAATGGGTTATGGCGTTTCATGGGTTCGAGGTGGTATAACGCCGTTGCTTTTTCGCAACACATGCTGGGTTCCGGTCACTGATTTGCGTTGCGACGACTGATAATCTCAGCCCGTGCTGGGGTTTCGCTTCGGTTTCATCTATTCGGACCGCACGCGCAAAATTGGCACACCCTTTGCCTTATGGTTTCAGCGAGTGGGTCTCAGGGCTGGATAATCAGGGTGATCATTCTGGGGGGAAGAATCATGTGGCAATATCGAATCTACACGTTTTTCCGTCGTAAACTGAAAATCACGTTCTACACATTTCTTTGCTACGCTTCGCTCTGTTGATCTCTTCCGCGGGTCAGTTTGCTGAGTGGAATGGGACTTTAGGGGAACCGATCCCGGGCCGATAATAATGTCTGCTCTGGTGGTTCCCTGGGATGCATGCAGCCTCCCCCGCTGTATGCAGTGATCCTGATTTCCTGACAGCATGGAGTGAGATTGATAGTGGGTATGACAATTGACCTGTCGGCGTTGCAAGTTGACGTGTCGGCGATGCAAGTTGGTCAAACGCCGTCTGCTGCACCCATTTCGCGCTTGTTGTTCCTCAATAACCCTGGTCGGATGAGTCGGTATTTTCTCGAAGGTCTGATCGCTGCGGCGGATGGTCTGGGCATCGAGTATCGTGTGTGTGAGCTTGGTGCGGTCTGGTCGAGGCGGGCGAGCGACATGGCAGGGGTCACGCGCGAGATGGCTGAGATGGTCCGTCGTGAGCGGATCACTGCAGTGCTCGGGTATACGATGAATGGTGCGGCGGATTTTGAATGCCGTTGTCGCAGCGATGGTACGCCTATGAGTTTGTTTGAGGCGCTTGGCGTGAAGCACCTGATGTTCTGGTCGGACCATCCACAGTGGGCATCGAACAAGACCGCACTGCTTCCCGATCTGCAACCGCTCCTGCGTTCCGCCAACAATTACCATTTTCTCAAGTGCGAATCGGCTGCAAGGGAGATCGATCGCGTGCTGGGCTGGCTGAATTGTCATGGTCTGCCCGTTGGCGAGGATCCCAAGATGGTGCGTCCTCAACCGCACATCGAGGCGGAATTCGACCTTGTGTCGATCGTTGGGACGTCGCCACAGCTCGAACCGTGGATATTGCCCTTTCTGGATCAGAAAAATCCAGATATCGACGCCATCAACGGGATTGTGGCGGGTCTGGTTCGGGAGGGATTGTCGGATGTCTGGCTGCGTGACGTTCCGGAACCGATGCTGGCGTCGCTCGTGAAGATGGGGGACGACTGGGTTGAGCGGCGACGTGTTGATGGTCGCACTGCTTCCTTTCGGCATTTGGAGGCCTTGACGCGAGATCACGGTGATGCAGTGCAGTGGTTGCTTGGTCATCCGCAGACCTATTTTGATGCGGTCGATCAGTTGTGGTTGTTTGGTCGGTGGCAGCGGCCGTTTTATCTTTCCTTTCTCCCGAAGTATTTTCGTGTGGCGGTCTTTGGTTCTGACTGGTCTTCTGCGGGTTGTGCTGGTGGTGACTGGGTCGATCACCATCATCAGGCAGAAGCCTACGCCCGTGGACAGGTGGCGTTCAGCGTGTCGCAGGCCACCGATGAGGAGGGAATCGCGCACAAGCCGTTCGAGATGGCAGCCAGCGGTGTGCCCTTTGTACATAATCATGCCAGGGGATTGTCCGACTACTTCACGCTTGGCAGTGAGGTTGGGGTCTTCGATACGCCGTCGGATGCCTGCGACCTTATCTCCGATCTGATCCGCGACCCGGCGCGACGGGCGGAAATGGGTAGAGCAGCGAGAGCGCGTTTTGAGCAGGATCACACCTGGGCGAATCGACTGGAGCGCATGCTGATGGCGGCTGGTCTGCCGGTGGCGACGTTTCGAGCTTCGTCCACGCCCGTGGTTCGATCCCCCGTCCACGCGTAGGCTTTACGGATGGGCGATTTCTCATCGGGATTCTGTCGCGTTGCCGCATTCGGAGCAGCGTCCGCTTTCGTTGCCCTCCAGATTGTACCCGCACGCCATGCAGGTTCTCCATCCATATTCAATGAGCTGTTCGCGCAAAATGCGCCGGATACGACCTTGAAGTAGAGCGATCATGATTATTCTGATGGGTATTCCGGCTAGCAGGAAAAGTGGGTACGCGAGTAGTTCAGGAACTGTGTCGTAGAGGAACCCTGCCCAGACGAAAGCGCAGGCGATAAACCCGAATACGATCACCAGTTCTTTGATACCTACCGATACCTGCCGCATGGCTTCGCGGTCGGCGGCAACCCAGGCTTCGCACCTTTTCTTCTGAGTGTCATATCGCCGCAGCTCGGGGAACCAGATACACCATAAAGCGAGAAGCGGACTCTCAAAAAACCAGAACATGAACGTCAATCCTTTGGGTGTATCACGACCGGGGGAGGTCAGTCCCTCATGTGTGCAGAGGATACGATAATCGTTATGAACCAGAATGTGAAACAGTGCTAGATTCCGAGCTTCGGGCATAGTCGTTCATGCCAGAATTTCGTGATCCTTGAAGGCTCGTCGCGCAGACGGTGTACTTCCGGATCTATGAAATGGAAGGTGGGGGTTGCACAGAACCGACCGACCGAGCGATATCCCATCCGCTCCAGAATGTCGGTGACCTCGCGGAGAACGCCTTCGTTGAACAGCTCGACTGCCAGTTGCGGACGATGACGCTGCAGCATCTTTTCTCCCCCGCGCAAGACGTCTGCCTCCATGCCCTCGACGTCGATCTTCAGGAATCGGATCGGTAGCGGTCCAAACTGTTGCTCAGCCCGGGTCGCAACATCGTCCAGCGTTGTCACTCGAATAGCGCAATCACTCTCCCCGCGGTCTTCTGGTGGTCCGTGACTACCTTCTGATGGTCCTTGGCTGCGTAACACCTTCAGCCGCGTCATGCCAGGGTTACGCCCTGCTCCGGGAGGCAGATATGTGCGTGCCCAGCCCGGTGTCGCACCAAGCCCTTCTGCTATGACCATGTTTCGATGGACGCGATTGGCCTTCAAATTCCGAGTCAGCAGGCGAGCGAATTCCGGTGATGGTTCGACAGATACGACTGCTTCTGCCAGAAATTTTCCGAAGAACACGCTATGGTTTCCGACATTCGCACCGGCATCTATGAAGATACCACCGCGCGGTCCGCGTGCTGCGAGGTGTTCCAATAAATCGTGTTCGTAAAATGAGCTCGACGTTTGCCAGCATTTCGGGAGGTGGTCGTCATCGGGTGCGGCGATCAGATCAATTTCCGAGGTGATCGGCTGGTGCGATTCCCGGGCGTACCATGGCAATGTGTAGGTGAAGGTCATCCCCTGCTTATACCTTTCTATACACGCCAAGATATCCGGAGCACGCATTCACAAGTCGTCGATCGCCGTTGGTGCTCCATGCTTCCAATCCCCTCGCCAACACGCCCGCCAAAGATCGTCCCAGCAACGGTGCATTCGCAAGCGTTTCCGCTCCACATCCAAGCCCGTTGGCTGCGTAACCGATGCGTTGCAGTCCGTGTTCCGCCCAGAGTGCGTCAAACGCTTCGGGTGACATATTGTGGCGTTGCACCGCAGGCGTCTCGTCCTGCTGCTTCTGAGCAGCGATCCCCTTTTGTTTTCCACGCCCCGTCGTACTCAATGCCTGACACAGCCGTTGAATCCGCCAGAAACGATTCAGAGCGCCCGCACGCCATCGCGTGACACGGTGTGTGACTCGGTCTGGATTTGGAATGGTGACCACCAGTGTCCCGCCCGAACTTAGCAGTCGACTGATTTCGCGAGCAGCAGCCAGCCGGTCCGGGAAATATTCGAAGACTCCCAGCCCCACGATCAGCCCAAACGTCTGGGGTGAATACCCCATATTTACCAGATTTCCCACCTCGAACGACGGGTTGGGGCGATTGCCGTCAGCCGGTGACCGGGGAAGGTCTGCCTGTTCGGCATTTCGACGAGCTGTGGCGATCATGGGTCCGCTGATGTCGAGACCTGTCACCTGAAGCCCGGTCCTCGCCAGCTCGATGGCTGCCCATCCTCCACCACACCCAACATCCAGGGCAGGCGTACCGGGCGGGAGTTTCAGGTTCCGGATGAACGTAAGTGCTTGTCGCAGCCGGATTTGGAACCCGAGTGCGTAGAGATCGTCCCGCTGATATAGTTCCGTCCAAAGCTTCGCCTCTGAGGTAAAATGCCGATCAACCTGGTGAAACTGTTCCGATTGAGAAGTATTGGCGATCGCCACTGGCATGATGGACGCTCCCGAGTCGCTGGTTTGCACCTCCCCCCTGGGGTGGATAAGGGCTAAATTCCACAGAACACGCGTATTTATCGGAGTGTGAGGGAGCGAGCTTGATACCTCATCCATGAACTCCTGTAGGCTTGCAGGGGTTGAGCGTTGTGAAAAGAGGGCGAATCGATCCTGTGACCGATTCGCCCGTCTGTTTTCAATATGTATTTATTGTTCGTATGATATCGATCTGGCGTAACCTCGTTCATCGTGCGGTAAGGATCCATGTGTTGGATCCTGAAACAGCTTACGCGTGTACGTCGAGGTGGCCATCTGCTCCGACGGAATCCTGAGCCTGTTGCCCCTGTTTTCCGCTATGGGACGTCGTTTCGGAGGCGGATTGCAGCAATGCCACGGCAGCCTGCCCTTCCGCTTTCTGGGCGTTCTGAGCAAGGTTCAATCCTGCAATGCTCGCATCCTGCCGCACCTGTGCTGCGGCCATACCTGCATTTCCACCTACTTGTCCTACAGACATCGGCGTGACTCCTTCTTTCGGTTACAATACGCGGTTCCGGCAGGTGCGATCACCTATCACCAGCGGGTTCATCGGTCCATGGAACGCGTGGCGTTGGTTCGATCCATGTGGCGATAAGATCGCTCGCAGCTTCGTCGAAAATGCTGGTGTTATGGGTCCGGGGGTGTCTGTGACAACTATTTACATGGATTGAGTTTACAATGGGCCTTCGGTCGGCGGGTTGAATACGAATGGCCGGGTTGACATACGCATTGCCGGATTGAATACGGACGCAATCCGTTGACGCTGGTGACTGCTTGATTTATGAGTGCGTGTGGTGATCCGCAGTCGCACGGAGATTACGCTTGCGGCGCGATACAACTTCAGATGAGGAGCTATTTCGATGATTCGTCTATCACACACGTCCGCGCGATTGTCCATCGCCTTTGCCATGCCAATGCTCATACTGGGCGTGGTTGACGCCCGGTCCGGCGAGCCGACCCAGGGTGCGTCGGTCGAGGGGATCACCGAATATGTTTACGAGAATGGTTTGCGACTGCTGCTTTTTCCGGACCGGTCGAATCAGCAGGTGACGGTGAATATCACTTATTTTGTCGGATCTCGTCATGAGGGTCGTGGTGAGACGGGGATGGCGCATCTGCTTGAGCACATGGTATTCAAGGGGACGCCGACGCACCAGGACATCTGGCGGTTGATCGAGGACCATGGTGGATCGTTCAATGGGACGACCTGGGTCGATCGTACGAATTATTATGAGACGCTGCCGACGGTGGATAAGGGGAATCTTGAGTTTGCGATCGCGCTTGAGGCGGATCGAATGATCAACAGCCTGATTGCGGCTGAAGATCTTGAGACTGAGATGACGGTGGTCCGCAACGAATTTGAGATGGGCGAGAACAATCCGATTTCGATTTTGTCTGAGCGGATGATGTCGACTGCTTATCTGTGGCATAATTATGGTAAGTCCACGATCGGTTCCCGGAGCGATATTGAGCGTGTACCGGTCGAGAATCTTCGTGCATTTTACAAGAAGAACTATCAGCCGGACAACGCGATGCTGGTGGTGGCTGGCGATTTTGATCCGAAGCGTGCGCTTGAGCTTGTGACGAAGTATTTTGGGGTGATTCCGCGTCCCAGGCGTCAACTGACTGCGACCTACACGATCGAACCCCCTCAGGATGGTCCGCGTCATGTTGATCTGCGTCGCGTTGGCGATATTGGTGCGGTTGGTTCCATTTACCATGTGAGTGCGGGATCGCACCCGGACTACCCTGCGATTCAGGTCATTGGCCGCCTGTTGAGTGATGAGCCGTCGGGCCGGTTGTATAAGGCATTGGTAGAGACCAAGCTGGCGACGAGTGTGCGTCATTACGCGCACGCATGGGCAGAGCCAGGTGTGATCGAGACGATCGTTGAGATTGGTGCGGATCAGGATCCCGGTCCGGTACTCGAAAAGATGAATCATGTGATGGAGTCGCTGGGTTCGAGTGATCTCACTGACGAGGAAGTAGAACGCGCCAAGAACGCCATACTGAAAAATATCGACATGAGCTTCAAGAGTAGTCGTCGGATCGCCATCGGTCTGACCGAATGGGCTGCCTGCGGTGACTGGCGTCTTTTCTTTCTGCATCGGGATCGTGTGGAGAAGCTGACGACTGAGGAAGTGCGTCGCGTTGCGCGGTATTATCTGACCTCCGGGAACCGCACGACAGGCGTGTTCCACCCGCTGAAGACGCCTGAGAATCGAACCGTCGCGCCCGAGACGCCGAATGTGCTTGCTCTGGTTCGAGACTACAAGGGGCGCAAGGCGATTTCGACCGGAGAATCGTTTGATCCCACGCCGAGCAACATAGAATCGCGGGTTGTTCGAACGCAGTTGCCCAATGGCATGAAGCTGGCGATCCTTCCCCGGGAGACGCGTGGCGACTCGGTTCGAGCGATGATAACGCTTCGTTACGGGAGTGAAGAGGCGATTGTCGGACGCGTGGAGACGGTCAAGATGATCGGCGACATGATGATGCGTGGTACGAAGAATCGGAGCTATCAGCAGATTCGCGATGAGCTGGATCGCCTCAAGGCGCGGGTCAGTGTTTCGAGTGGTACGATGATGGGCCCGCCCGGAGCGCTGAATGTCAGCATCGAAACGGACCGCGAGCATTTCGGGGAAGTGGTTGGGCTTGTGGGCGATATTCTGAAAGAACCGTCCTTTCCCACGGACGAGCTCGAGGTGTTGAAGCGGGATCAGGTCTCCAGGCTGGAGGAGCAACTTTCTGATCCGCAGGCGCTGGCGTTCAAGTCCGTTTCCCGGGGTCTGAATCCTGTTTCGTCTGACAGCATCCATTATGTTCCGACGATCGCCGAGTCGATCGAGCAGATGAAGTCGGTCAATCTTGATGGTTTGCGTGATTTTCACCGTGAATATATTGGTGCAAATGATGCCGAGATGACCGTGATTGGTGATGTCGACGCCAGTGAGGTCAAAACCGTGGTCGGCAGGATTTTTGGCGGGTGGAAGGCCAGCAAACCGTTCAAACGCATCGTGTCGCCCTATCAATCAGGCGTCAAGGGCAGCGACACGGTGATAGAAACACCCGATAAGAAGATGGCGATGGTTTGTGCAGCCATCAACATCAGGATGAGTGATACTGATCCGGATTACCCAGCCATGACGCTGGTCAACTATATTTTTGGATCCAGCACAAAGTCGCGCTTGCTCAATCGCCTTCGGCAGAAGGAGGGGTTGTCATACAGCGCCTTTTCGTTCTTTTTCGCGGATTCGCTTGATGCGAATGGTGTGTTTTTCGGTGGCGCTATCTGTGCCCCTGAAAACGCCGACAAAGCTTACGCGTCGCTCCTGGATGAATTCTCGATCCTGGTGCGTGGTGGTATTGGTCCTGAGGAGCTGGCGGATGCCAAGAAGAGCTACCGACTTAAGACCAAAAATCGTCTTGCGAGCGATGCCCGTGTTGCGAGAATGTTAAACAGTGGTCTGTATCTCGATCGGACCATGGCCTATTACGAGGATCTTTACGAGAAAATTGACGCGGTGACACCTGAGCAGATCAAGCGGATGCTCGAAAAAAACATTCAGGTCGATCGTCTTGTCAAAGTCCGGGCAGGTGACCTGAAAGCCGCGAATTCGGTTGATTAACGGCGGACGGCAGGGGTGCTGCTTCACCGTTCTGGTATTGCGAAGTTCGCTCAGGTTGACATGCTGGAGGTTTGGGTGGATATTTTCCGCGATGTCGGTATCCTATAGCAACTTGGCCCTGCCTTTTCTCGAAGCAGTCGTTTGTTTTCAGCAGGAGTCAGTAGAGTCGCCGCACCGGTAGTCATGAGAGTAAATGTCATGCCCGAAGGAATTGTCAAGTGGTTCAATGATTCAAAAGGTTTCGGTTTCATACAGTCTGATGACGGTCAGGACGTGTTCGTTCATCAGAGCGAGATAATGGTCGATGGATTTCGCACGTTGGCTGAGGGAGCGCGCGTCACGTTCGAAGTCGAGGATGGCCCGAAGGGCCCCAAGGCGAAAAGCGTCCGCAAGCTCGATTAGTTCGAGCCGATTGGGTGTTCTGCATTGAGTGCCCATCGCCTGTGATGAACGGGTGTTGTTCGCGAATCAGTCCGTAGTGGTTGTTTTGGCCGATGTCGGTGATCATCTGCGGGTTGGTGGTCATCCGCGAGGGGTGCGCCGAGCGGTCGACCTCTCTGTCTACCCTCTCTTCTCAAGCGAATCCGCCAGGACTTGGGAGAGGTCGCGGAACGTTTTGATGTCTCCGAAGACAACTGAGGACGGGGCAAGTTGAGTCGGCCAGAGCGTGGATATTTGAGACGCTGCGACGATCAGGGCGCCAAAGCTGATCAGCAAGAACGCCAGAATACCGAGACACATTTCAATTTCCGACGCCATCCACATCATTTCCACGAGTCCGGTGATGAATCCTCCCAGTCCTGCTATCGCCAGTCCGATCAGAATACATCGCAAACTCGAATCATAGCGCGGTTCGCTCACCGTGACGTGAGGGATGGCATTGGGCGATAGGGGCGAAATTGACCCCACAAAAATGTGACCATACTCAACCGTATAATCCGCAATTTCGGTCGAGGGTGTCACATCTGAAATGTCCGCACCCGCCTCTTTAAACAATGATCGAATGGTCATGAATGCCCCGGCAGCCATGCACTCACGCCCAAGTATCCGTGCGGGCTGAATGCTGGGTATCATTGCTGATTTTGCCAATAGTTCACAGACCCCACGCAGCGTTCTCTTTTTGGCTGGCTGTAATACGGACCGCCATGCAGCATCGCCCTCGCAAACCTTCCACTCTTCATTCAGTGCTCGTCCCAGAGGTTTCCAGCTGACGAGATCGCAGATATCCTGCCACTCAGCGATGGTTGTCTCGAAGCCAAGCTCATCGACCGAATCCTGCTCCGGAATATAATTTTCCGAATGACGAAAGTTGTCACGAAATATCGCAAGAACATCGTCAGCAGAGGCTTTGACGCGTTTGACTGTACCGACTTCCATCGCAACCTGCTCCTTTATTCAACCCCATCCGTCCCAGCCATCGCCTGTTCGATGGCAGACTCTGCTCGCTCAAGCATCTTCGTGGCTCGCTCCAGCATCTTCGCAGCGGCGACATCCCCCGAATCCAGCGCCACTGCCCGACGGAACGCGTCCATCGCATCATCTATCCGCTCAAGACTCATCAGTACCGCACCCCGCAACCGATGACCAGCCCCGTCAGCCGAATCCAATTTCAACCCCCGGTCAACGGCTGACAACGCATCATCAAACCGTTTCGCCAGCAGACAACATCGCCCCACAGCACGATGGACGGTTGCACGGTTCGGATCAACCCGTACCACCACCTCAAACGCAGCCAGCGACTCATCCAGCCGACCCTCGCGTCCGAGACTCAACCCAAGCTGGAAGTGCGCATCCACCAGATTCTCATCCAGTCGGACAGCCTCAGTCAGCGGGTCAATGGCGGCGGCGTGATCTCCCTGTCCCGCCAGACAGCACCCCAGATTCAACCATCCTTTGGCATGGTCTGGGGCCAGTGAAACCGCCTCCCGGAATGCTTTGACTGCGCCCGCAATATCCCCGAGTTCGAACCGCGCCGCACCCAGGAGTCGATACACCACATCGTCCGGATGGTCGACCGCAGCAGCTTCAAAACTCCTGGACGCTTCCTCGAATCGACCCAGCTTTGCGAGGCATAACCCGCGATCGTACACTGCTGCTGCTGGAGCATCCTTGAGCGATAACGCTCTGTCCAGAGCTTCGATGGCTGACTCATACTGACCCGACAACATCCGGGTTTGCCCCAGTCGCAACAGCCCGACCTCGTCATCGGGAGAAATCCGAACCGCCTCACCAAATGCGGAAAGCGCCTCCTCCACCAGTCCAAGCACGCCGCAGCACATTCCGAGATTCACATACGTCGCAGCCTGGGTCCCATCCAGCGACACGGCCCGTCGGAACGACTCCGCAGCAGCCTCCGTCTGCTCCATCGCCATGTACACACAGCCAAGCAAACGATGGCCGGCAGCGTCATCGGGCTTCAACCGAACCGCCTCCTCCATCGCAGCGACCGCCTCACTGCCCCGCCCCAACCGCCACATCGCAAGACCGAGATTCAAATGTGCAGGACCATGTTGACCATCGAGATGGATCGCACGTCGAAACGGATCAATCGCATCCTCGTTCCGATCGAGATGAGAAAACGATAACCCAAGATTCACATGAGCGGTCACATGGAACGGTGCCAACCGAATCGTCTGCTGAAAGGCTTCGATCGCTTCTTCATGTCGATCCAGTCGTCCCAGGCAGACCCCAAGATTGAATTGAGCCGTCGCATGACCGGAATCCTTGGATACAGCCTTACCAAACGCCGCAGCAGCCTCCGAAAATCGTTCGGAACGCAAATGCGTCACGCCTGTAGCGAACAGTTTCGCCGCCGCCCCGGATGCCCCATTCGACGACCGGGCAGCTCGCGGAACAGCTCGACCATTCCCCGAAACGGTGTGCCCATAACAGGACATCCACTGTTGACGAAAGCGGTCAGCCACCGGTCGCTCAAACGTTAAAAACGCCCTGCACCGATCGCATCTCGCCTCAACACGCGGAATCTCATGACGAAGACGTTGCGGCATGTTGCATTGAAAACAGATAACACGGTCGTCCGGCTGAGCTACCATCCCCCCGCCCAACGCCAGTCCATATAAGGTGTTGCCTCCAGATGCGTTCGAAGCCATCAGGCGATCGTATGCGTCCCGTATCAGCACAAAACGCTCCTGAGCCAAATCCTTCAACGCAGGGTCAGCAAGAGAATGCCGATCAGGATGATACGTTCGCACCAGCGATCGAAATGCACCACGGATTTCAGCCCTGGACGCTCCACGCCCAACCTTGAGCAGCGATCGAGACGATTCCAACGACAGACCGTCCGCTGCGGATCGAATATACGGCGATGAGCTGGCGGCAATATCTGCTTCCGTCATGCCCATGTCTGACCCGACACGCTTGACCGTTTCAAGCGCGAGGTCAGCCGAACGACCGGAATCAAGAAGGTATCGCCAACCCAGTGAAATCAGCCATCTACGTAAATCGTGACTGCATCGGGCGGCATCAAACAGCGTGACCAACCCCTCGTCATACGCCAAAGCCTTGCTGCGAAAAGTGTCATAGGAGAAGGACGCACTCAAACTGTGGGAGGGAACTTCCAGCTCCGACCAGATTGCGTCCAGCAGACCCGCCGCACGAAGCCCCGATCCGTTCTTCATGCCACATTCAATACGCGTCAAATGCGAGAGGAAACAACCTGCGTAGAAAAACTGAGACAGCTTGCGCGTCACGTCTCGTGATGGTCCACCACTGACAGCGACCCCTATATCATCAGTCGTTGCTGAGGTAGCTTCCAGAATTTTGCGAAACCAGGACATGATCCTCGTATACTATCTTACTTCAAAAAGTATGGCTATACATAACAAATTGCAGCATGGCATGAAATTGCAGCATGGCATAGAACCCCGGTTATCCCCGAAGCTGCGAAAACGGCTTACTCGTTTCGCGGTCAAGATCCGACCACGACGGCGACACCACATCCTCCGCATCGGACACACCCCACAACGCAACATCACCTTGCTCGGAAGCACCCGCCTTCATCTCGGCAGCTTGCTTCTCAGAAGTGTCAAACACACGCGCACCGATACGACCAGCTTCAAGCCTGACCGCAGCAGCCACACGAAGATCAACTGCTTCGGTACGCTCCGCCAGTTCTTTCACCCGCACCGCAAGCTGCTTCCCCAAAACCGACAGCTCCGAATCCCGTAGAACAAGCCGCTTCTCACGCTCAGCGTACTTCTCATTCTGCTCCGCCAGATTTCTCGCCAGCGTCTCTCGAAGCTTCCCTTCCTGTTCAAACAGCTTCACTTCCCGTTCGGACAGTTCCCCTTTCTGTTCAGACAGCCTCACTTCCTGCTCAGACAGCTTCCTCTCCTGTGCAACCAGTGTCCGTTCGCGCTCATCCAGCTTTTCTTCGCGCGCGGTCAGCTTTCCTGCCCGCACTGACAGTTGTCTCCTCTGTTCAGCATGGTCTTTTTCGGATGCTGCCAATGTCTCATGTTGCGCTGCAATGGCCTCCTCCTGCGACCGTTTCCACGCGCTGAGTTCCGCTTCGCGTTCATTCAAGCCCTCCTCGCGACCGTTTTGACCGGCTTGTCGTTGGTCGAGCCGACTTTCACGCTCATCGAACGAGGCTTCCCGTTCTTCCAGAACCGCCTGCCGAGACTCGATTTCTGCAGTGGCATCGCGGATTTCGGTGAGGAGTTCGTCGAGCTTATCGTTCCGATCCCGATTGGACATCTGAGCAAGTTCGATGGCAGCGGTCCGTCTCGCCAGGGCTTCCTCGTCGGAAACGATCTTTCTGATGCGATCGTCTATCTGTTGTTGTTGCGTGTCGAGATCAGCACCAACCTGCTCCAGTTCTTCAGCGATCGCCCG
>JAJRYY010000128.1 GCA_024275565.1 Planctomycetota bacterium
CTGGAGGCTGACCTTGTGGACGAAATCGCCTCGACCAGCATGGCCTGCTTCGACGATTTCGAAGCGATGTCCGCCATTTCGATGCTCTATTTTACAGCAGCAATTTACCTCGAAGAATCGATCCGCGCCGGGAAGCCAACCGGACATCTCGGGTTCCTGCTGGCGGCTGACCCGCGATACCGCGAGATCGTAAGAACCGCCTGCACCCTCGCGCGCAGTCCGGATAAACGTCACAACCTAACAGCCACAGTGCGTGACCTCATCGCCCCGTGCAACACCACAGGCCTCTGCGACCCAAATCGTAAGAACATGTACCCCTACCACACCACCCAGAAGTGAACCAGCCAGAAGCGCCCTATCCGCCCAGCAGTACCCCAACCGCAGAATCGTGCAATCCCGCGCCGGATCGTGCAAAGCCACGCCGAAACGTGCAAAACCGTTCCGAATGCGTGAATTCGGCACATAAACCGCCATGAACGCCCCTTAGCCCCATAATATCATGCCCAGGCCCTGAATTCTGATCGAATCGGTGTACACATTTCTGCACAATACCGCCAAAGGTCGTGCAGGAGATTTCCAATTCACAGTGTTGATGAATTTGAAATTCTGGGAAAGCACACACCATTATCTGCTCATAAACTACTGTCAACAAACAGGTTAAGGATATATTTGGCACTGTGATGAAAGATTGGCACGCAGGTTGCTAGGTACATGGTGGCTTCAGCAAGCCTTGAAACAGGTTTCTCCCAAGAATCTACCTGTTTCTCCACTGTTTCTCCCTGGGCCGCTCATCGTCTCCACGATTAGAGCGGCCCATCTCCCTTTTTACCCCCCTCCTCGCAACCATGCCCCCCCTCGCAACCACGGACCGCACGAGCGCATCCGAAGAACCGTTGCTCGACTGCCAACGCCACCTATGATGGTCCCATGATCCTCGCTCTAGCACGATCCGTACGATTCTGTCTTACCCGCGATTCTGAGGCTGCCCGAGGCAACTCGTGGGCTGGGGCGCCGCAGGTTGACGCGATGACGCCATGGGTCACGCTCACTGCCACCGTTATCGGGCGTGTGAAACCCGAGACCGGATACCTCTGCAATGTGAAAACGCTCGACGACATCCTCCGTGAATACGCGGTCCCGATCGTCGTCCGATACCACCACGAACGCCCGGACGCGCCCCTGTCCGGCGTCATGCTGTTGATTCGGGATGCACTGATCGAGCATGGTCCACCTGCGGGGGCGTGGTCAAAGGTTACGCTGCATGCGACGCCCTACCTTTCCTGCACCGCTCAGATCGGAATCACCCCTATGACGAAGGAAGAACTTGCCATGGTCCAGATGACCTACAGTTTCGAGTTCAGTGCTGCCCATCGGCTTTACTGCTCCGATCGCTCTGAATCTGAAAATGAGCGTATCTTTGGCCGGTGTGCGAACGCCAATGGACATGGACACAATTATGTTGTCGAGGTGACGGTGTGTGGCTGTCCGGATGCTGAGACCGGAGCCATCGTCCCGCTTCCTGAATTTGAGCGGATCGTCAACGAAACCGTGATCGACCGCTTCGACCACAAGCATCTGAACCTCGACTGTCCCGAGTTTGCGACGCTGAACCCCACGGTCGAAAACATCACGCGTGTCATCCACGATCGACTTGATGGAGCGTTTTCGCCTGCGTCGCTCGCAAAAGTACGCGTCTATGAAACGCCGAAGACGTATGCGGAGTACCCTGCTTGACAGAGTACCCGGTCTGATTGCGTTAAATGAAATCGAGAAATCTCATACCGCCAACCTGTGGGTGCCCCACCACCACAGGCCGCGATACGATATGGTGGTTGCTCTTTACTCAGCATCATCCGATTTGGCTGACATGGTCTTCTCGGTCGGTTTGTAGGTGACGACGATTTTACTTTCCCAGCCATCTCCGACAAAACGCGAGGTCGATGCACTGGAACTGAGGTAGTCTATCTGCGCCATCACGGGCGCAAGTCGGGTCATCATGGTGAAGATGCTCTTGATCGGACGCATTTCCGGCTTATCTGGCATGAATCCGGAGGCCATCCCCATCATTCCGAACGCCATCGCCATTTCCTGACCAAGATTTGAGAGGTCGGTAAATGACGCCGAACTGACCGGCCCCTCTGGTGACAGACCTTCATTCTGAAAACGTGTGTTGGCTCGGATGGAAGGATGTTTACCAGCCGCTGTCGCCAAACACATGTTCAACGCCTTCGGGGATGTTGCGATCATAAGCCACCCGTCATTCACACCAATCACGGGCTTCATCTGAGCCATCATCATCATGGGATGGAATACACTGCGGAAGCCCTCGGCCTCTACCTCCGGGCAGGGACCGACCATGATCTGGTTTTCCTGCCCGAAGGCAGCGAGCATATCAAGCCATCCATTGATCTTCTCAGCAGCCAGTTTGGCGTCGCTGGTCCGGAGCATCAGAACTGCATTGCTCTGCCCCGGCATGGCGCCTGGGAGTGTGACCGAAATCATTTCGCCACTGATCCAGCTTAACAGGTCGTTCTTCAGATTGAATCCAATATCGGTCTGCACCTTTTCCCATTTTTTCAGGGCAGCTTCGCCATCGGGTACTTCCTTGCCAATAAAATCGATGACCGCGTCGTAGAGGATCGTAATATCAACACCACTCCAGAGCGAAAAACCACTCGCTTCTTCAGGTACATGCTTGTCAAATTGTGCGATCTGCTTTTGTTGCGTAAAGGCCAGGGCGAAGGGTTTTTTGGCGAAATCCGGCGTAAGTGTCACGCGCGAGGAAATGATCTCCTGCAGACCTTCCGTACGCCTTGTCGAAACAACCGTGTCGACAAAGTTCAACTCCTCGATGATGTGGAAAATAATCCCCTTCACCGTTCGGACTTCCTGTTCCTGGTCTCCGCCCAACTCCCGGTGCTCACCCGCCTTGTGAATGGCTGCGTTGACGAACGCCTTTATCTGATCGAGAAACATCGACAGCCGGAAGATATAGAGACCGTCCTCCGGGGGTGCTGCCATGGTGATCGCTTTGACGACATCAGGATGTTCGAGAATGGATTTGGCCCCAGACTTACCCTCCATCAGCGCCAGGACATCATCGGTCCCACCCCGGGCAGAGCTGACGCAGAGGATGTCGCCCTTCTGGAAAATCTCCACTGAGAAAACGCCCCTGAACAGAGGAAGCGACCAGACATCCACGTCTCCTCGCTTTTCATGGGATGTCTTCTTTTCCATGAGTGCCCCAATGGTATCCAGAAGCTCGACGAGCTTCTTCCGTGTACCATCGAGCGACGCCCCCTCACTCCGAAAGAGAAAGATATGTCTTGGGACCATCGGAACCATCTGCTGAGCGTACACGAACTCGGTGGCGGCGAGGCTATCCCAGGGGACATCCTGCACTGCGTCATGCACCAGCTTCCACTGATTCTCGAAAGACGCCCGCTGGGTGTCGTCGGTCATGTTGGAAGCGATGAGGGTTCGCACCTCGTTGATGATGCCCGAATCGAGAAACGCCTGGGCGACGCGATCGTTGTGCTCGCAAATAAAAGCCCGCTCCTCCGTATTCAGCTCGTGGATATACATCCATGCGTTCTCGGGAACGTAGCGACCCAGTGTAAAGTCCTTGATCGCGTCTCCTGCAAATACAGACGAACAACTTAACGCACACAACAAAAATCCAAGGCGTTTACTTCGCGCCATTTTGGCATCTCCGATTCGTAGTTCAGTTTTTCCTGATGCAACTTTGCGACACACACAGTTGTACTAACATCCAGAAGCATTGCGATGTATTAACACCCAGAAGCGTTGCGATGTTTTTAACATCCAGAAGCATGGCGATCAGTCTTCCGGGATCCGATCAGTCTTCCGGAGCCAACATCGTATCAAATGTCCCAGTCGTCTCGGTCGTCCCAGTCGTCTCGGTCGTCCCGGTCACCCCGGCGGGGTCATCCCTGTCCCCACGCAATGCGTCTGTTCCTACCCCAACAGCATACCCCGCCCATCGACAAACGACCAATCCAGCCTTGTATCAAGTTGTGCAATCTTGTCGCCTGATTCGTGAAAACCAGCCTGAATCGTGAAAACCGGCCTGAGCGTGCAATACCGGCTGACCGCACACCCTGTCAAAATTCACTCCGACCACTGATTTTCGGCCAGATTGCGTCCGATCAGGCGTGTTCCGCTGGCATTGAAGAGCAGAATCAGCGGGTAGCTCATGAATACCAGGACTGGGATCCATATGGGAAAGCGGACCGAGGTTGCTTTGATCCTGCACGCGGTCCGGCCGGGCATCACGATCAGGAACCGGTGATAGCGGAGATTCCTTCAGATTCAGGCTGAAATCGCCGACGCATCCGATAACAGGCACGATCTGAGAATGCCTTCACAGTCAGGTGGATGCTCAATGATGGAATTGCGTGGAAAACGGGTGCTGGTGACGGGTGGGACCGGGTTTGTGGGTTCGCATCTGGTGGAGTTGCTGCTCGAGGAGGGTTGTCGCGTGCGCGTGCTGGGCAACTATCGGAGTCAGCCCAGTATTGGAAATCTGGCGCATCTCGATGACGAAAAACGCAGGCATGTGGAGATTGTGTGGGGGGATGTGAGCGATCGCGATTCGGTCGCCCATGTGATGGAGGGGGTTGAGGTGGTGTTTCACCTGGCTGCCCTGATCGGAATTCCCTATTCGTACATCGCTCCTGCTTCCTATGTGCAGACCAATATTACAGGGACACTGAATCTTTTACAGATCGCCCGGAAAAATGGGGTCGAGCGTTTTGTACACACCTCGACCTCAGAAGCCTATGGATCCGCGCAATATACGCCGATCGACGAGTGTCATCCGCTGGTGGGTCAGTCGCCCTATTCTGCCACCAAGATCGCAGCCGACAAGCTTGCTGAAAGTTTCCAGCGCAGTTTCGATCTCCCCGTGACGACGGTGCGACCATTCAATGTGTTTGGCCCGCGCCAATCGGATCGGGCGATTATCCCGACGATTATCGCGCAACGGCTGGCGGGTGATGGAACGGTGCGGATTGGCGATGATCGTCCCAGGCGGGATTTCACCTTCGCGCTGGATACTGCACGAGGGTTTGTTGCGGCTTCCAGGTGCGACGAAGCCATTGGCAGGACAATGAACCTTGGGAATGGGAAGTCGATTTCCATGGGTGAGCTGGCGGCGATGATCTGTGCATTGACGGGTGGTGGCGAGGTGGTGAGCGAGTCGCTGCGACGCAGGCCTGAGCAGAGCGAGGTCAGCGAATTGCTATGCGACAGCAGTTTGGCACTTGAAATATTGAAGTGGAAACCGACCGTCGGACTGCGTCAAGGTCTGGAGCGCACGATTGAATTTGTGCGTCGTCATCCGGAATGCTACACGCCCGAACAGTACCGCGTCTGAGAGTGACGCCATGAAGCGACAAGCCCTATGAACCGCCCCGCTGTCTCCATAGTTGTACCGACCTACAAGCGTGCGTCGCTGCTGCCGCGTATGATCGATTCCGTCTTGAACCAGACCTTTGAGGACTGGGAATTGATCATCGTTGACGGGATGTCCCGCGATGGCACATCGGAGCTGGTGAGAGGATATGTGGATCGTTTCGGCGATCGCATTCGGTTCATCGAGCAGGAGAATCAGGGGTGTTGCGGGGCGAGGAATACGGGGATCGATGTGGCGCGGGGTACGTTTGTGGCGCTGCTTGACTCGGATGATGAATTTCTGCCGACGAAACTTGAGCGGCAGGTGGAGCTGTTTCGACGCTGTCCGGATCTGGGGTTTGTGTATTCGGATTATGCTGCCATCGATCTTTCGGGCGATCGCCGGGAAAGCGTGATGGATGTGCAGTGTCCGGTGGGTCGCTCCGTCCCGATGAGGTCCGTTTCGGACTCTGTAGGGTCGGGATCGACTGCGATGTACCTCTGCCCGGACGATTTATTTGAGTACCTGATTCAGGAATATTTCGTGGCGACCATCGTGGGCATGGTGCGTCGTGAGGTGCTTTCAGACGACATCCGCTTCCTTGAGAATGATATGTATGGTTGCGAGTGGATGTTTTTTCTGGAGATCGTTCGTCGGACGCGTTGCGGATATGTGGACGAGCCGCTGTGTCTGCATCACTGGGTTGAGGGGAGCTTGGCCCGGTCCAATCCTACGCGGAACATGATTTACCACCGTCGTCTTCTGCTGACCATGCTGGAGCGATTTTCGGACACGTCTGCTGCCTCTATGACGCACATGCAGCGACAGCTCGGGGAGACCTGTCAGCAGCTTGGGATGCAGGCCTACAAATCCGCTGAGTATGGGTCTGCCTGCAAGTACTTCCGCGATGCACTGGGGGCGACACCGGGTATCCGCACGGGGATCCATCTCGCACAGTCGGTCGTTCGCTGGATGGTTGCAGGAGGCAAGCCCGGGCGTGAACCGTTGCTGCGGTTCGATCCGTTTGCATCCGGTGCGAATGCGTAAAACTCGCCCGTCCCCCTGTGGATCGCGAAGCTTCTGCTCTGATCCATCATGACGGCGAGACCACCATGTTCACGACAATGCGACTCCAGACGACTCTCGCTCCAGTGCTTCCGCGTGCTTCCATGTGCTTCCCTGTGCTTCCGTGTGCTTCCATGGTTTGGACAATGTCGTGATTTCTGAGAGACTACGCTTCGCGGTCTGTGTTCGGTGATTCGGACCGATTCTTCCATCTGTCGTAGAAGCCAGGAGCGCAACGACCTTGCCAGTCATTGGACACGCTTTCGCAGGGTTTGCCATCGCGGAATGTTCCGGGCGGCGACTCGGTCGATCTGAACAAGCCTCCTATTGGCCTGCGGCGATGGTGGTGCTTGCCTACATGCCCGATATCGCGGCGCATGCGGGAGTCCTTGGTGGGCTTCCCCATGCGCGTGTGGTCACACATTCTGTTTTGTTTGCTGTATTGGCGGGTCTTCTGATCGCGCCGTGGCTGAGGGTGTGGTTCGGCGTACCCCCTGCAACTGCCCGGGTCGTGGCGATTTTTTCACTGCTCCTGCACGATGTGCTTGATCTGATGCAAGCCACCGACCGACACCCGTTCTGGCCACTCGATCTGCCCGCCACGGGGATGGACCTGCAGTTGATCCCCGTGAACAGTGTGGGCGAAGCTGTCTGGTTTGCGATCGCGTTTTGTGTTGTGGTCGCGGTGCGGCGTATTTTCGTGCGGCGGGATCGGGAAGACTCAGCCAGTGCATCCACGAATCCGGTCAGTCCATCAACATCCCGGCGGATGACCAGGGTGTATTCTGCGTGCGTTACGCTGGTGCTGCTGACGGTCGCTTCGGGGACGCATTATCTGCGGCAGGAACGGGAACGCGCATTTTCTGATCTGAACCAGATGCTCAAATCGGGGGCGTTTTCTGAGGTACTGGCGCGTGCGGATGGCGTGAACCGTTGGCCTGGGACCGCGAAACCGGGACGCGTGGACTATATGGTGGCGGAGGCGTATCTGGGGCTTGGGGATCGCGCGTCCGCCAAGCCTATGCTCCTCAAGGCGTGTGCAGCTGACCCGGACTATTTCTGGCCGCTGGCTGACCTCGCGGTATTATATGCCTCGTCGCCTGGCGATCGTTCGGATCGGGAAGCGCTCGTTGCTCCCGTTGTGGAGAAACTTCGGCGTACATTCGCGACCCATGCCGATCTGAAACGGGTCTGCGTCAAAATCGATCGCCTGCTGGGTGAAAACTCGATTCCCGAGGCGGAACCTGGTAGCAGTACCATGGACAGCAGTGCAAAGGACGACATCGCAAAAGACAGCAGCCGTCATTGACAACGTCCGCCGATTGACAGCCTCCGCGATGGACACCAGCATTGACAGGTCATTTTCTACGCATAGTGTTGGTCCCTCTATGGGTATGGGCGTGTGGCGGAATGGCAGACGCGGGGGACTTAAAATCCCCTGTCCGTAAGGACATGCGGGTTCGAGTCCCGCCTCGCCCAGTCGAATTTCAATCCTGAACTTCGGAGAAGACGTCCGATGTTCCAGATTCCTGCTATCTGAAAAGGCATTCTGTTTTGACACAACGCAACCCCGAAGCACAAGGTCCGTCCCACCCCTTCAACATTCGAATGCGTGTAGGCTTTGACGACGTCGACTATGCCCGCGTCCTGTATTTCGCCCGGGTTCCCCACATCTACTGTCTTGCGCTGGATGTGTTCTTCAGAGATACGCTCGACCTCCCCTGGCCACAGATGTTCAAGAAGCACAATGTCGCCATGCCAACCGTCGATCTCCAGGTGACCTACCGCCGTCCACTCCGGTATGATGAAGAATTCGATGTCGTCATCCGGGTTCTGGAAGTTGGCAACCGCAAAGCTGTGTTCGGATATGAAATGCGACGAGCCAGTGACGGCAAGATCGCCAACGAAGCACGCCACACCGTCGTGTTCGCAAATTACGAATCATGGGAGTCCATCACTGTCCCCCAGCAATACCGGATCGCCCTCGAACGCCACCTGCCACCCGAAACGCCCGACACCACACACTGACACAATACGATACCGATCTCAAACCATACGCATCAATGCCGAAAACCATACGCGTCGATGCCAAAACCATACGCGTCGATTACAACATACGCCGCATCACGACCGGTCACGATCAGATTCTCGACGCTGACGCACCATCAGCCTGATCGGAACTTCACCGAAGGGCAACCGCTCGCGAAATCGGTTCACGAGAAACCGCTTGTACGATTCTGTAAAGTGAGACACGCGATTAACAAATACCACGATGGTCGGCGGCTGAGACGCAACCTGTGTCGCAAAAAGCACCTTCGCCACCCGTGATGCACCCTTCGTCATCGGCGTCCGCTCCGCCATGGCAGCCATCAATGCCTTATTCAGCTGCCCCGTACCCACACGCGTCCGAAACTGGTTGAACAGTGAGGATGCCACATCGATCGTCGAATATATATTGCGATCCATACTGGCAGACGTAAACGTCACCGGTGCAAAATCCAGACCCGGAAGCGCCCTGGTCAGATACTCACCATACTCCTCCGTAGACGTCCGCCCCTTCGCAAGGTCCCATTTATTCACCACCAGAACGACTGGCTTGTAGCTGTCCTGCAGATACCGCGCAAGCTTCTTATCCACAGACCCGACCGGAACCGTCGCATCGATCAGCAGCAACACCACATCCGCACGCTGAATCGATTTCTGCGCACGATCAAACGCATAATACTCGATCGAATCCGCCAGCTTACTCTTCTTACGCACACCCGCCGTATCGATCGCCAGGAACGCACGTCCATCCTGCTCAAAACGAACATCCACAGCATCCCGCGTCGTACCCGCAACCTCGCTGACAATCAGCCGATCCTCACCAGCAAGCGAATTGATAAAGGTACTCTTCCCCGCATTCCGCTTGCCAACCATCGCGATTTTCATCAACGTTTCAGACGGCGGCGTCAGCGAGTCATCCCCGATCCGCGTCACGATAAAATCCCGAAGATCGCGCAATCCCAGCTTATGTGCAGCAGACACACATCGCGCCTCACCAAACCCAAGTCGCATCAACTCAGCAGCCTGTGGGACAATCGATTCGTCATCCGCCTTATTCGCAAGCAGCACCACACGGTCATGATGTCGCCGCAGCAATTCCGCCATCTTCCGATCAAGCGGCACGATGCCATCGCGAATATCCACCACAAAGAAAATCAACGTCGCCCGGTCTATGGCGTAAGCGATCTGCCGCTCAATATGCTCAGTCAGATCATCCGCATCTTCGATCCCATACCCGCCCGTATCCACGAGTTCGTAATACATCCCCTCATGGTCGCACACCGTACTCACCCGGTCGCGCGTCACACCCGGCGTAGGCTCAACAATGCTCTTCCGCTGCCCGGAGATCGCGTTGAAAAGACTGCTCTTGCCGACATTCGGTCGGCCCACAATGGCCACCACGGGTAGCCCCATATCTCTAACCTCTTATGCAATAAAGTTTTAACGCAGAACAAACATGCGAGAAGTACCAATCGATCCCAGTCGATCCGGGAGAGTGTACCGCTTTTTACGCAACACGACCACGGTCCGAAAATAGTATGAAAATTCTCCGACCCGCGTCGCGATTACCCCATAAACCCACGAACCGAATCGATAACGTGCGACACCTGCTCATCTGAAAGCTCAGGGAAGCAGGGAAGCGTCACACACCTCGAACACACAGATTCCGTCACGGGCATCGGCATCGCTCGGTGCGGAATCCGTTTCATCGCCGGCTGAAAATGCACCGGACGCTTGTAGTGAATACCCGTCCCGATCCGATTCTCTGAAAGATGATGCACCAGCTCATCGCGCCGATCACACTGAATCACATAGCAATGATAATTATGCCCCGCATAATCAGCAGCCTCAGGTACGACAATCCCCAGCGGAGCGAACGCCTTATTGTATCGATCGGCGATGTCACGGCGCGTCGCGTTCCGAGCATCAAGACCGGGCAGCTTATGACGCAGAACAGCAGCCTGCAGCTCATCAATCCGCATATTATACCCGACAAGATCGTGCTCAAATTTACCCGTATGCCCATGGTGTCGCAGCAGCTTCAACCGCTCGAACGCCTTATCACTATTCGCCGTCACAAAACCCGCTTCACCAAACGCCCCAAGATTCTTCGTAAAATAAAAGCTGAAACTCGCAGCATCCCCGACAGATCCAGCATACTTCCCCTTATAAGTCGCCCCATGCGCCTGCGCAGCATCCTCAATCACAACAATATCACGCTGCCCCGCCGCATGAAGCAGCGGATCCATATCAGCACACTGACCATAAATATGCACCGGTATGATAACCTTCGTCTTATCCGTAATAGCCGACCCAACCTTCACAGGATCGAGCGTATAGGTCTTCGGATCGATATCGACCATGACAGGAACCCCGCCCGCATGAACCACCGATTCAACCGTGGCGAAAAAAGTATGCGACGGAACAATCGCCTCAAATCCCCGCTCAAAATCAAACGCCCCAATCGCAAGCGTCAGCGCATCAGTCCCGTTCGAGCATCCGATTCCGTGCTCAGCCCCGCAGTATTCAGTAAACTCACGCTCGAATGCCTGCACATTCGGTCCGAGAAAAGCTGCATCGATTCGAAAATGTCGTCAAACGACTGCCGAATCTGCTCACGAATCGGGGCATACGTCGCTCGAAGGTCAACAAGGGGTACATCAATCATGCGGTAGTTCCTTAGCATCTATCAGTGAAGCATCAGGCCGTCCAAAAACACAACCAGACGCAGAATGTTCCGGCACACTATACCAGCGGCGACAGCAACCGTCACCCACACGACAATCCTGCAGGGGTGAACCACATCCTCCGATCACAATCGTTCATGGCTGATGTCGCTGACAAATGTTTTACAATACTCTGACAACCATCTGACCACCTTTTCTCCGCTCGATCGTAATATCAGGATGTACAGCGTGTACAATAAAACGAACGAGTACGATAGAAGGAGTAACTGGCATGTTCAAAGCGTGGAAAAAATTAGCAGTGATTCCGTTGTTGGCATTAACGGGCCTCCAACAGAACGCCCAAGGCAGGCAGGCGATGCTCGACGTGTCTCTCGCACATCCGACACTTCTGGCAGGCGAATCCCAGACGACCTATCTCAAAGTCGGATTGACGGGGTTCAAATTATCGAAAACCGAAAAACGCCCACCCGTCAACGTAGCCTTCGTACTGGACAAATCCGGATCAATGACAGGAAGCAAAATCGCACAGGCAAAGGATGCCATCACCCGAGCGATGGATAGACTGAACAACAACGACATCGTCTCAGTGATCGCGTATGACACAACAGTCCACGTCGTCGTACCCGCCACAAAACTAACCGACAAAAACATGGTCCGCACCGCCATCATGAACATACAGGCTGGGAGTGATACTGCCCTGTTCGCCGGCGTCAGCAAAGGAGCAGCCGAAGTACGAAAATTCTTCGATCGAAACCAGGTCAACCGCATCATCCTCCTGTCAGACGGCCTGGCCAATCACGGACCATCATCACCGAACGAACTGGGTACGCTCGGAACCTCCCTGATGAAGGAAGGCATCGCCGTCACAACCCTCGGCCTGGGACTCGACTACAACGAAGACCTCATGGTCGAACTCGCACGCCGCAGCGACGGAAACCATGTCTTCGTCGAGCAGGCAACCGAGCTGTCAGCCGTCTTCAACCACGAATTCAACGATGTCCTCTCAGTCGTCGCACAGGAAATCACCATTAAAATCAAGTGCGCTCCGGGCATCCGCCCCGTGCGACTGCTGGGCATCGAGGGCGAAATCAATGGTCAGGAGGTCGTCGTACAGCTAAACCAGCTCTACAGTGAACAGGAAAAATATGCCTTGCTCGAGATCGATGTAACAGGTTCCACCATCAAGCAGGTCAAACCGGTCGCAGAAATTGAGGTAACCTATGCAAACATCGAGACCAGAACCATGGATCGACTGGGCAGCTCCATCAGCGTATATTTTGACGAATCAGAAGACGTTGTAGAAAAACAGACGAACGCTAAAGTCATGACCGAATGCGTCCTGCAGATCGCCAACGAGCGCAATGTACTGGCGGTTGCGATGCGGGATCAGGGCAAAACGAAGGAGGCGAAAAAGCTGCTTGAAGCGAATTGTGTATTCTTGGACACCAACGCAGACAAGCTCGCATCGGAAAAACTCAGAAATCGAGCGATTGACAATTCGGTGCAGTCCAGGAACCTGGATGAGAAAAACTGGAGGAAATCTCGCAAAGTAATGCGTCATCAGCAGCAGATAGATTCTCAGCAACAGCTGGGACCACTACAATCGAAACCAATACCGCCTAAGTAACCTTTTCCCTGGGAGATTGTTCCCCTGAATCGAAAACATGTCATTCTATTCTGGATCATCGTGTGTCTGCCGCTGGTCGTGATCATGGGTCTCGGCTGGCGGCTTGCACGCCATGAGCAAACCCTCGCCCACCAACGCCTCAACGAGCTGTTGCTCGTCAGATTGCAGGACACCGCAACCATCATCGAAGACTACTTTCAGCAACACGAGAGAAAGTTGCTCACACTCACAGAGTCCGTCAAACACGATCCTGAATCCATACGACAGCTCATCCGTCGAAACCCACACATCGCGCAACTGTTCGTACTGAACACCAACGGTACACTGCTGTATCCAAACCCAGCAGATGCGCTAAACCAGGCAGAACGCCGGTTCCTGAACGACTTCGGAGACTTGTTGTTGCACAATGATTTCCTCCCGGCCACAGCGGAGGGCAGCGAAGGAACCACACCAGCCACCAGCGGCTGGAGCGTGAAATTCCAGGGTCAGGGACTCAACCTCCTCTATTTCAGACGCCTCCCATCGGGAGAACTCATCGGCATACTCCTCCAGCGAGCACGCTGGATCGCCGACCTGATCGCGGAACTCCCCGACACAGCAGAACTCCCCGACACAACAGACACTTTGAATGCCAGTCGGAGCGGGACATTGAAAACGCGCATCCGCCTGATAGATTCAAACAGCCGCTCCATCTACGAATGGGGACCACTCGAACCAGACGAGAACGCCCCACCACTACAGGATTTGGCTCCGCCCTATCCCCTCTCTTCGTGGCGACTCCAGCAATTCGTCGACGAACACGCGCTCGCAACCCTCGGACGCGGGACATACTTCAATCTGATCTCCATCCTCGCAGCCAGCGGACTCGTCATCCTGATCGCGGGCACATGGTCCTACCGCGAATACAACAGGCAGATGCGCGAAGCGACACAGCGCGTCAGCTTCGTCAATCAGGTGTCACACGAACTGAAAACACCCCTGACCAACATCCGAATGTACGCGGAACTCCTGGAGGACGACCTCGAGGAGATCCTGAACGATCAAACCGAAAAACAGACCGAGCAACAGGCCGAAAAACAGGCCGAAAATCAACGCAGCCACCTCAAGGTCATCGTGGAGGAAAGTCAACGCCTCTCCCGCCTCATCGCAAACGTCCTCACATTCGCCCAGAAGCAGCGAGACCAGCTCACCCTCCACCGCAGGTCAGCCACCATCGACGACGTCATCACAACGGTCACCGGGCGATTCAACCCAGCCTTCCAGCGTCGCAGCCTCGAAGTCAATTTCCACCTCTCAGCACCGGACCAGGTCTCACTGGACGTGGACGCCCTGGAACAGATTCTCGGGAACCTCCTGAGCAACGTCGAAAAATACGCATCCACAGGCAAGCATCTGAAAATCACAAGCAGCCAGTTGAACGATGTCTCCACCATCACGATCAGCGACGACGGTCCGGGCATCCCATCACGTCACCGGGAACGCATATTCCGCCCCTTCCATCGCCTCTCAAATCACATCGCCGACACCCCAGGAACGGGCATAGGACTCACCATAGCCAGACAACTCACCCAGCTACACGGCGGCGATCTCCGACTGATCCCATCCAGACACGGCGCCACATTCGAAATTCGACTCCACACACCCATCCACGCCCCCCTGCACACACCCATCCCGGAAAGCGAGGCGACCCCGTGAAGGTGCTGCTGGCTGAAGATGACCAACTGATCCGCGACGGGCTCGCAGAAATCCTGCAACGCGAAGGCTACAAAGTCTTACAGGCTGAAAACGGCGAATCCGCCATGACGCTGTTCCGCTCAGAATCGCCCGATTTTGTATGCCTCGACATCATGATGCCAAAGCTCAGCGGCTACGACGTCTGCAAAAAAATGCGGTCCGATAACCCACGCATCCCCATCATCTTCATCAGCGCCAAATCGGAAGAAATCGACAAAGTCGTAGGACTCGAAATGGGCGCCGACGACTACATCGTCAAACCTTTCGGCGTCAAGGAAGTGGTCGCACGCATCCGCGCAGTCACCCGCCGCTGTTATGCGACCACCACAGAATCAGCCTCGGATGGCGTATTTCAGATGGCCGATCTGGAGATATTCCCGCGCGAACTCCGCGCACGCAGGGGCGAAACCACCATCGAACTGAGCTTGCGCGACATCAAAATCCTGCGACTACTCCACGAGCACCGTGGCCAGGCGCTCGAGCGACATACCATCTTCGATCGCTGCTGGGGCGAAATGTACCTCACCAGCAGCCGGACGCTCGATCAGCACATCTCACAACTTCGCAAGCGTATTGAAGTGTCACCGAACACCCCCAGAATCATTCTCACGGTCCACGGTGTGGGCTATCGATTCGATGGCTGAATCCCGCCGCGTACGACACCAAAACACTCCCGGTTGTCCTGTTGGATTCCCGGGAGTGATCTGGTTTGGCAGGGTTATAACGCCGGACCTACTTCGATCCGGTGAAGGCTGCCTGGAGCTGCTCGAAATCCAGAAGATCGATGTCACCATCGCCGTCGGCATCGAAGATGAGGCACTCATCCGATGGTGGTTCAAAGCCATCGGCTGACTGGTCGCCGGTGACGCAATCTACATATACGCTGTAATCTGCGAGGTCGACGTCGCAGTCGCCCTCCGCATCAGCCACATTCCCTACACAGGTCACCTCCACGAGTTCGCCGCAGCCAACGAGGTTGATCGTCGCACCATCGTCCGTGAGCGTTTCGTAGTAGATGCGGACGTCGCTGAGCGTGAGCGTTGATCCGGACTCCAGCACGAGATTTCGGACGTAAAGTGCTTCTGTACACGCACCCTGGCCATCACCCATGTTGTAGAAGATGTCGCGGAATGTCACGCTGCCGGTTCCGGCGATCTCCAATTCGCCGATTGCGAAATTGGTCTCGTAACCGTCGAAGATCGCTCCGAGGTCTACGCCTGCTACCTCGAAGGTTGGGGTGGCGGAACCGTCGAGACGGAGCGGACCATTGAGCCAGTCAAACGTGGCTGGGCTGGTTCCGAAGTTGTCGAAGTTGCCTGCCAGCGTGAAAGGCGTTGCGCCGCCGAGGGTGTCCAACTGGACGGAGATGTCGACGATTCCGCTCATTGAGATATCTCCGTTGATATCGACCGTGGCATCGTCGAGGACGTGCAGGACCGGCGGCGGGGAGCAGCCACCCGCAACTTGCGTACCGCCGGCTGACTGGCTGGCTGGTCCTGTCAGACGCAGGTTGTCTTCGATCAGTACGGACATTTCGTTTTCGATCATGAATGTTCCTGCATTGCCATCGTCGCCTTCGCTCATCTCGACGCTGCCGAGGGTGGTGGTTGATCCGCCGGTTCCTACGCTGTCGAACAGGCTGCAGGACTGGATCAGGAGTTCTCCCGTGAGGTTCAGGGTTGCATTGTTGATGGTCTGGAAATGGCCGCCGTTTTCGAGGGTCATGGATTCGCCTGAGATGTTGGCGACGCCGCCGGTTGGGTCGAGGACGAGGGTTCCATTATTCGCGACGTATTGGCCTGCTCCGGTGATGGAGGAGGAGAGGATTCTGAGGGTTGCTCCGTCGGTGGCGGTGAAGAGGCCGTCGTTGACCTTGTTGCCCAGGCCTGTGACGAGGAATTCAGCGCCCAGCACGTTGGCGTGGAGGGTTCCGAGGTTGACGATTGAGGCGTTGATGATGCCCTGCCCTTCGATGGTTGCTTCGTTGGTCCATGTGTTGGTTGGCAGGAATGACGAGAGGGTCGAATCCGCACCGTCGAAGATGAATGGCTGCGAGCCGCGCAGGGTTGTGCTGGCTGTTGCGATGAGCGAGCGTCCTTCACCGATGATGACGGTTCCGAGGTTCGTGATGCCGTTGGCTGCGTCGATGGTGAGGTCACCCGTGTCATTCACGTTGCTCATGTCGAGCGTGGAGTCGGGACGAATCAGGACACTGTCCACGCTTACGTTGATGTCGAGTCTGACCAGGGTATCCCCAGTGACGATACCGGGACTTTCAACGAGGGCTGGGTCTTCGTCGCCTGGGACGTCTTCGTTCTGCCAGTTTGCGGCTGTGCTCCAGAATTCGTCTGTGTCGCCCTCGAAGTCGACGCATTCGTCTGGTACACCGTTCATGTCGGCGTCCTGGGAGAAACCGCTGTCGATGTCGCATTCGTCCGGGATGGCGTTGCTGTTGCAGTCTGCACTGTCGCCGCTTGCGATGTCGCAGTCGTCGGGGATGCCGTTGTTGTTGCAGTCGATGCTAACGCCGCTGCAAATATCCGATGAGTCATTGATACCGTTGCCGTTGCAATCCACGATGCAGTCCGTCACGAAGGGATTGACAACTACTTCGCCCAAGGTCGCGTCGTCAAAATTGTCCCAGATCGCTCCAAAGATCTGTCCGAAGTCGTTGATTCCCCAGCAGGTGTTTGCAGCCTGTACGTTAGCGCCGCCATTGACGAAGTTAGCGATGGCGTCGCCGTTGCCATCGGCTGTGTTGTCGATCAAACGGTTAAATAACTCAGGTGATCCGGAGAAATCGAGGCCTGTCGCGTCATTATAAATCCCGCCACCATCGACGGTTGCGACATTGGACGAGATCGAGTTTGGCGGTAGCATTCTTGTATTTACTGCACCCGGTGTGAAGTATATACCGCCACCGGAAGTGTTCGCGCGGTTGCATTCAATGATGTTATCCACAAAAATCGCATCTGAACCACCAATATACAAACCACCACCATCTCCGTTTGCGATATTGTTGTGGATTGTGTTCGCTTCGTATCGACAGCTCTCGGAGCTGAACTCGTACATACCACCGCCATTATCTCCTGCCATGTTGTTCTGAAACAGATTCGATTCACATATCAAATTGTCCAAGCTCTGAATATACACTCCCCCGCCGGAAGACGTGCTTTCGTTGCCATCAAAAATGTTGCCAATCATGGTTGCAAACGACGATCTTTCACAATATAACCCGCCGCCAGTGGATGCCATGTTATTGGAACACAGGTTGTTCAATATAATAATACCATTACAAACTTCGACGTAAATTCCGCCCCCCCAAGTTACCTCACGATTTGAGAGGAAGGTGTTTCCGTCTATGATAGAATCCGGGCATGACTTCATATACATGCCGCCACCTCTGGTTGTACAGCAAGTAATAGAGTTGTCCTCAAAGGTGCTATTCTGGATCAGGGCGCCTGGTGCATTGATGATGTATGCACCTCCCCCTTTAGATCCTTCGGCAGTGTTCATGCGAAATTCGCAAGCGATGATGCGATGATTTTCTCCATCACTAATCATCAGACCACCGCCGGAGCTACTGCTGTTGTTATTGAATGTACATCCCTCGATTCGAAGCGTTTCAAGCTCTCCTAAGTCTGCCCAAATGCCCGAACGTGAGTTCTGGCGGAAGATTGAGTTCAGGAAATATGGGGCGGAGGCCTCCACGGTAACTGCTCCGGTGTTAAATCCAGCTGCACCTGCGAATTCTACTGTACACCATTCCATGATCGATCCGGAGAGATATTCACCCGTTTCTTCATCAAAGTTTGCGTCGGATGCGAAGTCGGTGAAGCGAATCTGTCGCCACGCACCGGGTGTTGCATCGGTGGCGCTTGTGAAGATGATCGGTTGCGACTCCGTGCCTCTAGCAATCAATGTACCCGTGTTTGCCCCATCCAAACCGACCACGAAGTCGATGTCGGGATTCATACGCACTTCAACGCCTGGTTCGATGGTAAGTGTTGCGCCTGCTCTGATGCTGATGCCGCCGACCACGTTGTAGGGACTGCCTGCGAGCGTCCATGTTTCGTCCGCGAACGTCGGAAACCCGCCGACGTTGGTCTGGGCGTAGGTTGCGGTTGTGGCTGACAGTAGGAGGAGGATTGCGAGTGTTGTTTTTTGTGGTTTTTTCATGGTGGCGTGTTTCCCTTTAGGTGTAAGTTTTTTGGTTGGTTGGGGAGAAATTGGTAATGGTAAAGACGTAGAAACAGAAGGTGCGTCCGGGAGGTTGCGTACGCAAGCCGCGGATGGTGGAGGCAGGTCAACCTTTCGCCTTGAGGCGAAAGAACGACCTGCCCTACCTGTCTTGGATGATGACGGCAGGCAATAGCCTGCCCTACAGGAGTCGTTCATCCTCTCTTTATTGCGGGGGGCAGTGCCCGCCCTACAGACCGCTGATGGTGGAGGCAGGTCAACCTTTCGCCTTGAGGCGAAAGAACGACCTGCCCTACGGGGCTCTTCATTGCGGTTCGGCGAGTCGTTCACACCCCTCCCGGACGACGATAAAGGCAAAGGCGTAGAAGCAGAAGGTGCGTCCGGGAGGCGGCGTACGGGGGTTTCCGGAGACGATGGCAGGCAATAGCCTGCCCTACAGGGGTCGTTCATCCTCTCTTTATTGCGGCGGGCAAAGCCCGCCCTACAGACCGCGGATGGTGTAGGCAGGTCAACCTTTCGCCTTGAGGCGAAAGAACGACCTGCCCTACGGGGCTGGAAGCCCACGGTTCTCTCGGACTGCGGTGGCGGGCGATTGCCTGCCGTGCGGTGGCGATTGATGTTCATGATGCACGAATCTCTTCCAGATAGCGCGTTTTGTTTGAAGCTGCCCTTGCTCGCGGATGTGCGGAAGAATGTTTCAGTCGCTGAAAGTACGACTTGATTCTTTCGAGTGAGTTTAGCCATTGCTGATTTCATTTTCCAGTCCCTAGAGCCATGTTTGATTGTTTTGGCAGGCAATAGTCTGCCCTACCTGTGTAACCGTCATAATCGTTACTCTGGGGCACGGCATACGGTGTACGGCAACTGCAACTGCACACAGCCGAGGGCGGATGTGCTACATTCTGCTGTGCTACATTGGGGATACGGAGTGTGTTGAAATTTCTGACGGATGAAATCTGATATTATTTGTGAATCTGAAACATTTCTGGTTTGCTCCCTTTGATGGATGTTGCACTGTCTCACCCTCCTCAACCTATATAACGCGATGGGTGATCTACTTTTTGTTGGGATTTTGACCTGGAATCTTGCGTAAACGCGGTTTTTGATGGCGTGAGGTTGGTTTATTTTTTTTATTTTTTTTGAAATGTGTGCGAAATGGAGGTGATTATCGTGGTTTTTCGGGCGTCTCACGCGTCATGGTTACATCAACCTTCCGGGAGTAAATTTCCTGCTTTTGCGCGCAATGCTTCCAGTTGCCCGGCGGAATCGAACCATAGGACGCCTGCTGGTGCGGTGACTCGGAATTTTGCGTCGGTGAGGTCTTTGGGCCAGTTTTTCTCTGCCTGCTTGATGCGGTTGCGGGCTGATACGAGGTCGCCTTTTTGGGCTGATGCGATTGCGATGATGAGGTGGTTGAATGCTGGGAAGTCGCCGAGGGTGAGGGCGTCGTATGCGTGCTCGATTGCTGCGTCGTGGTTTTCGTTTCTTAGATGTGCGAGGGCGAGGATGCGGTTGATTCGAGGGTCTGGTTGTTGCGTGCGATCGTTTGCAGATCTTGCTTGATAAAGTGCTTCCTCGTGATCGATGTTGTCTTTTAGGTGGAGGAGGATTTTTGCTCGGATGAGGTATGATGATGCGTCGGTTCGGTTCCACTGGATGGCAGCGTTGATTGTGTGGATTGCGTCCGGTTTGCCGAGGTGTAGTTGTAGTGAGGCGAGGTTTCTCCATGCCTGGACTGCCTGGGGTTTCTGGTTCTTGAAGTCAACCCCCATCTCTTTTTCCTGGCTGATTGCTAGATTTGTGGCGGTGATGAGTGCTTCTTCGCATTGATCGAGATCATGATTCAATGCGTAGACTGTGGCGAGATTGACCCATAATGGGTAGTACTCCGGGTTGATATTTTTCGCTCTTTCGTAGGCTTGGATTGCTTCTGGGAATCGGTCGAGCTTTTTGAGTACGATACCGTGTGTGTTTAGTCCGGATACCATGTCGGGGTCGATTTTACGAGCCTGTTTGCATAGCTCGTCTGCTTCCGCAAGAAGCTCGGCTGCCCGGGCTGGGTCCGCATGATTTGCGCGGTTGTATCGCGACCATGCCTTGAAGAAGATCGCCTTTGCGCTTTCTGGTTCCAACTCGAATAATTCATCGATGGCGGTATCTGCGGTGTGCCAATTCTGTTCCGTGACTGCGATTGTTGCTTCCTTGTACAGGTGTTCGATCCGCTCACTTTGCTGCGTATTTCTATATGAGATTGCGATTGACGTTATGGTCAGGATCAGGATTGTGCTTATGATTGCGACTGATGTTGCTCTGTTTCTTCGTATGAACCTTGCGATTTTTGTGACGAGGCCTGGCGGTTGTGCGATGATGGGAAGGTCTTCGATGTAACGGTTGAGGTCCGCCTGGAGGTCGCCTGCTGTGTTGTATCGGGCGTCGGTTGATTTTTCGAGGCATTTCAGGCAGATGGTTTCGAGGTCTCTTGGGACCGAGGGGTGTAGCTTTCCCGGGGGGCGGGGTTCTGTGGTGATGATTTTTGCGAGGACTTCTTTCTGGTCGATGCCTGAGAATGCTGGTTCGAAGGTGAGGAGTTCGTAGAGGGTTGCTCCGAGTGACCAGATGTCTGTGCGGTGGTCGATGCGGAGGCGTTTTGCCATGGCTTGCTCGGGACTCATGTATCGGACGGTGCCGAGGAGTGAGCCTGTGACGGTGATGGTTTTCTCGTCCGGCTGCATGGCGAGTCCGAAATCTGCGACCATGAGTCTGCCGTCTCGCGAGAGGATCAGGTTGGATGGTTTGATGTCGCGGTGGATGATTCCGCCCTTGTGGGAGTATTCAAGGGCGCTTGCGACGTCTGCGATCCAGCGTGCGACGTGCTGGTAGTAGACTTTGCCACGACGGGTTGTTGAGTTGGATCGATCTGTCCACTGGTCCTGGCGGGTTTGTGGTTGCTCGGCTGACTGTTGTGGTGATATCTCTGTGGTCGTGTTGTTCTGTGCTGAACCGTCGATTGATTTTGAGAGTAGAATTTCGGCGATGCGGACTGGTGATGCTTCAGTGACGTCTATGGTGGATAGTCGCTTGATGATGGTGTCGAGGGGGTCTCCGTCGATGAGTTCCATCGCGTAGTAGCAGCCATCGCGGGATTCGCCGTAATCGTAGACGGGGATGATGTTGGTGTGGTGCAATTTTGCTGCGGCTGTCGCTTCGCGTCGGAATCTTGCGACTGCGTCGGAATTGGGTCCGCCCAGGATTGCGGGCAGGACTTTGAGGGCGACGCGCCGGTCGAGTTTGGCCTGGATTGCTTCGTAGACGATGCCCATGCCACCCTGGCCGACGACCTGTATGATGTTGTAGCCCTGTATGTTCGGGAATTGCTGGGCGAAGCCCCCGGTCCCGGATGGTTTTGTGACTTCTATGGTTTCGTCCGGAATTGATTTTTGTAAAGCAGAGCGTGCCTGGTCGAGAAATGCGTTTTCGCTGAGTATCTGATTGAGCTGGTTTTCGCAGGCAGTGCAGTGTTTGAGGTGCTGTTCGATGTCGCTTTGCATCTTTGACGATAGCAGTCCGGTGGTGTATCGCTGTAGATCCGTCGAAGATGGGCAATCCATTTGGTTCTTTCCTAGAGAACGTCACCGACGAGTCTTTTTAATTCTGCCCGCATTCGCAATGTTACCCTGGATTTTGCCTTGTATACCTGATCCGGCGTCAGATCGAGCCTTCTGCACACTTCTTCGACGGGATTTTCCTCTATGACCTGCATCTGGAAGGCTGTCATGGTCTGGGGTGAGAACTGGACCTCAACCCGCTTCATCGCATATTGGAGATGCTCGCGCAACCATGCTCTATCCCAGTCGGAAAGCCATTCATCCTGTGACTGCTCGAAGCTTGAGATTTCTCCGGTACGGGCTGCTCGGGGGCGACGACGGCGGAACATGTCCGTGATGGCGTTGCAGGCGAGGGTGAAGATGAAATTTCGGAATTTACCTTTTGATCGCGCATAATCGAAAGATCGCATTTTCTTGCTCAAGACGACCATGCAATCCTGGGCGACGTCGTCCGCATCTGCCTTTGTCAATCCACGAGAACGCGCGAAACGAACCAGGAGAGGCTGATACAGGTCGAAAAAATCTCGCCAGCTCGATCCATCGGCCTGGTTCTTCACGCGTTCCAATAAACTTTGGCTGGTGTCTGCGTCGTGTTGCATGCTTTGATGTTCGGCGCGTCGTTGAAGGGGAGCTCCACCACGAACGCCACGCGCTTCCAATCGGCGGAACCTGTCTTGAGACTATCTGTCAGATGCCCAGTCTTTCTCGTCTGCCAGATCGTACCCAATCATAGCGCCCCATTCAAGTGAAGCGACCGGTTGCCTGCTTCACGCAACTTTGTTGCAATATCTTCTGCCTATTCATTAACGGATTCTTTTGCGGATGCACCAGAACGGTGGATGCGTCATGCTGATCGGGATTTATCAGGTTCGAAGCGGCGGGCTGCGATCAGGCCCGCTTCGAAGAGTGCGTACATGGGGATTGCAAGCAGAACCTGACTGATCACGTCCGGGGGCGTGAGGATGGCAGCCATGACGACGATTCCGAAGAGGACATAGCGTCGCACTTTCGACATCTCCGCAACCGAGACAATGCCCGTGGCAGCCAGGGCGACCACCACGACCGGAAGCTCAAAAGCGAGTCCGAATCCCAACGCCATCAACATCACGAATGACACGAAAAACTGGATGCTGTAGGATGTCCTGATGGGGCGATTGAGCCTTGTCACCAGCTCTCGAACGCCATCCGGGGTGGCAACGCGGAGCGTATCTGTTCTTGTATCCAGCCATAGCGCACCTGCTGGCGGTTCGACCGGATCGTAATTCAGAAGCGGCAGCGATACGTCCAGCTGGACAGTTGGAGTTGGTGCATCAGATGATTCTATCCCCAGGACCAGTCGCTCGAAGGCGTTCGGGTTGAGGCTTGCCTGATCGAAACTCATGGCGAAACCGATGAGGAAATTCAGTACGACCGGTAGCACGATGAAGAACATGAACAGAACGCCAAAGACGAAAAGCCCCATCGAGACCGGCAGGAATCCTCGTACGAGACGCTTTTCGCTGCTGTACAACCCGGTGCTGACGAAGGACCAAAGCTGGTACAAAATCCATGGCATGGATAGGATCAGTCCGGCGAGCAGTCCGGATTTGATGTACAACATGAAAAGGTCCGGCGGGTTGAGGGAGAGGAGTTCCGGACTTTCACCATGGGCGTTTAGAACGAGCTGGACCGGGGCGATGACGATTTCGAGAAGCCGTCGAGCGAACAGGAGTGCGAGCACCGTGCAGATACCCCACCCCACAAGCGATCGAATCAGACAGTTGCGGAGTTCCTCGAGATGGTCGCCAAAGGGCATGCGTGCTTCGGCCTCTGATGAGGCAGCGCTGGGAGTTTTCGGAGATTCAACCATTGCGGGGCATGATAGAAATCACAACCGCTCAAGTCAATTGATGGTCGCCACTCCGCATCCAGCGATCCTAGACATGCAAACATGAACGACCACCCCCTCGCACAGATTGTCGAACGCGCTGGTCCGCTTTATCCCGGTACGGTCTCGATCGTCGGAACCGGTCCTGGCGATGCAGGACTTGTCACGATTAGAGGCGCGGTCCGAATCTCACAGGCTGACGTCCTTGTACACGATCTTTACCCAAATTCACCGCTGTGGAGCCTTGTCCCGAAACAGGCCACGCTGCTGTTCGGCGGTCGCCGCGACGGAAAACCACGCCCCAAACCCGCTGATTTCGTCGATCTGCTCAAACCACATATTGATGCAAACAAACGCATCGTCCGACTCCGCAACGGCGATCCGCTCATATTCAACAGGACTGAGGGGGAAATTTCGGCGTATCGGGAGGCGGGGTTTCAGGTCGAAATCGTGCCCGGAATCACAACAGCCACGGCTGCTGCTGCCTGTTCCGGGGTTGCCCCGACACTGCCCGAAGAATCTGACGCGTTCATCCTCACCGTTGGCCGCGGGAAGCTGTCTGGCGGGATACAATCCAACAACCAACCGCCGGAATCCATTGATTATGCAGCATTGGCGCGGGGTGGAACGCTGGCGATCTACCTTGCAGAGGAGACTGCTCCGCTGATTGCGTCTCAACTTCTCGGTGCTGGGATTGCCGGCAGTACGCCTGTAATGCTCGTTGCGGACGCTTCGCGTGGTTGTCAGCGTTGCGAATCGCTTGATGTGAAATCTCTGAGCAAACGGGACGCATTGCCATCTCCCTCGATGGTGTTCATCGGTGGTGGGGTTCGCGGATGGCGCGATCGTGACTGGATGCGCGATCGCCCACTGTTCGGCAGGACCGTGCTGATTACGCGCCCAGCATTGCAGTCCGGTGCTTTTGCGGGCGTGCTCAACGTGCTTGGTGCGGAGGTTCTCGAAGCCCCCACCGTGTGCATCGAGCCGTTGACCGATTTCAGCGAAATGGATGATGCCCTGCAGAACCTGCACGCCACCGACTGGGTCGTGTTCCAGAGTGTTCATGGGGTGTCATTCGTCATGGACCGCCTGAAAGCCCTCGGGAGAGATGCTCGTGCGTTCGGGGGCGTTCAACTGGCAGCCATTGGGCCGAGGACGGCTGGTGCGCTTGAACATCACTTCCTTGGAACAGATCTCGTACCGCCCTGCTACGTCGGTGAATCGCTGGTCGCATCCTTGATTGATGCAGGTATTGCGGGGAAACGCATTGTTACTTTTCAGTCAGATGCAGGGCGAGATGTCGTCGCACAATCCCTGAACGATGCCGAAGCCCATTGCACCTCGATCGTCGCATACCGGACCACTGCAGCGATAGAGATTCCCGCTGACGTCCTTCAGCGTCTCGAAGACGGTACGGTTCACTGGGTTGCCTTCACCAGCCCGAGTGCTTATTGCAATTTTGTACAGCTTCTTGGCGACAGGGCAGAGCGCATCCTCTCCACGCTGAAGCTCGCGTCCATTGGCCCTGTAACGTCTCGGGTGATACACGAATCGAACCACGTTCCGGCGGTGGAATCCCGTGAGCAGACTGCCTCCGCCCTCGCAGACGCCATCGCTATCGCAGAAACCGCCTGATTGCATGATCCATTCCGCATAACTGTGAGATCTATGATGACAGTGCGAGCAACTGCCATGCTGTCAGGAATCCTGTGACGCGTGCGGGTGAGGGCGTTTTCTGTTATCTTCCAGTGACGTTCGGGGATGGGCCTGCGGACGTGTGGCTGATGCTGCTGTGAGAATGAATTCCATCTAAGTTAGAGAAACCCCATGATTGATCCGCGTGTGACCAGGTTGGCTGAGATGCTCGTTGGCTATTCGACAGAGCTGAAGCCCGGTGAAAAGGTTTTGATAGAAGCGATCGACGTTCCGGACGACATCACGACTGAACTGATACGGCTCGCCAGAGCAGCCGGGGCTGACCCGATCGTGACGATCAAGCGGAATGCGGTGCTGCGGTCGCTGCTGATGAATGCGAGCGAGACGCAACTTCAACTGATCGCCGACGTCGAAGCCCTGCGGATGAAAGGGGTCGATGCGTATATCGGTGTTCGCGGAGCCAACAATATCTCCGAGCTTTGCGACGTCCCGGATGATCTGATGAAGCTGTATCAGAAAATCTGGTGGCGACCGGTGCATGGTGCCATTCGCGTGCGGGAGACACGGTGGGTCGTCCTGCGCTATCCAAGCCCCAGCATGAGCCAGTCGGCCAACATGAGTACCGAAGCCTTTGAGGACTTCTATTTCGACGTATGCACCATGGATTATGGCAAGATGGCGAAGGCGATGCTGCCGCTGCGCGATCGGATGGAGAAGGCAGACCACGTCCGAATTCTAAGCCCGGGGACGGAGCTGACGTTTTCGATCAAGGGCATCCCTGCTGTCGCGTGCGATGGCAAGCTGAATATCCCCGATGGCGAGGTGTTTACTGCACCAGTGCGCGACAGTGTGAATGGGTGCCTGCAATACAATACGCCGACGATCTATCAGGGGGTCACCTTCGACAATGTGCGGCTGGAATTTAAGGACGGCAAGATCATCAAAGCCACCGGTTCAGACACCGACGCGCTCAATAAGATTTTCGACGCCGATGAGGGCGCACGATATATCGGTGAATTTGCGATTGGGTTCAACCCGTACATCACAAAAGCGATGAAGGACATTCTCTTTGATGAGAAGATCGCCGGTTCGTTCCATTTCACGCCCGGGGCTGCGTATGAGGATGACGCGGACAATGGCAATCGGTCGCAGATTCACTGGGATATGGTCTGCATACAGACGCCAGAGCATGGTGGCGGTGAAATCTACTTCGACGATGAACTCATCCGCAAAGATGGTCAGTTTGTCGTGGACGATTTACGACCGCTCAACCCGGAGAACCTGAAGTAGCAAGCTCATCGTTCCAGACGCAGCCTCATCGTTCCGGGCGTAGTCTCATCGCTTCAGGCGCGGTCTCATCGCTCCTGACGTCTTGTTCGCCTTATTCGCTATCTCTTCCGCTGGATCCTACGCGGTATGCTGTCGCAATGCCGAAGAAGCCGAACAGGAGGTCCACGGCGCCGAGATTGCTCTGCGCGATTTCGGCTGAGTCGAAGTTCTGGGCAACAAGCTCTGTAAAGTCTTCCTTCTGCTGCTGCCTCCAATGGGCATATTCTGGTTGTTCGCGTTCGAATTCAATCAGATCGGGAACATTATGCTCCTCGAATGCCTGAATTTCTTCCTGGGTGACGTCTGCAGCATGTTCTGCCTCTGTGTAACCATGGGTGACCATGAATTCGGCATATTGACTGCTTGATTCCAGATTCGCAAAATCAGCCGCATCGTTTGCAATTTCTTCGTAGAATTCCTCGGTAAGACTCTCGGCGATGATCGCGTCTATTTCCCCACCCACCGACCAGTCCAAAGCCAGCATCTTGCCGCCAAAAATGGCTGCAAGTGTAATCACTGCACAGACGACACCATTCAGCTGTCCTTCACCGCCAGCATAGGCAGATGCTCCGCCGACCAGGAGGCCCACGAGCCAGGCGATGTATCCGATTTCATAGCCCGATGCTGCTGAAATTCAGGCCCACACCAGCGCCCCAACGACGCCACCGATCACTCCCGCCAAAGCCGATCGCATTCCCATTTTGAATTTCCTTTTATTGATAACAAGATCACAAAATGCACATGAAGGGTGGTTGTCGCACCCCATGC
>JAJRYY010000129.1 GCA_024275565.1 Planctomycetota bacterium
GGACAATGGCGGATCTGCTGATTTCGACACGCGTCTTGCAATCCATGATGGCACGAGCTGCACCAATTTGCTTGGCACGGTCATCGCTTGTGACGATGACGGTTGTGGTACGGCAGGAAGCACTCTGAACAGTGTGCTCGTACTCGATGCGACGATGGGCAATACTTACAAGATCCGTCTTGGTGGATTCGGCGATGGTGACACCGGTTCTGGTACGCTCAATGTTTCATGCATCGCAGTTGCTTGCGGTAACGGTATTATTGATGCTGGCGAAGAGTGCGACGACGGCAACACCGCGAATGGCGATGGTTGCGATGAGTTCTGTGCTGAAGAACCAGCCGCCTGCTGCATCTTCCCGGGTGGTGCCTGCACCGACGAAACCGCGACATCATGCTCCGGTCTGGGTGGTACGCTTCAGGCTCCTGGCGTCTTGTGCGCTTCGCTGCCAGGTGGCGACTGCTCTTCTATTCCGACCATGTCGGAGTGGGGCGTCATCGTTCTGAGTATTCTTCTGGTGTCGGCGGGTACTGTTGTATTCCGTCGCCGTCGGATGGCTGTCCAGGGCTAATTTTGCTCTGACAGAGTTCGTTCGTTGATTACCGGCGGACGACAATCATGCGGTATACTTGCTCCTGCCCACCAGTGGATATTCTGCTGAGGGGCGGGAGTTTTTTTGTACCTTGGGGTGGAGTGGTTACACTGCGGGATCTTAAATGTAATGGCGATGTGTATTGCGGATCTAAAGTGTGGATAGAAAGCATATGACGACAACAGAGCAAGGGGATGGGCATGTTCTGGAGGGTGCTGACGGGGATGGTGGCGGCAGGATGCCCCCTCGCGATCCTGGAGAGGATGATGGTTCCAATCGGACTGGTGATCCCGGCGGCCGGGGTCCTGTGTTCCGGTTCGTGGTGACCTTTGCTTTCATCATGCTGGTGTTTGGCGTCTTTTTCTACGCATATTTCACGGGGACGGCGTTTTTCGAGACCTATCTTGATTTGAATGCGCAGGTGTCGGGTTGGATTCTCAACGCACTGGGGGAGAATGTGCGCGTGAATAAATCCTCAATTTCCGCACCGGGTGTTGCGCTTGCGATTCGCCATGGCTGCGATGCGATTTTTCCGTCAGCACTGTTCATCGCGGCAGTCGTTGCGTCACCTGTCCCGTTTGTGTCGAAGATTCCTGGCATGTTGATTGGGAGTTTCGTACTGCTGACAATTAATCTGCTTCGGATCATCAGTCTGTATTATGTGCAGCTTCACATTCCAGGTTGGTTCCATGTGATGCACGTTGATGTCTGGCAGCCGGCGTTCATATTCCTGGCGCTCTTCTTTTGGATCCTCTGGGCGATTAGAGCGACACGTGGCTCGAGCAGTCAAGGCGGGGGTGGCGATGTATAAACCTGCGATCCTCTTTTTCGCGAAGCTTGTGGGGATTTATGCTTTGCTTCTGGCTCCTTGGCCTGGGGTCGAGGAATGGTTCAGTCGCAGCTTTTCCAGTTGCGCTGATTACATGACCTATGGTTACTGGAACCGGTCTGCTGGCGACCTCGAGACACTTGGTATTTTCGGGACTGATGCTGTGGCGCGTGTTTACTCCGAATATCAAGCCGCGGATCCGGGCGATCCAGCGACGAGCTTGTTGCAGAAGGAGCGGGACAACTCTGGACATGATCTGCTTCTTGTGACAGGCAATATTTCAAAATTTGCCTTTATGAATAATCGGTCCTCAAGTCGTCACCTGGGGTATGTACCCGGTGCGGTGTTGTTGGCGCTGGTTTTGGCGAGCCCGGTATCCTGGAAGCGACGCGCGTTTGCGAGCGTGGCGGGAATGCTGTTGACGCTATGCTTCGTGTTTGCTCGATTTTCTGTCTTGATGTTGTATCTGTTTCACGGGGATAAGCCTCAGTCAGTGTATCAGTTTGAGGCGCCGTGGGACTGGATTCTGGTACATGGCTATCATCTGCTGGCAGTCGTCCCAGCCACAGCGTACGTAGTGCCGTTGTTTCTGTGGGGTCTGGTGACCTTTAGAAAGTCTGACCTTACCAGATTGACGGATTGGGCGCGATCTCTTGAGATGTTGCACAAGGGGGGGCGTTGAACGGTGCCAAGGTGCGAAACAGCCTCGAATCCTGGGGAGTAAGTCTGGTCGATTGCCTGCATGTTGCCAGCCGTTTGTATCGTTTGTAACGGTTGTAGCGGCCTATTTGTTCTATTTGTCTCACATTTGGACCGGTTCGTGAGAATCGGATGAGAATATAGGGAAAATATGGGACGTGCGCAAGGTTATTGACCTCAAGGGGTTACGCAACAGTGTGCAGTGTCGCTTTACAGCTCTAAAAGGTCAAATCTGCGTTTTTAGCCTCTAATGGCGTGTCTTCAAAGTGAAACTGTGTTTTCTTCACAAAGTAAGCCTTGCATCTTAGTCACGAATCTGTTACAAATACCCCCGTTGGTGGCTTTTCGGACCGGTCGTAAGAGGACGTGTCCGGCCATTACCGGCAGGTTTGTTGTGCATGGATGGTGTCCGGTTTGTAGTGCATGGACAGTGTCCGTCGCGGCGTAATCCGTTTCATGGACGGAGAGTGTGCTTGTCGTGCTGAATTTTGTGTTCATGTCATAGCGGTTGTTGATGGTTGTAGCTGTGTAAGTCTTGTCGTTTGTGGTTGTAGCCATGTTGGTAAATGACGATAGGAGCGGGAAAAACTGTTAGATTCGGCGTGCTCGGTTCATGGAAAGTTGTGTCTTGAGTCGCGGCCTGGTTGTATGGCGGGTCTCGGTTGCTGCAAGTCAGCGGTCGGATGAAGTCATACTCGGGATGTTCATCTCGTGCGGTCATTCGCATACGCCGTCTCGGGTGACTAGGTTTGTAGCTGCCGTGTTGAGTCTTTGAGTTTCTCTTGCTATTGGATTTGTAAGGAAGGAAAGCGTTATCACGATACTTGTTATGGTTCAAACTCCCCACGGTACGATTTTGAAGAAGCGGGTGCCTGTACGGGCTCGCGTGTGTTCGATATCACAAGTTTTGCGGAACCATGTGGAACGGTTGGCGAATGGGGATTCGCTACCCACCTTTAACGGAGGTCAGGAACTATGAAGTCAGCTGAAACATGTGGCTGTAGGCTTCTGAGGCTTGGGGTTGTTGCCCTGGGGCTTGGAGTGTTTGCCTATGGCGTGGCCGTGGAAAGTATGGCAGCACCTGCAGATGAGGTGCAGTCGAAGGCCAAGGTGGAAGTTCAGTCGGGTGCATACCAGGCTGGAGTTTCGCAGGCAGGCCGTAAAGGGGTGTCGCCTGCGGCAAACCTTTCGGGGAGTGCTAAGAAGGGCATAGCTGCCCGTCGCTCAGTTGTTGGTGCAACTGACGTGCAGGCTGTTGAGTCATCGGGGCTCACGAAGCAGGAGTGGATGGCGCGGGAACGAGCTGTTGCTCGGGCTGCTGCTGTCAGCCACAAGCAGCAGAATGCTGCGTCGAGTCAGAAGGAGCTGTCTGCTGTGAAGCAGGCTGCTGCTGACGCTCGTCTTCGTGCTGGCGTTTCTGGCGTATCGAATCCTGGCGCTGCGGGTGTTCCTGCGAATGATGAGTGTACAGGCAGCATCGCCATTACGGATGGTGCAACAACGTTTGACAACAC
>JAJRYY010000130.1 GCA_024275565.1 Planctomycetota bacterium
AGACTGCTATACGCGCAGTCAACAAGGCGGGAATCGGTCTATTCGATCGACCCCCACCGATTTTCCCTTGATGGTCGAAAGCGACAACGCAGATGCTATCCCGGATCGGCTTTGCTGACGATCAGCATCTCGACCTCGCGTCTGGCAGGCGTGAGCAGCATACCGTATTTTTCCTTCATGGCTGAGCGTACCACGTCGAACGCGTCATCGCGTGGTGGACGTTGGTAGTGGAATGGGAAATCGAAATGGTAGAATCCATCATCTAACTCCGCCTCGGCGATCACGGGTTTGCCCAGAGCACTGCTGAGATTCTGCGCCAGTGCTTCGGTGTCGCCCACAGCCATAAAAAACTCCTCACCGGCAATGATGCGATCCAATAATTCCCGCGTCGGTGCAACCTTTCCCGTCTCCTTATCGTATGCCGCGTTGCCCATTTGCGGCTCCAACACAGGTCGATCCCCCTCGACAAACGTCAGCACATAGACATCCGTCATGCGTTTTTCAGTGTGAATCGACAGGCCGAACGTGTCAGCCATGGCCTGCTTCAGCAAACGCCTCCCGACCTTGATGTCACCCTTGGGCCACTCGAACATGATGTCATATTTCTCGTCCTCAGAGAGCGGCGGATCTGCCAAAATGTACGCGTCAGACATATTATAAAAGGTGGAGATCGCCGTCAGTTTCGTGAGTCCGTCATATCGAATTGTCCGAGCAGTGCTATAGTTCAAGTCTGTCTTGTACTCCGGAGGATGATCCGTTGCAGGACGGATGAGTATCATGCACAAGGGCTGTTTTCTGTTGGAACCCGTCGCATCGGAAAGTTCTTTCCTGACATCCGCCAAAATGTCGGGCGTGGGTGTATATGGCGTTTTCCCTATAAATTCGGGCTTCTTTCCCGCCAGAATCGAGTCAAGAATTCCCGGATGCTTAACGAGCGTCGTTGGACCTGACCAGCCGACGAGCACTCCCTTGCGATCAATAAGTGCGATTTTCGGTAGTGACCTGATTCCGTAGGCTTCAGACATTGATTTGTCTGTATCCAGTCCGATCCATCCCTCCATAGGTCTTTTCTTCAGGAATCGTCGAATGGTTTTCTCATTTTCATCTGTGACGGCGATAAAAACGACATCTTTGTGCTCAAAGTCCTTTTCGAGCTTGTTCATCCAGGGAATCCGATAAACGCACGGTGAGCATTTCGTGGACCAGAACTCCAGGACGACAACCTTGCCGCGTAGCGCATCCAATGTGGCACGCGTACCTTCGGGAGCTTGCAGCACATGTTCCAGGGTCAACGCAGGCGCTCTCTCTCCGATCACTGCGACAAACTTGCTGTTACCATCGGGTTTACCCGCACCGTCAACCCTGTCTGCACCATCAAGTCCGACGCTGACGGATGTGAGTATCGAGAAAATCGTTCCCAACCTGACCAAACCATTCATTGGATTATGCTCCTATTCGTTCAGTGACAGCGGCACGCGCAGTCAACAAGGCGGGAATCGGTCCCTGCGACCAACCCCCGCCGATGCTACTTCGATTGTCAAATACAACCCATGTTCGTTCCTAATCTTATTTCGCAATACCTGCATCACCTGCATCACCAACGGGCTTCACAGTAGGTTTACAGTCACAAATTAAGTCATCCGAATCGTCGTCGTCAACCGTTAGCAATCCGCATCTATCGCCATCCCCGGGACAACCATCATCAACAGGTACGCAATTCAAATCGCCTGAAAGTGGCGAAAGTCGGTACTCACAATGTCGCGTTCGTGCTACGCTTGAAGAAACGGTCATCGTAACATTACCAGATGTCTCATCCAGATAGACTGAATCGATTCCCAGTACCCAAAGCTCGCCATTGACGTCGTAAAACACCGAGACGTTCAGTGTAATGACCGTGTCCAGATCAAAGTCGCCTTTGGGCGATACCACGACCGTTGTAGCACCAGTGTTGTCCTTTTGAGTACTCAAAACGCCGGCGATGTCCAGCTTACCGCTCCCCCATACTATCATGGACACGTCAGCAAGGGCAGCCACCGTCTTGGCTGGGTCGGGGCTGCTGGTCTGAGCATTCGCAACTGCCGAAAGACTCGAACTGATTCCGATCACCGCAATGATCACCTTCACACACATGTTTCTACACATCATCTTTCCTTCTCCTTTGTCAGACCCACTCTCTCAGGAACCCCATGACGGGATGTCCATTTGCACCATCATACGCCCCCCCCCCCCCCACATAGTCAAGATACACCAAAGGAAAAAACCCCAGCGATGTATCTGTAGAGGCTGACAGCGTTGATTATGAGGCGCTAAGATTTACGGACTGTTCAAAACAAGGTAGGGTCCGCTCCCTTACGGTCACGGCTCGGAGAAGCAAGGTAGGGGCCGCTGTGCGGTCCATCAAGTGTCAGACGCGCTACGGCTGGTGGCCCACCTACGACTGGTGGCCCACCTCTTTAGAGGTGGGGGAGCCGATGACCAAACACCAGAACATTCTACAACAAAGTCAATCACGAGCAAAAGCACAACCAACATGAACGACACCCCAAAAAATCCAAACACGTCCAATAACCCCGAAACCCCAGAGATCCGACACCGGAACTTCATCGAAGACATCATCGATGCCGACAACGCTTCTGGAAAGTGGGCGTCTGAAGCAGTCGACGCCCGCGTCCACACCCGCTTCCCGCCCGAACCGAACGGTTTCCTCCACATCGGACACGCCAAGAGCATCTGCCTCAACTTCGGACTCGCAGAACAGTACGACGGCCTCTGCAACCTCCGATTCGACGACACCAACCCTGCCAAGGAAGAAGATCGCTACGTCACCGCCATCAAGGAAGATGTGCAGTGGCTGGGCTTTGATATCCAGGAAAACGGACCTTTTTTCGCCTCCGACTACTTCCAGAAATTCTACGATTTCGCAGTCCAACTCATCCAGTCCGGAAATGCCTACGTCTGCGACCTCACCCCCGACGAAACGCGCAAATACCGAGGAACCCTCACCGAACCGGGGCGTGACAGCCCGCACCGCAACCGCTCCGTCGAAGAAAACCTCGACCTATTCACCCGCATGAAAAACGGCGAATTCCCCGATGGTTCGCGCACGCTTCGCGCCAAAATCGACATGAGTTCCCCAAACCTGAACCTCCGCGACCCCGTCATGTACCGGATCCTCCACGCCAACCACCATCGCACCGGCAGCGAATGGAACATCTACCCCATGTACGACTGGGCACATGGCCTCGAAGACGCCATCGAGGGCATCACCCACTCCATATGCACCCTCGAATTTGAAGACCACCGCCCCCTCTACGACTGGTTCCTCGACCGACTCGACATCCACCACCCCCAGCAGATCGAATTCGGACCGCTGAACCTCTCCTACACCATCCTCAGCAAGCGGAAGCTCCTCCAGCTCGTCAATGAGAACCACGTCACTGGCTGGTACGATCCGCGCATGCCAACGCTGTCCGGGATGCGCCGCAGGGGATATACCCCCGAGTCCATCCGCAATTTCTGCGAACGAATCGGCGTCGCCAAGCGAGACACCACCGTCGACGTCGCCCTGTTGGAGCATTGCATCCGCGAAGACCTCAACAAACGGGCACCCCGAGCATTGGCCATCCAAAACCCCCTCAAACTCGTCATCGACAACTACCCCGAGGGCGAATCCGAGACGTTCGTCGCTATCAACAACCCCGAGGACGAATCCGCTGGCACACGAAATATTCCATTCTCACGGGAATTATACATCGAACGCGACGATTTCCTGGAGGACCCACCCCGCAAATTCTTCCGCCTTGGAATCGGACGCGAAGTACGCCTGCGTTACGCCTGCCTGATCACTTGCAAAAGCGTCACCAAAGACGCCTACGGAAACATCACAGAAGTGCATTGCGAATGGGACCCGGATTCTCGCGGCGGAAACGCCCCTGACGGACGAAAAGTGCGCGGGACGATCCACTGGTTATCGGTCGCCCACGCCATTCCCGCTGAAATCCGCCTGTACGAGCGACTCTTCAACACCGAGAACCCCAACAAAGCTCCAGAAGGATCAGACTTTCTGGCGAACCTGAACCCGGAATCCCTGACCATCGTCAAAACCGCCTTCGTCGAACCCTCACTTGCGAACGCCAGCCCTGAATCGCGCTACCAGTTCGAGCGATCCGGCTACTACTGCACCGACAAGGATTCCCGCCCGGGCGCCCCCGTTTTCAACCGCACCGTCCCGCTGCGAGATTCCTGGGCGAAGAAACAAGCCAAGTAAAACTGGTCAGTGATGCATGGATTGGATCAGCAATATTGATTCGGTATCGCTGATTCAGCAACGTTGATTGGGTCAGTAGTGGATGGGGTGTTGCTTGCGAAATGTGCGCATAAAAACACCCTGCGAGACTCTCTCTCCCAGGGCGTTCTCGTGAACGGCTCCTTGGCACCGGAGGAGGTGGTACCTAAGGAACGCTTGTATTCTGGCAATTTCACACCCCAAAGTCAAGACTTTTCGGATTTTTCGCCCGGTAATACCTCACTTTTTGCTTCCGAGAATACCCATCCTCCTGTAACGGCAGCACCGGGACCGTCGTGACAACCCCACAGCACGCACGATAAGCAAAAGCCATCAAAGGACTTACGAAAAATCAGCTTTTTCCACTGGAAGCAAAATCCATTCGCTATCATCATAGGCGTGTGATGAAAAATCTTCATTCGGTAGCATCATGGAAGTGACCTGTGAAAAGTGACACTGAAATTGCCATCTGCGGATCGGGCGTGGTGACTCCCTTCGACATGGGATCTGCCCACGAAATCCTGCGCAAGCCAGCGCTCGTTCAGGCCAAAATTGACTGCGATTACTGGGCGGTCCCCGACGAATTCCGCGCACGAATCGACGGATTGACCAACGAGATTAAACGCGACCGGGCATCCTGGATCGCAGCCGGTGCGCTGATGGCTGCCTGTGCAGATCGCGGCAGCAGTTGCCAGTACAGTGGCACTGATCTTTCTGCGTATGCATCGGAGCGCATTGGTCTTGTGATTGGCTGTGCGTTTGCGGGGCAGCTTGGGATGATCGAATTTGCCGACGAGGTTCGAACCCAGTCCGCACGATTCGTCAGCCCGATCCATTTTCCGCAGACGGTCGGGAATTATGTGGCTGGTGCGATGGCGAGGGCGTTCAAAATTCGCGGTCCCAATCTGACGGTGGCTGCCGGAGAGATTTCCGGACTCCAGGCGATCGCGACGGGCTGCGACCTGCTGAGCGAGGGCAGTGCTGATATTGTCATCGCCGGCGGGGTGGAAGCGCTCTCAGAGGCTCTTGTGCGCGGACTCGGCGGGTCTACCTATGGTAGCGAACATTCTGATAGCGAACATTCAACTGGCAGCGGGCATTCTGCCTCCAGGGGTAACAGCGGTCTGCTGGCGGAGGGTGCTTGTTTTCATATTCTGAAGCGTGCAAGTGACGCTCCAGACGCAACAGTCACGATCACGTCATGGGTGACCGAAGGTGGAGCGTCCGATGGTGGGGAGTCCGGGGGCGGGGACTCCGGGGGTGACACTTTCAGTGCGGCTTGTTCCGTTGGGCGTTCCATGGCGGCGGAAAGTGCCATGAGAATGGCTATCGCGACATTTTCAGACAAAGGTGCCCATCACGTCGTTCAAACCTGTCGGACAAAGGAAAACACAGAATGCCACACCGTGGCACTCGGCGCTATGATTCGCTAACACACTGGCGGACAAGCCGCCAGTGGCACCCAGTGATGACCAGTGGAGGCCTGTGGCACGACTTGCTAGATCAAATGTCCTCTACATCGATGTTCCGCACAGCGAACCCTGCCTGAGCATAAGCATCTATCGATGTTCCACACCCCGGACCCTGCCTGAGCATGAGCATTATGTCTTCGGGGGTTGCAGTTGCGCCATCCCGGATGAATGAGTCAAGATTGTGCGGTCTGCCGGTCGATATCCCGTGTTTCTGCTGGCGGAATATCTTCGCAGGATGACTGGTCGCAATGATCGAAACGTCAAACAGCCCCCCTGGTGCGCACGGTCACACGTCGTTGCCCGTTCTGGATGATCAACGTGCTTATCTGGCATCGATTCTCGAGTCACGGCCTCTGTACATAGGTATTGAGACAACGAACATCTGCAACGCAAAATGTGTGTTTTGTGCCTATCCCAAGATGTCCCGCCCGAAATCAGTGATGGACATGGATCTGTTTCACAAGATCATTGGCGACTACGCCGAGATGGGGGGTGGAGCGGTCAGTCTGACACCGATCGTTGGTGATGCACTCATCGATCCTCACATTCTGGAAAGAATTCGTGTTTTGCATGACCACCCTGACATCACCGGCATCGGACTTACGACCAATGCCATCGCATGGTCCCGGTTCTCGAAGGACGAGCAGAGATTCATCGTGACATCGCTGGAGGGCATCTCGATCAGCCTGGGGGGTCCGGATACGGAGTCGTATGCACGCATGTACGGTGTGGAGCGATTCGATCGGGTTGTGGCTTCCATCGAGTCCATTTGTGATATGAAGGCAAGCGAAGGATTGGACACCAATATCACCCTCGCGTTTCGTGTTGACCGTCCGCTGGATGCGCTCTTCTCCGATCCTCGCATGTCACAATTTCGACGACCTGAGATCAACGCGATCGACAGCATGAACCGGTTTTCGAACTGGGGGGGAATGATAGCACCCGGCGATCTTCCAAAAGGTGCATACCTCATCCCGCCCGAGACCGATCCTCAGTTAAATCTTCAACGAAAAAGTAATCCGTGCTATGTCTTCAGCTTCGCACCCGAAATCACTGTGACCGGTGTGGTTTCGGCGTGTGGTTGCATGAATGCAGAAGTTGAGGAACTTATCATTGGTGATATACGCAAGGATCACCTGCGCGACATCTGGAACGGGCCTGCATTCCGGAAACTCAAATCCAATTTTGGAACGAATCGACTTTGTGATACATGCGTACAATGTACACATTATTACGACAGCGAAGATTTTCTGGGTGATCCTGCATTGCGACATTTCAAAGTGGGAGACAATCCCTGGCTGGTCATGCAACGGGATGCACCAGAACCTGCACACAAACTTCTCGCTACAACGCTGGATTCTATCGCAAGGATGGGGCAACAACGCGTTGCACTGTATGGAGCGGGTGCATTCACACGCAAGGCGATGACTGCCGGGTTACCGCGATCAACCCTGGATCAGATAGTGGCCATTGTTGACGACAATCCTGAGATGCTGGGTGGTCTGGTGCAGGGCAAACCGATCGTCTCCCAGAAACAAGCCATCGCGATGGGGATTGATGTTGTCGTGCTTTCGACGGATCAATACGTTGATGCGTTGATGCGTAAATCGCAACCTCTGCGATCATGCGGGGTGACCATCGTGGTGGCGGGAGAGCGCTGCGAGGGAGACAGTTGCGACGTTTTCTGACAATATCTCACATCGTTCCGTTCAGACAGATCCCACCAGCGAACACGCCGAATGCCACACTGTGACACTCGGCGTTACAGTTCGCTACCACACTGGCGGACAAGCCGCCAGTGGCACCCAACGTTACGACTCGCTAAATCAAATATCCTCTCTATTGATGGTCCGCACAGCGGGCCTACAACTCAGTATCCAGCGTTTCCCATGCGATGATCCGTACAGCGGACCCTGCCACACCAGACTACTCTCGCTGCCAGACCGGGATTCTGCCTGGTGTCCAGGGGGCACCAGCGTCCTCTATCTTAGCCTGCAGAATAGCAAGATCCGCATCCATGGATTGAAGCGTCTCCAATGATCGCTCGAAAGCGGTGGCTGCCAGTTCGTAGGCATCACGCTGGGTCTGCGTCGGAGCCGAAGTAACATGCCAGTCGACAGCCACACCTGCTCGACCACTGATGGATAGCGGGACCGGTACATAATACTTCGACCGTGTACGATCGCCCCGGACCTCGGTCAGCCAGGCGTTCAGCCGCGACTCAAGCGCATCCGTCTCAGCCAGCAGACCGCGCGAAGCATCTGGTGTATCGACGATGGCTTTGCGGATGTAGGACAATCTCTGGTCCATCTCCTCAGCCGCTCGGATGCCACCCCGAACACCACGCTGGAGGCGTGCTGCCGCTTTGTGGAATGCCATGGCTTCGTCGAGATCCTCGGCTGGAAAGGTCGCAAGCCCAAGCGGGATCACGCGGAACGGGACAGCCTCAGCCAGCTCGGTAATTTCGCCATCGACTTCCTTCGTGAGTGTCACGGTGTAGTCACCCGGAAGTGCGAGCGGTCCTGACCGTGGCGATGCCCAGGGCGGAAGATTCGTCGGTTCGCTCAAACGCGTGGGCATTGGCGAGGGGTATCGAAGATCCCAGGACGCGCGGTGCATCCCTTTTTCGCGTGAGGCTGAGACCCGGCGGATGGTGTTACCAAGGTCGTCGCGCACGACAAGCCACACGCTCGGATCGCGTTCCTCATCCTCCGCACGCAACTGCTCGATGCTCGGATATTTCGGTGCTTTTCCAGCTTTTCTTGCCTTCTTATCCGCATCTCGCCGCTTCTCCAGACGCGTCTGAATCTTGTCCTTCATGTAGTAGGTGAAGACTGCTCCGAAAGGTGGATTGGGAGCAGTGTAGTAGGATGCACCCTGCGATCCACGCCCGGACGACCCGCCAAGCCTGCTGGACTCGATGTAGAGGAGTGCATTCTTGACCGGTGCGACGGCTGCGTCCTGATCGAAGAATTCCGCAGATGCGTGGCGGAGTGGCGTATAGTCGTCGAGGATATAGAACCCGCGACCGAACGTCCCGAGAACGAGGTCATTTTCGCGTCGCTGGATCGTCACGTCGCGGACGGCGATCGTCGGGATGCCGCCGCCGAGTTTGATCCAATGCTCCCCACCGTCGAGCGTGAAGTATAACCCGAACTCCGTACCGACGAAGAGCAAACCGGGGTTCACATGATCCTGCTGAATGGAGTAAACCACTTCGCGATCGGGCAAGTCTCCGGCGATGGATTCCCATGTCTCACCGCGATTGGTACTCTTGAGAACGTATGGTTTGAAATCGCCATTTTTGTGGTTGTCGAACGTCGCAAAAACCGTTTCGGGGTCATGCTCGGAAGCGGTCAGACAACTGACATAGGTCATGTCCGGAACGCCGGGGAACAGCTCAACGCGTCGCCAGGATTCACCGGCGTCTTCAGTAATGTTCACGACGCCATCGTCGGTCCCGACATACACAAGACCCTCCGCCAGCGGCGACTCTGTCAGCGACACACTGTTGCCATAAATCGAGGTCGAGCGATTCTTGGAGACCGCGTCTACCGACCAGATTTTGCCCATGATCTCCATCGCGTCGCGATCGAGCTCACGCGTGAGGTCGTCGCTGATAACCTCCCAGCTGTTCCCCCGGTCGTCAGAACGGAAGAGCTTGTTGGCTGCAAAATAGAGACGCGTGTGCGAGTGCGGACTGAGGATGAGCGGCGTGTCCCAGTTCCATCGGTATGTCCCGTCGCCGGGTGTTTCGCGGGGTTTGATATCAACGATTTCGCCGGATCGCCGGTCGTGCCGCACAATCCCGCCATACTGCCACTGACTGTAGACGATGTTCGGATCTTCGGGATCGACCACCGTCTCATAACCATCGCCGCCGACCGTGATGAACCAGTCTTCGTTGGTGATACCGGCTGGGTTAGTGGTCCGTGAGGGTCCGCCCTGGGAATTGTTGTCCTGCGTACCACCATAAACGTTGTAAAATGGCTCGGCGTTATCCACGCTGACGCGATAGAACTGCGTGACGGGCAGATTCGTTTTGAAATCCCAGTTCGCAGCACGATCGTAGGATTCATAGACGCCGCCATCACAGCCAACGAGCAGGTGATCCGCATCTTTCGGATCGATCCACAGTGCATGGTCATCGACATGGCGATATTTGCGGGCGACGCGTTCGATGGTCTTCCCGCCATCGTTGGTCACACGCAAAAAGGTGTCCAGGCTGTAGACGCGATCCACATCGTGCGGATCGCAGACGAGTTCATTGTAATATTGCGGACTTCCTGCGACGTAACTGTTCTGCTTGTTCCATGTTTCACCGCGATCGGTGGACCTGAAGAATCCACCCTTACCCTGTGCTGCTTCGACGATAGCGTAGACCACGTCAGGGTTCTTCGGGGCGATGCACATGCCGATCCTGCCCATATCGACCGAGGGGAGACCACTCGTCACCTTACGCCATGTCTTCCCGCCATCTTCGGATTTGTGAATCGCAGATTCCGGTCCACCATCAATCAACGTCCAGACGCGCCGCCGACGCTGGTAGGCAGACGCGTACAACACGTCAGGGTCTCGGGGGTCCATGTGCACCTCGTTGACGCCGGTGTCGTCGCTGATGTGGAGGATGCAATCCCAGTTTTTCCCGCCATCGGTCGTCTTGTACAGACCCCGATCACCGCCGGATCGCCAGAGTGGTCCCTGGGCTGCAACGTAGACGGTGTTGGAATCGCGAGGATCCACGACGATATTCCCAATGTGCTCAGATTCCTTGAGTCCCATATTGTCCCACGATTTTCCCCCGTCACGCGAACGATAGACGCCGTCGCCAAAGGAGACGCTACGCTGAGAGTTGTTCTCGCCAGAACCGACCCAGATCGTGTGGGGATTGTTGGGATCAATCGTCACGCAGCCAATAGAATACGACCCCTCGCTATCAAAAATGGGATCATAGGTCACGCCGGCGTTATCGGTCTTCCAGACGCCTCCTGAGCAGAACGCGACGAAGTATCGACTGCTGTTTTCAGGGTCTACGGCGAAATCACAGACGCGTCCGGACATCAGGGCAGGTCCGATACCACGGAATTTCAGCCCCGAGAACATCGCAGCCTTCAGCGCATCGGGGTCCTCCTCGGGCACCTCAGCCGCTACCTCCGAATCGGGACTGGCGTTATCGGCCTCAACAACTGCCTCGACGCCCGCTGCCTTCTTGGCCGGAAATGGACACTTCTCCTCCGTCGGCTGGGGGGCGTCGCCTGTGACACCGATTACGAGTACGGGCGACGCCATGAGGTAACATAGTACAAGTGTGTGAATCATGGATGCTCCTTTCGTGTACCCCCGCTGCTGCGAGGTAAAATATTTTTTCTGTGATCCCGCCGCCTTCCAGTGTATCGGACGTGCTCGTGAGTTCCAACGGGTCTATAATATGTGGATCGACCCGCCTGGGGTCCTGTTTTGAGGAGAAACCGGGGTAGTACAGTACTGCTTCAATCCCACCTGTATGAAATTGTCGTACTGGACATTCTTTTGGGGAAATTAAGCTTGCAGTGAAAAGTAAATATGGGTAACTTAATGACGTCGGGTGCATAGGGGGAAGTGTAAGTGGATGGCGGTGGTCTGTTTTCCGTGGTCCTCCTGTACGAACTTGTGTGCATAAGGAAAGGGTTGCTCACGTCATACTGTTGTGGCTGAAACCGTCCTGTTGTGGCTAACACCGCCTGTTGTGACTGAAATCGTCCACCATGGGCTGGTATGGTAGTTTTGAGGCCGTGTGCAGGCAGCCGTGTGCAGGCAGGGGGGCAGTTCTGAAACGGGTTTTGTATAGATTTGTCTGTAAAGAGATTTGATCTGTAAAGACTTGTACGTTGTGAAGCTTGTACATTGTAAAGCTTGTACGGTTGTGATGATTTTTCCGCGAGGTGAGTGGGCCTTGGGACAAAAGTGAGGTGTAAGGGCCAATTAAGACTGGTCCGGCAGGCCGTTGGCCTGTTGTATTTCAAGATTTGGAGATTATACAGCGATGCATAAAAAGATGGCCGCAATGGCGGTACTTGGACTTGTGGTTTCTGCGATCGGTTTGCCGATGGCGTCGGCGGATACGGTACTCGATTTTGAGACCGACCTGACCAACCCCCTTGGCAACGGTCAGAGTATTGCAAATGGTTCTGTCTGGGGTGGGTTTGTCACGCTTTCCTCGATTCAGCCGTCAGTCGGGATGAATCATCGCGGTCTGGCGATTTTTGATACGACAGCGGGTGGTCCGAACTCCGGTGGTCCTGACTTTGACCTCCTGGTCGGTCTCGGAAACGCGTTGATCCTTCAGGATCTCTCTGACGGTGTTCAGACTGTACCTGGGTTCTTCGACACCCCGAACGACACCGGCAGTGGCGGGACGATCGTGTTCGATTTCGCCGGTTCGGTGACCATGAATTCGGTCAATCTCATCGATGTCAATGGTAGTGGAAATGTTACAGTGACAATGGTCGATGGTGGTGGGAACACTCGGACGTTCTTCGTTCCGGATCACTGGACGAATGATATCAACACTGAAGGTCCTGACGGTTATGGCACTTTGGATCTGACAACTTTGCTGGATCAGCCAGGTGAAAATGTTGGCATCGCAACCGCCGTCGAAGACGCTGGATTCAACGAGAACAACGTGCGTCGCATCGAGTTCCTGTACAGCGGTTCAGGTGCACTTGACAGCCTCGACTACACGGTCGTTCCTGCTCCGGGTGCTGCTCTTCTCGCCATGGCGGGTGTTGGCTGCGTCGGCTGGGTCCGTCGTCGCCTGTCGTAGCGGCAGCGTTTCTGCTGAGTCGACTATCTGATATGATTATGAGGGACCGGCGTTTTGCCGGTCCCTTTTTTCGTGCAATACAGGTTCCATGATTGCTACATAGATGCATTGCTGCATCGGTGCGTCTGCCACCATATGGCAGCACGCCTGGCGATCGACTAATCGCAGCATGAGACTCTATCCAATGGAGAGACAATCAATGCCTGAGCAACGTCCAAGCGTCCTGGATGTGGGAAATTGCGATCCGGATCACGCCAGCATGCGCCGACTCCTGAGCCATTTTGGAGTCGAACCTGACCGGGTCATGTCCGTGGACGAAGCCATGACCGCCTTGTCCGATAAGTCGTACGACCTCGTTCTTGTGAACCGGCTGATCTTCGCCGACGGCAGCGATGCATTGCCGCTCATCGAACGCATGCAGGCAGACGACCGCCTGAAGGATACCCCCGTGATGATGATCAGTAATTACGCCGACGCTCAGGAACGAGCGATGGCAGCTGGTGCGAAATGCGGATTCGGTAAGGGCGACCTGAACGACCCGGCCACCCTCGAAAAGCTCCGCCCCTACCTGGACAGCGTCACGGCGTAACGCAGCAGAACCCGCCGCCTGAAGATCGACTCCGGGCAGGGATCCACAACTCCGGGGGCAGGGACCTGACAGCCGCGGACGAGACACAGTGCGAGGCTGAGCTTGTAGAACGTATCAGGCGGGCTGAATGTCGATGATTTCGATGTTCGGGTAGTTCGCGTACCCCTCGACTGTGCGCTGAGCTTCTGCGAGATTGTTGGCATAGATGCGATATTGGCGGATCGGACCGTGCTTCTTATCGCCCTCGTTCTGATGCTTGTAGAGGATGATGTACATATTCATGGGCGTGGTATCTTCTTGTGTTATCCTGATTTGCCTGGTTACGCGTCGGAGACGTCGGCTCTGGTCCGCATTTTACTCTGGTCTGCATGTTATCTCTGGCCTGCATTTCGGCAAACCGCCTGGGGTAGGATACCACCAGTTGGGATGATCTGGCAACGCCTGTCTGAGCGGTTCCCCGGGAGCACCATCCTGGGGGTATTCTGACGCCTGCCGGGCGGGACATTTATCGGTCCATCGCCCGCGCAAGCCCGCACATCCTGTTGCGGTTACAGACTCGTTACCCGCCACGCAACATTGGATTTCGCCCTTAGCCTCCGGGCGTTGTATGATACAGATATGACGGATCGGGTTGAACTGGTCGAGCGCGTCATGCGGAGACGGCATTTCGGGGCTTGATTGCAACATTGGATATGAGGATCAAACAGGATGGCAAGACGACGAATTCTGGTGGTTGAGGACGAGGAACCCATTCGGCGAGGTGTTTGCGACGTGCTGCGGATGGCTGGCTTTGATGCACTGGAGGCTGCGGACGGTGAGTCTGGTCTGAAATCCGCCCGTGCCCATGCGATCGACCTCCTGCTCCTTGATCTTGCACTGCCCCGGCTGGACGGGATGGAGGTGCTGACGGAACTCCGAAAAACGCATCCTACCCTGCCCGTCATCATTCTCTCAGCCAGGGGGTCCGAACTTGATCGCGTGCAGGGACTCTCGCAAGGTGCGGACGATTATGTCGTCAAACCATTCTCAGCCAAGGAACTCCTCGCACGCGTTGAGGCTGTTCTCCGCCGATGCCCAGAGCGTCCCGACCCTGTCCAGCGTATCGAAGGCGGTGGACACGCCGTAGATCTTGACCGGTGCGAGGTTCGCTTCGCCGAAGGTGAGGTTGCCCCGCTGTCGGAGATGGAAACGGAGATATTCCGCCACCTGGCTGCCAATCCAGCCCGGGTCATCACGCGGGAAGAACTTCTGGCACGGGTGTGGGGGATCAACGACTCAAAGCTGGAAACGCGTGCGGTGGATATGCACATTACAAGATTGCGATCGAAACTGGTGACCGGTTGCGGAGAATCGCCAGTCAACTGGATCACCACGGTTCGCGGAAAAGGATACATGATGGGGTCCGGACTGACCGTGATCCGCCGGGACTCTGTAGAACCGCAGCAAAACGTGGAAACGGACGGGTCATGACCTGGACCAGTCAATCTCACCCCAAAGCATTGGCTGCGTACGCCCTGCTGAGCTTTCTCATCCTCAGCGGCGTGACGTGGGGTACGCTTTCAACACTTGAGCTGGAACGCGAAAAGGCGAACAATTTCCGGGAGCGTCAAGTCGAGGAGCAAACGCGGAAATACGAGGAGCATGTCAACCAGGCCGTCGATCGCATGGACAACTACCTCAACCCGATCCTTGCGCTCGAAGCCGCCAGAAGCTACCACGACTATATCACCTACGCTTCGCCCAACAACATTTACCTCCGCGACGGATCCGAAATCGCCAAAGACACCTATATTCAAGCATCCCCGCTCATCAAGGCAGAGCTTAAACCTTGGATCAAAATCCACTTCCACGTCGGACCCGACGACAACTGGATCAGTCCACGACTTCCGGACGGGTCAGACCTGTCGCCCAATGCAGCCGCACCGGTTGCGACCGAGTACGACATCATCCGCTACACAGCCATCCTGGAATCGTTCAAAACACACGCTTCCTACGACCTGTTGCAATCGAAATACTCGGGTATCGCGGAACGGACGGAACAAAGCGGATATGGATCATCGACACTTCCGCCCGAAGAATGTGAAGTGCCGGCGTCGAATGTCGTAAAAATGCGTCAGTCACCATCGCGTGACGAAACCCCGGACGTCCGGGACGCACACCTCAAGCTGGATCCCATGTTCGCAGTGTGGCTGGACGGTGAAGAAGCAGGTGAAAAAGAACTGGTATTCATCCGCGCAGTCAAACAGGCATACATGCCAACGGTCAAGGGCGAGGAAGTATACGAGCCACTGGGGTATCAGGGTTTCCTTGTGGATTGGCCAGCCCTCCGCGAACAGTTGACCGCTACTTCCCGCGACCTCCTCAAAGACATCTCGCTCGTGCCCATGGATGGTGAAACCCTAGAAAGCGTCGACAAGGTGATCGGGTCTGTGTCTGCCGGTCTAACCTCGAAAGGGTTGCTCACGGCTGACATCGCTCCCGAACCGCCGGGCTGGTCCTCAACCCAGCTTGCATGTGCGGTCGCCTGGGTGGGAACGTTGCTCGTGCTGATCGCCGTGGGTGCAGGACTCCACGGTCTGCTCTCATTAACCGAACGACGAACGCAATTCACATATGCAGTGACACACGAACTGCGGACGCCACTCACGACGCTGCGTCTCTATACCGACATGCTGGCCTCCGGGCTTGTGAGTGAAAAAGACAAACCTCGCTATTTCAACACGCTCAACGACGAAGCCGAGCGGCTGACCGACGTGGTGAACAGCGTTCTGGAATATGCACGCGTGGAAAACAAACGGTCGCGACTCGATGAAGAAAATGTAACCGTCGCAGAGCTGCTGGAGAGAATTCAAACCCAGTGCGACTCGCGGTGCAGCGGTGCAGGCAAGGAACTGGTCCTGGATGTCAACGGAATGGGACCATCCATGGTGCGGACCGACGCCCGACTCGTATGCCAGCTCGTATCAACCCTGGTGGACAATGCCTGTAAATATAGCCTGCAGGCTGACGACCCCAAGATTGTCATTCGGGCACACTCGGAAGGTCGCGGACGATTTTGTCTGGATGTCGAAGACTTTGGACCTGGAATTGATCCCAATCAACGCCGCGACGTCTTCAAGCCTTTCCGCAGAGGTGCCGAACCCGACAGCCATAAACCAGGTGGGATTGGACTTGGGTTGGCCCTTGCACGCGACTGGGCGAAGCTCCTGGGCGGCAGTCTCGAACTCATGACCGACCGCGTACAGAAAAATGGAGCATGCTTCCGACTCACACTCCCGTTGCAACGCTAGATATCCATCGTCTCCTCATCGCTGGGCGACTCATCCATCTCAGACTCACCGAACGGATTGTTGATGTGCTCCGCCCGGTCAGCCACACGGCGGTAACCAAGATAGTGAATGATCTCGAATATCTCTGACCATGCTGGGAACGGTTTCTCGTTGATACGCTTGTACTCATCGATGGCCATGATAAATTCGAGGAGGTCGCCCGCCATCTCGCCTTCCTCAGCCGTCCGACGGATCTCTGCACGCCTTCTTCCCGGACCACGTCGGCGATCCAGCCCGACGCGCCGTTCAGATGTAGCCCGTCCAGACCCGCATCCGTCCGATGCTCTTCGCATGGGAGGTCCATCGCGTTCGACCGATATATTTCTCTTCCCGGACGCCTTCTCTCCAGCAGGAGAATGGTCCTCTGCATCTGGAGAATCGGCGATGGAGATCAAGGCAACGGGAGCAGCAGTCTTCATGCTCGGTTCGCTCGTGTCGTTCTCTCGACTGCGACGCGGTTCGGTTTTGATGGATTCGCTTCTCATAGCAACAGAATCGCCCCGCTGGAGGGGTCGCTTTACCCCCAATTCCGCCGCTTCCACTACCTGCCCTCAGGGGGGTTGTTCGCGGACGTGACGCAACATTTGAGGGGCGGTAACATGAGAACACGTCGGCGGATGGCTTATGGGACGAATTTGGAGAACGATCGTGAGTGAAATACCAGGAAGTGCTGAGCAGGGAGATTTCGAATCTACCGAAGGCGAAATGGCGAGATCCGAATTTGTGCATGGCAGTGGGACAGAAGAACCTCCAACCGCCCAGTCACCATTTCAACCCCGCAGTGACCACGATGACGAACCCGAAGAGGAAATATGGACGGGTCGCACGCACTGGAAGCACTTTGCAACAATGATTGGATGGGCCGGTGTCGGGGGACTCACCATCCTGATCCTCACGGGTTTGTACTTATCGGGCGGATGGTTCTGGTGGGCGTTTCTACTCGTCGTACTCGTGATGTCGGGAATTGTCGGAAAAATTGCGGCGACAGTCTTCGGCACTCGATATCGCCTCACAAGCGAGCGACTATTCATCGATCGGGGGATTCTGTCTCAGACCATCAATCAGACAGAGCTTATCCGCGTGGACGACGTGCGGGTGACAAAAACCATGGTAGACCGCATTTTCGGACTGGGAACGGTGGACATCCTCTCCACAGATACGACCGATAAACTCATCACCATCACAGGTGTGCAGGATCCTGAGTATGTGGCAGAACTGATTCGCAACAGAATGCGCACCGCCAGACAACGAAAATCAGTGTTCGTGGAAAGCCTCTAACCCACAGGCCTCTCCAGTTTCTAATGATTGACCGGCAGGATTTGTGGACGCATCCGCAAGGGAGTGTACGCATTCGCAAGGGAATTGCGAACGCATTTGCAGAGGAATGGTGTTCACCATCCAAGTAGCCACCCTGCAGAATAATACAAACAGACAGAATAATACAAAAGAAAACACCGAGCCATCCCGAAGGATTAAGCTCGGTGCTTTCCGGAGGGGAAAAGCATTTAGCGTTTCAGGCAACTGTCAGGCCCACACATGTACTGCCGCATCTGTGTTGCGTCATCCAAACTGCGGCGTGCGTCCTACGTCTCTTGTTTTGCGTCCTGCGTCTCTTGTACTGCGTCTTGCGTCCCTCGTGCTGCGCCCCTTGTACTGCGTCTTTTACAATGCGCCTTTAGTACTGCGTCCGCTACTCATTCATAGGACCGAAAATATACGAAGGCAAATGGTTTCATTCCATATTCCATCGCAATTGTTTCATCGTCCCGATCCACAGGAGTGCTAACACTATATGAGTCAGGGTGTTGCGAACAAACCGGGAATCTACCCGAAAAGGCGTCCCAATCACTCAATTGAGACGCCTTTATCGGAATTTCCGTATCAGTTTAAAACATACACTGATAACTGGTGCGATTACACCAAGTTTATCAACATACAGTTGATTAACCCGCGTGGGTATGGTCCTTTTTGGATTCTTCAATGACCCTTTGCTGCACGTTGGATGGAACCTGCTCGTAATGTGAATATTCCAGCATGTAACTTCCCTGCCCACCAGTGATGCTTGAAAGGCGGGAGTGGTAGTCGGAGACTTCTGAAAGTGGGACTTTGCCTTTGAGGATGGCCATCTGTCCGGGAAGCATATCCTGACCGATGGGCTGACCTCTTCGAGAAGCGAGGTCGCCCTGGAGATCACCCAGAGTATCGACCGGGGCAGTGACCTCGATGAGGACGATGGGTTCGAGCAGAATGGGTTTGCATTTCATAAATGCTTCTCTGAACGCACCTTTTCCGGCGATCTGAAAGGCAATGTCTTTGCTGTCCACAGGGTGTGTTTTTCCGTCGATGAGTTCGACGATCACATCGACGACAGGGTATCCTGCTATCACACCTTCGATCATTTGAGCGCGGACACCCTTATCGACACTGGACCTGTATGCCTGGTCGATGGATCCGCCGAAAATCTTATCGACGAATTCATACCCCGCACCGCGTTCGTTGGCTTTCATATTGATGACGACCTTGCCATATTGGCCCGATCCACCGGACTGCTTCTTGTGGGTATAATCGATGTCATTCACGGAACCGGTGATGGTCTCGCGGTATGCAATCGTTGGGGGGTGGGTATCAACTTCAACTTTGTATATCTTCGCCAGACGCGCAAACATCGTGCGGACATGCACGTCGCTGATCCCGTGGATGACCGTTTCATGCGTGACAGAATTACGCTCCACGGAGAAACAGGGGTCTTCCTCGGCAAAGCGTCGGAAACCGGCGGCCACCTTGTCTTCGTCACCGGGTTTTTTGGGTTCAATCGCCACCGCAAACATGGGTGCCGGGAGTTTGGGCGCTGTGATTTCACCGGGCGTTTTGACAAACACAGATTCGCCAACTTTGAGGTCCAGCTTGGCGAGGGCGATGATGTCGCCAGCATTGCCTTCCGGTAACTCTTCGTGGTCCCCCCCCATCAAGCGAAGGATTGCTCCGGGACGCATCCCCTTGGGTTCCCTGAGGGTACACATGTGCGTGTCGGATTTGATCGTCCCGCTGAACACGCGAATGTAGGAATATTTGATGTGGGTTTTTTCGTCACTGGTCACCTTGAAAACCTGCCCGACGAAATCATCACCGGTCGGGTCAATCTCCGTTTCCTCCTCGCCATTGACCAGGGTGCGATGTTTTCCGGTGATCGGACTTGGAGCGTAGTTGACGATGGCATCCATGAATTCATCAAGACCGGTTTCATCCAGTGCGCATGTGAACACGATGGGCGTAAGTTCACCCTTTGCGACGGCGATGGGCATGAATTTCCGAACCTCTTCCTCGCAGACTTCTCCGCCGAGGTATTTTTCCATCAGATCGTCATCGCAGGCAACCACTGCATCGACCACCGCCGTCCTCGCCTCAGCAACATCACTGAAATCGGGCGTACCAGAACCATCGATGACGCGGATGACGCCCTTCCCGTTGTTCGTCGGCAGGTTTACAGGCGTACACTGCGATCCGAATGATTCCTGAATGTGTTCGACGACCTCTTCCAGATTCACGCCGTCGGCATCGATTTTATTCACTGCAATCATCACGCTTATACCGTAGTCGCGCGCACGTTCCATCATTTTTCGCGTATTGACTTCAATACCAGCAGCCGCAGAAATTACGATGATCGCAGTATCACCAGCCAGCAGCGCAGGGACGGATTGTCCACAAAAGTCAGGTGCCCCGGGCGTGTCGATGAAGTTGATCTGCTTTCCGTTGTGCATCACTGTGCAGCACGCAGTCTGCATGGAGTGCTGACGTTCCTTCTCCTCTTCGGTGAAATCAAGCACACAAGTGCCATCGCTGATTTTTCCGAGTCGGTTGGTAACGCCGGCCGTATGAAGGATGGCTTCCAGCATCGATGTCTTGCCGGAACTACCGTGACCTACGAGAACGATGTTGCGAATATCTTCCGGTTTCAAAGCCTCGATCTCCACCTGAGAGGTGTATGTTGACAGGTTCAAAGACACCATAGATTAGCCGGTGGGCGGTGGTTGGGCAACTGAATTATCGGGCGTACCGGGAGGACAGGCCTGCACAACAGCCCCATGAGGCTGGTTGACGTATAAGCTTGTAACCGGACTTCCGCCTGGGGGCATGTCACGCAAGCGCAACGGTGGGGTTGAAACGGATTGACTGGCGCCATTCGGATAGCAAGAATGGTCCTGTGGCGTCCCCTCGTGGTGTGGATGCAGCAGAAATAGAAGGGTTTGCAATGAAAGATACGCTGGTTTCGATGGTGGTCGTGGTGGTCGTGGGTTGTGCGATCGGGCTGGGATACAACGCGATACGATCCGGGCAGAAGATCAACATTGAGCGGAACTACTTTAAGGTGATCGTGGTGGATACCGACACTACCACGCTTCCTGACGAGCCAGCCAAGGTGCCGACTGACGACGATTCCGAGGGTGGATTCCAGCATCCCTTCATACCGGTGACCGTCGAGGAGGTGATGGATATTTACGAGAGCAGCGCGATCACGGGCGAGGCGATTTTCGTGGACGCTCGCGATCAGGCGCACTTCGAGGAGGAGCGCATCCCGGGCGCGTACAACATCAGCAATTACAACGTGGACGAGGATTTCGCGTTGGTTGAGGAGTACCTCGACGGTCCTGAGATCATCGTGGTGTATTGCGGTGGCGGGAAGTGCGAGGACAGTATTTTCCTGGCGACAGAACTGGTCGATCGCGGGATTCCAATGGATAAAATTCGTCTTTTTGAGGGCGGGATGAAGGCATGGTTGAACGAGAATCTGGATGTGGAGCAGGGACCGGCGAACAACTAAGCTCGAGTTCGCCGTCACTTCTGTGTAGGTTGGATCAGACGCATGTGCCGATGCTGTTGGCGCGCGTGGCGCTGGGTGGCGTGTTCATCACGCAGTCGCTCGCGAAAATTGCTGAACCCATTCACTTCCTGAAAGTCATTCGTGAATTTCAACTTCTACCCGAAAATCCACCATTTTTCATCAATATGACCGCCATCGGAATGCCCTGGGTCGAGCTGATCTGCGGAATTCTGCTCGTGATCGGGTTTCGCATGCGCGGGGCGGCGTTGCTGGTCCTGCTGATGATGGTGACTTTTACGACGGCTGTCTTTCTGCGGGCACTGGGCGAATTCAACACGCTTGGGATTCCGTTTTGCGATATCGAATTCGACTGCGGATGCGGCGGAGGCAAGCCCATCAACATCTGCAGGAAGCTGCTGATCAATTCCGGGCTGACGATCGCCGCATTGGTTGCCACTTTCTCCAGTTCGCGGTTTCTGACGATAGAGTCCCTTTTCAAGAAAAAATCCTGACGGTAGTATGCGGCCTGAGTGGTCCGCGGCCTGAGTAGTCCGCGTTTTACGGGTGACCACTTTCGCAGGTGAACCACATCTCTGGAGGTGGTAGCACCGACGTAACCTGATCGCCCGCACGGTGACGCCGCACGCACAGTGCAAGTCGAAATACGTAGTGCAAATCGAAGACGCAGTGCAAGTAGGGCACGCAGTACAAGTTGAACACGCAGTACAAGTTGAACACGCAGTCCAGACTGTCATCGACTCCCCCGTGTCTGAAGACATGGGCCACCCTCTCGTGGAGGACGTATCACCATGAAACTCTCTGACCGGGCGTCCTCCATTGCGGAATCACCAACACTGGCGGTCTCAGCCAAGGCTGCTCAGATGCGGGCTGATGGGATCGATGTCATTGGCTTTGGTGCGGGCGAACCGGACTTCCCGACGCCACCACACATCATCGCCGCCGCCAAAAAAGCTCTGGACGACGGGCAGACATATTACCCGAAGCCAGCCTCCGGAATTCCCATCTTGAAGGATGCGATTCGCGGAAAGCTGTCGCGTGAGAACGGGCTGACGTATAAAGCCAACGAGGTCGTCGTCACCGTTGGCGGAAAAATGGCGTGCAATCTCGTGTTCCAGGCGCTGCTCAACCCGGGCGACGAGGTCATCATCCCGGTCCCCTACTGGGTCAGTTATCCGGAGATGGTCAAGCTGGCGGGCGGGACACCAGTCTTTGTCGCGGGCGAGGAGGCGAACGGTTTTCGCGTCACACCGGACCAGATCCGCGGCGCGATGACAGATCGAACGCGCGTGCTGCTCCTGAATTACCCAAGCAACCCGGCAGGCCACATGTATTCTCCAGACGAGGTCCGGGCGATCGCAGCGCAGATGGCAGGGACTGATGTGGTGGTGATATCGGACGAAATTTACGACCGACTTGTGCTGGATGGGTCCGAATTCCTGAGCTTCGCAGCTGTCAGCGACGATGCGTTTCAGCGCACGCTCACCCTGAACAGTGCCTCCAAAACGTACAGCATGACGGGGTGGCGACTGGGCTTCGTGGCTGGCGATTCAGCATTGGTGAAGGCGGTCGCGAAATTGCAGTCGCAAGGGACCAGTGGGGCAGCGACGTTCGCACAGGTCGCCTATGCAGCCGCTCTGGATGGCGACCAGGGATGCGTCACGACCATGCGTGACGCGTTTGTAGAGCGATGCTCCTTTATGGTGGATGCACTGGGTGCAATGGACGGGGTGCAATGTTATCGCCCCAATGGGGCATTTTATGTATTTCCGAACGTTTCCGGAACGTACGCTCGCCTGGGAGTCTCTTCGAGTGCGGAGTTTGCAGAGAGACTGCTTGAGGAAGCCCGCGTCGCGGTCGTACCTGGTTCTGCCTTTGGCATGGACTCAAACGTGCGACTTTCCTTCGCAACGAGCATGAAGGCGATCCAGGAAGGGCTGAGACGAATCGCTACGTTTGTGGCTGGTGTTTAGGCGATTCTACCATGGGTCCTAAAATGTCGCGCAAGATCATCTGACATATTTCTCCATTTAATGCTCAAGTCTGTTTTGACTCTCACAATCGAATTGTATGTTGAAACCCAGAGCACGCACCACGCAGACGTCTGCGATGGTTTTAGGTGCTGGGTGTAATCTTGAGCGGTTCGGTTTCCTCCGGCGCCACCCGGATCGAATCGGCTTGAGGGAGGCGGCTACAACATGGCGAGCAACGTGAAACGCATTGCACAACAGGTGCATCGTAAGCGGGCGGTGGCGATCGTTGAGGAGGATCCATCCTGCACATGGCTGATGGACAAACCGGAGATTTTGGACGAACTCGGTCGGATCGATACCGAGTTCGCACTGTCAGCCATCGCACGTCGGTTATGCGAGGTGCGTCCGGATACGTCAAGAGCAATCGAAATGATCCGTCAGCATCGAAGTTACGATAAACTCGCGGACGAACTGGTCAAAACAGTCAACGCCTATGTGCGGCGATTCCCCGCAACATCGCGGATGGAGATCACAAAAGCATTGGACAACGCAGCCATGCGTCTGGGATCGCTGGAAGAACAGTCAAAACCAGGGAAACATCAGTTTCTACAAAGAGCGGAGGGCGTGCGATGAATGGGATTGAGGCAGGTGATTGTTCAGTAAACGGGGTTGTGGCTTTACGCTCCGGAGGCGGATGGGCCGGTGATGTGAACGGTATCGCGTTGCCGGCTACTCAGCACACAATTGTACTGCATACTGGACAATTTGGTCCCGGCTGGGCAGCACAAGCCGCGACGCGGGGCCCAACGGCGTGTAGGTGTCAGCCCCGGTCAGGCGAGCCACGCGCGGCATGGGGTCGCATGACTCGACGATCGCGGTAATGATCGGTTCAGACATCCCGCCCGTCCGGCGACACTCATCGACAATCAGCGCACGTCCGCATGTGGACGCCTGCTCAGCAATGAACTGAACGTTCAGCGGGTTCAACCACCGTAAATCGACCACCCGCGCCTTGATACCATGCTCGTCCTGAAGCACTTTGACAGCCTGACGCGCATAATACACGCCATTCCCGTATGTGATGATCGCAAGGTCAGAGTGTTCCCCGTGATGCACCCTGCCCTCCCCAATGGGCACGAAGGACTCCACCGGCGGATAATCCGTCAGCCAACCCCCATCCCCCGCCTCGTGTAAATCCTTGGCCATATACAGGGCGATCGGTTCCAGAAACGCGACAACCCGCCCATCCGTGTTCGCAAGCGCAGCACACGTCCGCAGCATCTGTGCAGCATCATCCCCCATGGAAGGCGTCGCGATCACAAGTCCGGGAATGTCACGCAACGCAGCGATGCTGTTGTCGTTATGAAAATGACCCCCAAACCCCTTCTGATACCCATAAGACCCGACACGCACGACCATCGGGTTGCGAAATTGACCATTCGAGAAAAACTGAAGCGAGCAGGCTTCCCCGCGAAGCTGGTCCTCAGCATTGTGGTAATACGCGAGGTATTGAATCTCAGGAAACGGAAGCATCCCCATAGACCCAAACCCCTGCGCCAACCCCAGAATCGTCGTCTCATCGAGCAGCGTATTGAACACACGCCCCGAACCAAACGTTTTCCAGAGGTTGGCAGTCACATTGTACACGCCGCCCTTTTGAGCAACATCCTCCCCAAACACCACGACATGCTCATACTTGACCATCAGGTCGATCAGGGCACGGTTGATCTGGGCCGCCAGGTGCTTCGGAGCACTCTTTTCCGGAAGACGATTCTCACCACCATAAGCCTTAACCCGCAGGTCTCTGGCAACAACAACTTTCGCATCATCACCAACAGCCTCCGCATGGTACGGAGCAAGCGGCTCAACGATCTCCTCAAGCGTCGTAATCTTCGGAAGCGTCACCACCTCGTCCGCATATCCACGAACGCAATCACGCATCGTTTCGTACCGATCACGCAAATCACCAACGGTCGCCACCCCCGATTCAAGCATGATACGCGCGGTCGCGATGATGGGATCCTTCGCCTCCGTCGCTTCAATATGCTCCAGCGTCAGATACTCAGCCTCCTGATCCGTACCAGCATGACCAAGCATCCGCACCACACCAAGACGAAGAAACGTCGGAGCACGAAATCGCCGACAATAATCCACAGCTTCAAGTGCGACTTTATGTGCATCGACTATATCAAGACCATCCGCATCGAAGTATTTCAACCCCGGCCGTTCTGAAAAATTGGCTTCAATCCACCCGCCAGCCGTCTTCACCGAAATACCAATCCCATTATCCTCGCATACGAACAGAATCGGCGTAGGCAGTCGCTGAAAAGCTGCGTTGCAAGCAGTATTGAACGCACCCTGAGCAGTGCTGTGATTGGAACTCGCGTCACCAAACGTGCAGACCACAATACTGTCTTCCGGAATCTCAAGATCGATATGCCGACGTTTCGCACGCTCCAGAGCGATGGCAGCCCCGACAGCCTTGGGAAGATGACTCGCAATCGTACTCGTCTGCGGAGGAATCCATAACGCCTTGCTACCCCACACCTTATGACGACCACCGGATATCGGATCATCCCTGCTCACAACCATCGAAAGCACAGTATCACGAACCATGTCCGGATACCCTCCGACCCGGGCACGCTGCATCACAAACGCACCACTCCGATAGTGAAGATACGCAGGATCGGTATGTCGCGTCGCTGCCCCGACCGCCACATTCCCCTCATGACCGGTACTGCCGATCGTATAGTAGGATTTATCCTCGGTCCGAAGAATCCGGGCGATAAAATCAAGATGACGCGCAGCAATCTGAGACTCGAAAAACTCAAGAATCTCATGACCCGTCAGCGGAAATCCATCCCGGACAAAATCAGACAAATCACGCCCCGGAACCACACGCTCCCCGACCACACCCTCCTCATCGCCCCACCCGTCAAGAAAGCGTAAAAAATTGTCGTCAACAAGTTTCGCGCGGTTAAAAACACTCATGGTGATCGCCTGTCGTCGCTGTCTCTGCGTGATAGATCTATTTATCCGCCGCTAAAAAGCAGCCGCACCGGTCAATTCGCGTGCGACAGCAAGCTGGTGGATCGTCTCGGTCCCCTCATAGGTAATCACGCTCTCAAGATTCAGCATATGCCGAATCGGGCTGAACTCGACCGTGATACCAGACGCGCCCAGCAAATCCCGAGCTTCACGGCAGAGATCAATCGCCATCCGACAATTATTCCACTTCGCCATCGACACCTGCGTATGGTGCATCACCTTGTCATCCTTCATTCGACCAAGCTGCAACGCCAGCAGTTGAGCCATCGTAATCTGACGCGACATCTCAGCCAATCGAAGCTGAATCGCCTGCTTATGACTCAGCGGCGATCCAAAAAGCACGCGAACCTTGCTATATTCCAATGCCTCTCGAAAACAAGCTATCGCAGGTCCGATAACGCCCCAGCAGATCCCAAACCGCGCCTGCGTCAGACACCCCAGCGGACCCGCCAACCCCTTCGCCTCAGGAAGACGATTCGCATCCGGAACACGAACATTCTCGAAAAACAGCTCAGACGTCACCGAAGCACGAAGCGAAAATTTCCGCTTGATCTCACGCGTCGAATACCCAGACATCCCCTTTTCGACCAGAAACCCGCGAACCCCATCATCCGTCTCAGCCCACACAATCGCCACATCTGCAAGGCAACCATTGGTGATCCACATCTTCGCACCATTGATCACCCAGTCATCGCCATCCTTTTTGGCAAACGTCTTCATCGTCCCCGGATCACTCCCGCCATCCGGTTCGGTCAGCCCAAAACACCCGATCAACTCACCCTTCGCCATCCCCGGCAACCACCGCTGCTTCTGATCCTCGGTCCCATAAGTATGGATAGGCCACATGCAAAGCGAACCCTGCACGGACACAAAACTCCGGATCCCGCTATCCCCACGCTCCAGCTCCATGCAGGTCAGACCATAACACACATGGTTCAACCCCCCACACCCATACCCCTCAAGATTGCATCCCAGCAACCCAAGCTCGGCGATCTCCTGGATCAGCTCCCTGGGAAACTCATCCCTCTCAAAATACTCGGCGATCGTGGGCAATACGCGGTCATCGACAAATCGGGCGACGGTGTCCTGCACCTGACGCTCATCCTCAGTGAGATTGTCGCGGAAGCGGAAGAAATCATAGGGGTCTACGGGTTCCATCAATAGGCTCCGGTGGTATAGCGTTGCATTCTGGGCCGATTCAACAAGCAAGTGGGCCGATGTTACAAGAAATTACAAGCACGATAGTGCGAAAGCGGGCAGATGTCCGTGTCCACACGCCAATGTTCACGACACGGGATTCTAGCGTAAAAAACGCATTCCCGGCAAGTGCTGAGATCGAGTTCTGCAGGGTCCGCTCTGCTGAACACCCCGCTTCCCACGCACCACGCAAGAAACCCCGATCACCCCTGTGATCCCCCACCCGTCCTACCATGTCGAAAACTGTCACCGATCAAGCCGTGACAAAAACGGGTTCGTTGCAGCCATCACCACCAACCAACCGTTGATCCTGTGGGCGAATGGATCAATGTTTGTGACAGAAACACCAATGCATGTTTGTGACAGGAACACAATGACCATGGAGGGTCGTACATCATGGACAGACCAGTGCATCTGATCGTCCCCGGAACACCCGTAAGTGTGCAGGCACGGGGAGAAAAACTGCGGGCATGGAAGAAAAAAGTCGCGAGAATCGCCCGCACACTCTTCGACACGCCCCACCCACATGACGAGTTCACCGTGCTCATCACACATTACTTCAACAGACAACCACGATGCGACACAGACAACATGTCCAAACCCATCTGCGACGCACTATCTCACATCGTCTACGCAGACGACCGACAGATCGTAGAACGCACCGCACGCCATGTCCCCATCAGACGCCCGGTCGTCGTCCAGGGCATGCCCCCAGCCCTGGCACTCGCATTGTGTGCCGGCGAGGATTTCATCTTCATTCGCGTCATGCAGACGCGCGTTCCGAGCTTCTTTTTCACCGTATCGCAACCATTACAATTACGCTGGGCAGGATAGTGCCACAGCATGACACTTGTTCTACGCACCATACCGAGCGATGATCTCCTCACGCGTCTTACCGAGGATATCGTACTTCTTCCCGATCCGCGTAAACGCCTCAATCGCCCGATCAATCTGATCCGGTTCATGACCGGCGGACAACTGAACGCGAATACGAGCCATCCCCTTCGGCACCACAGGAAAATAAAACCCAATCACATAAATCCCCTCTTCATACAGATCGCTCGCAACATCCTGACTCAACTTCGCATTGTACAACATGATCGGAGCAATCGGATGACTCCCAGGACGAATATCGAAACCAGCCTCAGTCATACCCGTCCGAAACCGCTTCGTATTCTCTTCGAGCTTATCACGCAACACTGTCGATTCCGTCAACAGCGAAATCGCTCGAAGCGTCCCAGCCACTATCACAGGCGACAGCGTATTAGAAAACAGATACGGCCGAGACCGCTGACGAAGAAGATCAATAATCTCCCGCCG
>JAJRYY010000131.1 GCA_024275565.1 Planctomycetota bacterium
ATGAGGAGGTGGAGTGCGCTGGTTCCGCTGGAGACTGCTATGGCGTGTTTTGTGCCGCAGTATTTTGCGAAATTTGACTCGAATTCGGCCATTTTAGGGCCTAGAGCGAGGTTTGGGGTTTTGAGGACGTCGGTGACGGCCTGGATTTCGCGGTCTGTGATGTCTGGTCTTGCCAGGGGAATATTCATTTAAGCTTGAGCCTCATTGATGGGGTACGTTCTGGTAGTACGCTCTGGTAGTACGCCCTGATTGCATGATGGATCGTCGTATTGAGATTGGTCATTTTAGTCGTTTCCGGGTTTTTTATCGAACCTGCATGAAACTTTGATGGATTTGGTGTCGATTAGGAAGCATAGGGAACTGTGCCCGCGTCGCATGGATGTGGCGGATCGGGTCGCATCCATCATGGTTTTGGATAGATGATCGCATTATCTGATGAAGGAGAGTTGCAACGTGGAAGGACTACAGCCTATGATGTCGCCCCTTCGTGCCCGAAGTGGGTCGAAGCGAGGAGGATCACCTTTGTCAGTTACCAGTTTTGTTCAAGATGTTAAGTCACGCCAGCTTGTGGTTGGGATTGTGGGGCTTGGGTATGTTGGGTTGCCGCTGGCCCGGACCTACTGCGCGGCGGGTTTTCGCGTTATTGGCTTGGATGTTGATCCTGTGAAGGTCAAGAAGCTGAACGCGGGTAAGAGCTTTATCAAGCATATTCCGTCTTCGCTTATCAAGAAGCTGGTCAAGGAGAAGCAGTTTTCTGCTACCTGCGATCCGCGAGCTTTGCAGGAATGCGGGGCGATATTGATCTGTGTTCCGACGCCGCTGACGAAGATGCGTGAGCCGGACATGAGTTATGTGAAGAGCACGGCTGAGATGCTGGCGAAGCATTTGCAGCGTGGTCAGCTTGTTGTGCTTGAGAGTACGACGTATCCGGGTACGACGCGTGAGGTGGTGACGCCGCTGCTTGAGGAGAGCGGTTTGAAGGCTGAGAAGGATTTTTATGTCGCTTACTCGCCTGAGCGTGAGGATCCGGGTCGGAAGGATTTTACGACGGAGACGATTCCGAAGGTTGTTGGTGGACTTGGGGCGAAAAGCCTCAAGGCTGCGACTGCTCTTTATGAGGCTGCCATTTCGGAGACGGTTCCGGTTTCGAGTTGCGAGGTTGCGGAGTGCAGCAAGATTCTTGAGAACGTGTATCGCTGCGTGAACATTGCGCTCATCAACGAATTGAAGATGCTGCTGGACCGGATGGATATTGATGTGTGGGAGGTTGTGAAGGCTGCTTCGACGAAGCCGTTCGGGTATCAGCCTTTCTACCCCGGGCCTGGGCTTGGTGGGCATTGCATTCCGATTGATCCGTTTTATCTGACGTGGCGGGCGCGTGAGTTTGATATGTCGACTCGGTTTATCGAGCTTTCCGGTGAGATCAATGCGGGGATGCCGGAGTATGTGATCAACCGGTTGATGGATGCGCTGAATAAGTCGAAGAAGGCGCTGAACGGTGCGAAGGTGCTGGTTCTGGGGCTGGCGTATAAGAAAGATGTGGACGACATTCGGGAATCGCCGTCGATCGAATTGATCGAGATGCTGAAGGAGCGTGGGGCGAAGGTCGATTATAATGATCCGTTCGTGCCAGCGACGCCGAGGCAGCGTGAGCATAATTTGAAGATGAAGAGTAAACCGCTGTCGGCGGCGATGCTGAAGTCTTATGACTGCGTGCTGATCGCGACAGATCATACCGAGTATGACTACCCGTGGATCGTGAAGAATGCGAAGATGATCGTGGATACGCGGAACGCAACGGTGGACTGTAAGACGGGGCGCGGGAAGATTTTCAAGGCGTAGGGGGTGCGTTCAGAGGATCCAGCGGGGTGTAGAAAAGCACTGGCGGACAAGCCGCCAGTGGCACCCGTTTGGCGGCAGGCAAATAACTAGCTGCGTCCCTGTTTTGATTCCG
>JAJRYY010000132.1 GCA_024275565.1 Planctomycetota bacterium
GGATAGCAAACCCGACGAGGAAGCATGTGAACAGCGCGACTGCACCCATGCGCGTCGAGTTGGTCGTCTTGACGACAAGAACCGACCAACTCGCGAACAAGAACACGAAAACGGTCCCTGGGTTGAAGAGTGTGATGACGATCTGCGGTACGCTGGCGGTCGCATCCCAGTTTCGCAGCCATCCGAAGTTGACGGTGAAGCACAACATGCCGACGACAACCACCGTGCTGAAGAGCAAGCTCCAAAGGGCGACACGCCTTCCTGCTGGTCCGCTGAACCAGATACCCGCGTCTTCGGGCTCACGGTCGAGGTATGGAACGAGTGCCAAGCCAAGAACCACAATCGCGGGTATACCCACGCCGCCCATGAAGGCTGAATAGGAAACCAGCTCCTGCAAACCCAGGAAGTACCAGGGTGCCTTGGCTGGGTTTTCTGGTACAGCCGCATCGGCCATCTCGGCCAACGGGGCGTCGAAAAATGCGCCAAGCAAGAGCATGGCGAGTACCGTAACCATCGTGGCTGCTGCGATGACGTATAAGACACCTGGCCAAGTTGGAATCGTGTTGTGCATCTCTCGATTCACCTGTGGTGTGGTCCCCTTCATCAATCCCATCAGCCCGTACGTCTTGAGGGGTGCAGGGTGTTTGTCTGAATCGGTGCGTGTGGCTTTTGAAGCGAGGGTGCCTGCGTAAGTGGGCTCGTCTGCTGCCACGGGTCGCACAAGCCCGCCGTCTTTCCTGATTCGCCAGAAGTGCAGGCCGATCAAGACTGTCGTGATGACGGGTAAGACGATGACGTGTAGGACGTAAAATCGAATGAGCGCTTCCTGGCCAACGTAGTGTGACCCGAGCAGTAGTTCCTTCTGCATTCGTCCGATGTGAAAATACTGTGTGATTCCGAGTGCGTCTGTAAGTTCCTGCGGTGATTGGGCGATGTTTGCTCCGATTGTGACAGCCCAATATGCGAGCTGGTCCCATGGGAGCAGGTAGCCTGTGAAGCTCATCGCCAACGTGATCACGAAGAGTGCCATTCCTATGATCCAGTTGAACTGCCGCGGGTGCTTATAGGCTGATGTGTAGAATGCCCTTGCCATGTGCAGGATGACACAGGCGACCATTGCGTGTGCTGACCAGCGGTGGACGTTGCGTATGAATCGCCCGGTTGGAACGACGTGCATGATGTCCAGCATTGAGGTGTAGGCTTGATCCACCGATGGTTTGTAGTACACCATGAGGAGGACGCCTGTCACGCAAAGAATGATGAACAGGACGAAGGTGGCTACGCCGAATCCGAACGTTGTGGATGCCTTGATTGCGTGGAGGTGGGTTCGTGTCGGGAGAATATGGAGAAAGAAGTTTGTGAAGATGGTTTGTGATCTGGCGCGATCCGACGTTGGGCTTCCGTGTCGGACCAATGAGTCGCGGAAGGCGTGCGGGGTTGTGGCGAGGTTGTGGATGAGCTTGTGCAACGCCGATTGATCGTCGGTTTCGACGGGGTTCGGAATGTTGGATTCTGGAAGCTCGGTTGCCTTCTGTTTGTTCATATCTTTACGATTCCCATGTCGTCCTTCGATCGTGGCAGGTCTACGCGTCGAAGACAGTATCCGCCGGTACTTCCTTCAAGATGTCCGCGACAAGTCCGCCTTCCGGCGAGACGTCCAACTGGACCCAAACCAGTCCCTTCGGGGCGGGACCACCCGTTACCTTGCCATCGGCGTCGAAGCTCGAACCGTGGCATGGACATTTGAACGTTCCGTTCGCAGTCCGCTCGGTGATGCATCCCAGATGTGTACATATCGAGGAGATGGCGTGGAACCCCTTTTCCTCTCGGAACAGCCAAATATGCTGTGCGGAAAAATAGGTCGAAGAACCGACGCTGAATTGCTCTGGGCGTCCGAGCTTCACTTTTGAGTCGGATTCTGGAAAAACGGATGGCATCGGCAGGCGTAATGAACCGAGCATGGCCATGACGAACGCCACGACGGTCGACCATGTGGCTGCCAATCCCAGGAAATCGCGTCGTGTTGCGGGTGGTTTGAATCGTTCGCTCTGCTCGATCGATGTTTGACCTGGTTCTTTATCTCGCGGCGGTTGCATTATTTGCTCTCGGCCTCCGTCCACATTCCGGAAAAACTGAATCGCTCCATGGTGATCGCACCGACTGGGCAGCGTTCTGCGCACAATGCACAGCGGATGCACTTTTGTTCGTCCTTGATGATCGCACCTTGCAGGGACAGGTCGGCGTCTCCGTATCGATCGCGCAGCAGGTCGGCCATGTCAGGGTCTTCGGCCAAGCGGTCGCATGATACGAGTTCCAGGCAAAGCTCAGGACAGACGTCTGCACATCCTCCGCAGAGGATACATTTTTCAGAATCGAAAATGGTGTTGACGCCGCAGTCCAAACATCGGCATGCCTCTGCGACAGCGGATGTTTCGTCGTATCCACACTCCACGACTTTCGCATGGTCTGTGCGGCGTTCGAGAGCTGAGATTGTCGGGATCGGCGTGCGTGGGATCTTTTCGTAGTCCTTTTCGCGGACGTATCCGGCGATGTTCAGATGGACAAAGGTGTACTCCTGGCTGAGTTGCTGACCCGACAGGTGGGCGTGGACGCTTCTCGCACACTTTTTTCCGCTTGCGACCGCGTCGATCAACAGACGGGGGCCGTACGCGACATCGCCTGCGAGAAACACGTCTGGGGCGGTTGTTTGCAGCGTATCCGCATCGCATGCCAGTATACCGCGATCGTTCGGTTCCAAATCATCGCAGTCGCCCAGCATTGAAAGATCTGTCTGTTGACCGATTGCCCAGATCACCGTATCTGCGTCGATGGTGACGAGGTCGTTTTCGTCGAACAGGGGGGCGAAGCGGCGGTTCTCGTCGAAGACGCGCAGACATCGCTTGAATACAACGCCACGGACTGCACCCTGGGGTGTCCGCAGAATCTCGACGGGGCCCAGTGATGAATGTAGCTCGACGCCCTCCTCGTGACCTTCGAGGATTTCGAGGTCGTCGGCGGGCATTTCCTCGACGCTTTCCAGGCAGCACAGATGCACCTGGCCGACATTCGCCTGCCTGAGTGCGCTGCGGGATACGTCATGGCCGACCTGGCGAATCACGGTTCTGGAGATATCGTACGCGACGTTTCCGCCACCGATGACCACGATGCGTTGTCCGAGCTGCGCGAAGGTCGATGCCGGGTTGCGGTTGTACAACGCCACATCGCGAAGAAATTCCACGCCGCCGAAGACACCGGGGCCATCGCCGCCCGCAATGGGAATCACCCGCGATCGCTTGGCACCCACGGCGATGATCGTGGCTGCGTAACTCCTGCGTATATCGGCCAATGATATATCCCGGCCGACCTGTGTGTTGCAGACGAATTCGACTCCGAGCGCGCGGATGAGTTCGACTTCCGCTTCGATGAGATCGCGCGGGAGGCGGTATTCCGGAATACCGATAGCCAGCATACCGGCGGGAACCGGTTCCATCTCCAATACGACCGGGCGGTATCCGAGCAGGGCCAGGTCATGGGCGGCTGCGAGACCCGCTGGTCCCGATCCAATGACTGCGATTTGTGGTCCTGTCGACTTCTCCTGACCGATTCCCTGAAGCATGTTTCGCAAAGTGTGAAGCTCTTCCGGCCCGGTGCATTCAAGTTCCGGTGAAACACGGATGATTCTCTTGAGAAGATCGATGACCTTGATCGCGCCCTTTGTGTCGGACTCGGGTTTGAATCGCTCTGTCACAAATCGTTTCAGCGCACGGATGGACACGGCTTCGTCGATGGCACTGCGACGGCAGGCGGCTTCGCAGGGGGCGCCGCACACGCGTCCGCAAATGCTCGCGAGCGGGTTCGGGCCTCGGGCGATGATGTATGCCGTTTCAAAGTCGCCTTCTGCGATCGCGCGTACATAGCCACGCGCGTCGGTGTGTACCGGACAGGCGTATTGGCATTTGATTTGCCGCTGCCAATACTCGTCGTTGGGGATTTCGACGTTGACGGGAGCATAGTTCTTACTCGTCACCGTGCGTATTTCGTCCTTTCCTGTCTTCATTCCTGCCTTGCCCTGGACATTTCCGGCAGGCCGGCAAGCTTGCGTGTGAAGTCCACGAGTTGCCATATTTCGTTATCGCTGAGCGTTTTTTGCGCCGGCATTGGCGTACCGGGAATTCCCGCACGTATTCGCTTGAAGACTTCCTCCGGTTCGTCGCCTCCGCGAAAACGTCCGGCAGTCAGATCTCGTGCTTTGATCTTCCGGCCACGCTCATCCACAAGCTCCTGTGGTCCATCACCTTTCCCATTGTCACCGTGGCAGGACGCACAGTTAGCCTTGTACAGCTTCGCGCCGATTTTTGCATCCGGCTGGAAGTCGGCCCCAGGCCAGGGCACCATGATGATTCCTGTGGGAGTCAACCGTTCCTCGGCGATCTCCTCTATCTCTTCAGGTTCGACATCGTCGTCATCGGAAAAGGCTTCCGTCAGTCTTGCGATCGTCCCCTTGCGGTTTATTTCGAGGATATAATCAGCCACAGCGAGAACCTCTTCCTCGGTGAGCTGAGGGTTTGATGGCATCTCGCCGAACTGCCGCCCCGTGCTGATCGTCTGGACCAGGTCCTCCTGGGTTGGCACGCCGTTGAGGGTCGATACATACCGGAATCGTTCGTGCCAGAAGTCACGAGGTTGTCCTTCTATAGTCGCCGCCGCGGCTCCGTCGCCCAGACCCTTGGCGCCATGACACGAACCACAAAACATCTTGTACAGTGTTTCGCCGCTGGCGAGTGCAGCGTCTGCGGCGATTGGTGGCGGGCGTGGGGTGTGCGTTGCACGCGCACTTTTTCGATGCAAGCTCATCATGTACAACGTGAGCGTGTGGGCTTCTTCGGGTGTGAAGCCCATGTCCGGCATGACGGTATCGGGCGAAATTTTCGCCGGAGAGAGAAAGTGCTCGTAAAGCCATTGCTGCACGGTATGTTCGCCTTCAACGTGTGCAAAGTCGTAATCGTGTCTCCTCTTGTCGCCCACATAAGTCAGATCGGAACCGAGATCGCCACCGCCTCCGCGATATCGGTGGCACCCGAGGCACCCGTTTTCTATGACAAGACGTTTTCCTTTTGCCAAAATCTCCGCCCCCGGCAGCGAGAGTGCGAGTATGTCCCTGGTAATGCGGGGTTTGGCCAATTCTGGCGAACTCGCCTGAAACGAGACGGCATACAGGTCCGACTGTCCTCCATAGAGATCGCCTTCGTAGTGGCAGTGTCCGCAACTTGTGTAGACGGTTTCGTTCCGGAGCAGGGGGGTCATGGCGTCCGGAACGGGTGCGCCATTCGAATCCCAACCATGAGCAGTTTCCGCCGTGATGGCGCGCCCCTCTCCCTGGTGGCAAATGGTGCAGCCAAACTTGCCCACAGGGTGATGCTTAAGAAGATCGCCCGGATGCGTCGAGAGTGGCATGGGCGCACCGGCCATGCTCGGATTGTCCACGCCCAGATGGCACGTTGTGCACCGGTCGATTCGCTCCAGCTCGGGCAGGAAAAGCTGTCGAATGCTGACATCGAAGGTTGTGGCTGAGCGTCGTTCGCGTTCCGTGTCGGCGTTGACGCGCAGCACCTCCCGGTACGACCGCTGAATTTCCCGCCAGTGGCCGGAGTAGTTCTGGCGATACGCTTCTACCGCCAGCACCACAATTGAGGATGTCGACGCCAGTAGCAGGACGATTTTCATCAATCGCAGTGGATGTCGGTTCATTGATGGGTCCACCCGTGTCTCCGGGGCGCAAATTGATGCAGCGTGGTTTCAAATGTGTCCGTTTGCCCAATCGCGACAAAGCTCAACTTGGCGCCGACTCTGAATGAACCGCGCGCCTCAACCGACGTCGACCGTCTCAGACTCGTCGTGATCTGCGTCAGGTTCCGGTTGTGGCTCATCGTGTCCCCCTTCAAGGAAGAACAAGGTATTGCAATTGAACAAATTGCAGGTGTTCTCCGCGATAAACGCCGCGGGATCATTCCGAAAAACTTCACATCCGGGGACCGGTATTACCGCAATGCTGAACGTGAGTGCTGCGGATCCACCAAGATAAGGGGTCAACCAATTGCGTTTCATGAGTATTTGCTCCGAACATTCAACGTACAGGGAAAAGCGACGTACCTAACTGTCGAGCATGCAGCGTCAGTGCCCACCTCCGCCGTCGTCCTCAACGACAGCGGCGCCAGCGACCGGTCCTCCGGACAATGGCAACAAATCGTCCACAAAGAAGAGGACATCACAGTTCAAGAAGTCGCAGGCGTTTCGGGCCGCGTAGTTGAACAGGTTGAAGCTACACCCGGTTGTAAGTACAAACGCACAGACTGCGACGACACCTGCCGCCGCGATCGCCCCTGCCGATTTGTTCTGCATCTTGTTGTCTCCGTCACCCGTGGATGTGGGCGAGTACCTGTATTCGGCGCGGCCTTGCGCCGACACGCTTAATTGCTTGCCTGCAGAAAAGCCAAGATAAGCCGGTGCTCCTCGGCTGTCAGATTTCCTCGTACACGCATGTGATGCACGATGATATCCCACTGACGATCACTTCGCTCGCGGGGGTTGCGAAGATTGTGGCAACGCGCGCAGTTCTGGCTCCACAACAATGCGCCCGCCCGAAGATTGTCGTCCCCGGTGGATGCAACCGTTGCCATGCTGCCTTCGCTATCCATCACAACTTCCGTCGAACTTTGCGTCTTCTGGCATCCACCGGCCGCTGCGGAAAGTACCGCTGCGCCGGCAAAGGCCAAGACTGCAATTGCTTTTGTATTCATCACATTCTCCACAATGCAGAACCCCGTTATAGACCAAAGGCGAACTGCATGACGAATCCGTCTGAGTCTTTGTCACCTCGCACATCATCACGCATGTACGCGGCTTTCCAAACGATGTTGGGACGAATCCAGTAGTCAAGCCCGAGCGTCATCTGGTTGTGATCGGCACCGCGGGTTCCTGGTCCTGATTCGCGAAGCTGATCGTAGCGAGCGACGAACTCCATGTTTTTCAACTCAATTCCTTCACCCAGCATGAAGCTTGAAAGCGTGGGGCGGTAGGCTGCTTGCACGAACCAGCCGTTGCGTTTGTTGTCGAATGTGAACGGATCGAAAGGCCCGGTGAACACGACTCGGTCGGTATCCGTCCAAACCGCCTCCGCGCGGAGATCCAGTCGACCTTTGATCGCCTGGAATTCACGGGCATAGCTGAAATCAATGCCATGGGCGAACATGTCCACACCGCTGGATGACGAACCGCTGCTGCCGACCCTGCCTGTCAGAAAGGAGTAACCCAGTTCCAGCTCGGGTATCGGCAGGTATCCGATTCTCCCACCGAACGCCTTATTATTATTGTTATCGCGGAAGTTGTTGAACCCGAGCTTTCCGGCGGAGCTGATCGACGAATCCCTGAAGTTCGGACCGTTCACATAGTAGGCTGCATAGTTGAACTTCGAATCGCCAATTCCGAAACCACCGCGGGCCTGCACGCCGAGTCCGGTCTCACCAATGAGTCCTCGCTCATACACGAGGGGCATCACGGGCAGCTTGTTGACCCACGCTGGATGCCACCGCTCCCAAAAATTTCCAAACGGGGTGAGAAACTTGCCCGCACCGATCGTAACATAGTCATTGAGCAGGTAACTCACCTGAAACTGTGAAAGCCCCACTTCGGTGTCTTCGCCGGATAATCCGAACTCGATCTGGGTTTCCACCAGAATCCGATCCGTCGGTTTCCACATCAGGATCGGTGCAAAGACGGCACCGAATGTCGAATCAACCCCGTCACGGTCCTGGTAGGTCACGACACCCGTTCCGCCCAATGCGAAATTCAACAAGCCTGGCATCAATGGCTCGGTTACATCCCGCAATTCTTCGCGCATGTCTTCGAGAATGGATTTCCGTTGCTGCGACGCGAATTGATCCAATCGCAATTCCATGCTTGCGGCACTTGCGGCTGAATCTACCGCCGACGCGTCGCTGATTCCAGCCTTGAGTTCCGCGAGTTCCTGGCGAAGCGATTCATTCTCTTGTTTGACCTGACGGTACTCGCCTTGAAACTGCCGGTAGTCTTCGAGGAACTTCTCAAATTCCCGCCTCGTCAGTGGTGCGTCGTCGTCGGCTTCCTGCAATGCCACGAGAACAGGGACCGGCCCCGTGACGAACAGGAGAATCAACGCAAGCAGTCCAAATCGTGAAGCGTGGAAAGTTGTCATGCCATTATCCATGTCGAGTCTCGTTGATGGCGGAAAAATTGGTGTCCATGCGATGCGTTTCTACTGCTTCAAGACAAACTCGACGCGCGCCTCAGCACCCGACGTCACCGTAACCTCAGTTTTTTGCTTCCCGAGTTTTTCGTGCCACATCTCGACGGTGTAGCTTCCGGCAGGAACGCCTTCGAAGCGGAATGTACCGTCTGCTCCGGTCACAACGTAGTATGGATGCTTGGCCACAACGATCCAGCTGGACATCCATCGATGGACGTCGCAACCAACGCGAATCCGCTCGGAATAGTCGAACGTGACGTCCATTTTCTTCATGTCTCCCGGCATTGACCGGTTGAATGGTTCGTTCTTCTTCGCGTAGAGGTGGACGTTGTGCAACACGCCATCACTGTTCAGGATACTCAGCGGTTGACCCTTTCCGACAAGAGCGATGTGTGGGCTGAATTGACAGCCTTTCTGATCCAGCGTCACCGGCTTTTTCGGGTCGAAGTCGAACGGTTTCCCCTGCTTGATCTTCTTGATATAGACCACAACCCAGCGGACCTCGCCATCGTTGGAGACAACGAGTTCTTCGTCCTTAATGGGTTTGACGTGACACGGTTTGTCCTGCCCGGTCACGCTGAGAATGCTGCGCTTGGGAATCTCGCCCTCCCAGCGAACGACGCCCTCGATCGTACCACCATCCGTGACGTCGATGACCTTGTACTTGGCGGCCGTCGCCGGGCGAGCACTCAGACACGCCATGGTGAAAAATGTTGCGAGCCAGACAAGCTGTGTTGTTTTATTCACGAGTTGACTCCTAGGTTCATCCGTCGTTTATCTGATGGCTGCATTAGATTTGTCCTGCGAGGTAACGAACATAATAGACAAGTTGCCAGACCTCTTCGTCCGACAGTGCGACAGCCGCCGACATCGGCGTGCCGGGAACACCGCATCGAATCCGCTTGAATATCTCCTCTATCTTCGTTCCGCCGCGAAACTCCCCCGAGGTCAGATCCCTGACACTGATGGGCCTGCCTTGTTCGTCCAGAGGTTTGGCCATACCGTCACCACGCCCCGATAGACCATGGCAGGATGCACAATTCGCCGTGTATAGTTCGCGGCCTGTCTCAGTTTTGCGTTGGAACGAGGGAGCCGGACGCCGCACCTGGATAGCGTCGCGCGGTTCCACACGGATATGCGATATTTCCTCGATTTCTTCCGGGGACGTATCGTCATCGTCAGCGAATTCCTTACGCAGATCTTCCAGCCAACCCAAACGCTGGATCTCTCTGACGTAGTCAATGAGTACGCGAACCTCATCATCCGTAAGTTGCGGCCCCGCGGGCATCTCACCGAAACGCCGACCATTTCGGATCGAATCACTCAAGTCCTCATCCGTCGGAACCCCATTCAGCGTCGAAACGTAACGGAATCGCTCACGCAGGAAATCGCGCGGTGCAACCGTCAGAGCGATCGCCGCCGGTCCGTTCCCGCGACCAGTAACGCCGTGACAGGGCGCGCAATGCGCCATAAACAACGCGTGCCCTTCTAGAGAGGCGATTGATCCTGTGGTGGCTACAGATGCCGTGGACGCGGCGGACCCAGCCGACCGGCACGCCGTCTGGCTGAGCGTGAAACCCATCGCCAAGCCAACGGCTCCCAGGGCAATGGCTCCGCCATGTCTTGCCTTCATCGCAATTGTCTCCGAGTCGCCGCACACGCATTCCGCACGGTTCACCTGCACAGATGCACAGGCAGGGCGCGTACTTGCGAAAACGGCCATGCACACGCGATGCCATCGAACAGGCCGAGCATGTTCTGTTTTGACATAATCTATGGTGCTGGATAGGCTTACGATCAGAAGACAGCCGGGAGGCTGCTTCGCAAAAATGACACGCGGCCACGGTGTTTCGCAAATTTGCGACGCGCGTGGTTCGAGGCGATCGAAGAGGTTACGATGCGTTCCTTGGTGGTTCGGGTTGCGCGCAGCGGCGACAGTTGTGTGTTGTCGTGGAAATTTCCGGGCTGTCATTCCGACCGAAGGAGTCACGCTCTTGCCGACGACGCGTAAGCATGTCTTGGATATTCGGCGAATCGTCGGTGGTACGCTTGTACTCGTATGCCTCGCCATCAACGCGCTCGCGGTGGTCTATGTCACCCGGGAACACGAACTGGTTGAGGAGACCATTTCAGCCACAACGTCCGAACACGGTGTCGCGTGGGCGGAGCTTTGCGCTGCCAAGATGCAGGCTGAGGATCTTTCTGCGTTGCAAAACGTGGTTGATGCGATTGGACGCAGCAAAAGTGTCCGCCTCGCACTGGTCGTGGACAAGGCTGATCTGATCATCGCAGCCTCGGACCGGCAACGAGTCGGCGATTCGCTTCGCGTTGAGCAGAATGAAGCGCGCGACGGTGCAAATCGAGACGAACCTCACGTTGAAGAACTACGCCCGGAACCTGCCGGATTTTTCCACGAGTCCGGACACACGTTTGAATTCTTATTCCCTGTTCTGAATGCGAAAAATCATCTTGGAACGTTGGTGGTACACGTCAACACGGCGTGGGGCAATCAACAGGCCAAAACGCTCGCCATCAAGGGGTTGCTGCTTGTTTTCACGCTGACCTGCCTGGTAGGGCTGGCCGCCGTTGCGCTCGATTGGCGCCTGCGGAAAGCCGTCAAAGCGCTGATTGATGCGACGCGGGCAATTGCAGGGGGGGAACGGTCCCCTGACGTGTACGTCGGAACCGGCGGCGATCTGGACATTCTCGGTGAGAGTGTCAGGCAAATGGCGGTGTCGCTTCAGGATACCGAGGAAAGAGTCGCGCACTGGCATCAGGAACTCGAATCCACAATCGCCAATCGAACCGCCCAGCTCGAGGAATCGCAAAAACTTCTCGCCGAACGCGAAAAAATCGCCGCACTCGGATTGATGGCCGCGGGCATCGTACACGAAATTGGAAATCCACTGACCGCAATGTCGGCGATCGTCCAGAGAATCGAGCGCAAGGCGGACGCCAGGTTCGGCGAGCAATGTCGAACACTGGGTCAGCAGATTGAACGTATCTCCAGGATCGTGAACGACATGCGCCATGTGGCAAGTCCCGTATCAAACAACGGTTCCTCCACGAACGTCAACGAAACGCTTCGGGTTGCCGTCAAAATAGCTCAATATGATCCACGGGCGACATCCGTTGAAATCGTCCCGAGTCTTTCGGCTGAGGTTCCAAGAATTCCGGGCGACGCTGATCGCTGGCAGCAGGTATTCATGAACCTTATCATCAACGCATTGGACGCAATGCCGCACGGAGGAAAACTGCTGGTCTCCACTTCGACCGGAGATGAAGACGTATCAATCGCTTTTCGTGATTCCGGCAGCGGCATGAATACGGAACAGATTCGCCAACTGTACCACCCGTTCTACTCGACCAAGGCAAGCGACGGGATGGGCCTGGGCCTGTCCGTCTGCCACAGCATCGTTCGAAGTTACGGCGGTGAAATCGCCGTCGAAAGCGAAGTGGGACGAGGAACGGAATTCCGAATCACGATCGCACCCTACGAAACACAAATGCGCACCGAACAACCGATTGCGACACGCGCCGACACACGCCAGAATTCCTCCGTAGTAAGTGGATGCGACGGAAACCGAGCTGGGGGGAGTTGAAACACAAACCAATGTCACGCGACGTCTTAATCATAGAGGATGAACGGGCCATTCGGGAGGAACTTGCCGATTTCCTCTGCGAAGAGGGGTTCTCGTGCGTCTTGGCAGCGACAGGCAGGGATGGAATCGCTCGCGCCGACGAACGCGACTTTGAAGCGGTATTGCTGGACATCCGCCTGCCGGACATGACAGGTATCGAAGTACTTGAGCACCTGCGCAAGCTCACGCCCGAATCACACATTCTCATCATGACAGCTCATCCATCGGTCAGCACCGTCGTGTCCGCGTTGAGGCTGGGCGCCGTGGACTATGTGACAAAGCCGCTCATTCTCGAAGAACTGCTCCAGAAGATCCGGCGGTTAATCGAGTTCCGTGAGCAGCAGATGGAAATCCAATGGTATCGGCATCAGTTACAGTCCGAGTACGACTTCGCAAACATCGTCGGAAAATCCGCCCGCATGAAAGAAGTCTATCATCTGGTCGAACGCATCGCCGCAACCGATTCGCCGATCCTCATCTCCGGTGAGAGTGGAACGGGAAAGGAGTTGATCGCCGGCGCGATTCACCACGGCGGATCACGAAAAAGTGGGCGATTCGTTCCATTGAACTGCGCAGCAATACCAGCACCGTTACTCGAATCCCAGATGTTCGGTCACGTCAAGGGAGCGTTTACCGGCGCGGACAGCCGGGTCGACGGCCTGTTCAATGCCGCAAACGGTGGAACTCTACTGCTCGACGAAATCGGCGATCTACCGCTCGAACTCCAGCCCAAGCTGCTTCGGGCGGTCGAGCAGCAGAGTTTTCTTCCGGTCGGCGCGACAAAGCCGGTAAGTGTCGACACGCGAATCATCGCATCGACAAACTCAGACCTCCAGCAAGCCGTCAAGGATGGCCGCTTTCGCGCAGACTTGTACTACCGACTTGCCATCGTAACCATCGATATTCCGCCGCTGCGCGACCGGGTTGAGGATATCCCACTGCTTGTTCAACGCTTCATTGCAAAACTCAACGCCAAATTGCGAAAGAAATTCCGAGGGGTCACAAATGATGCACTCAGACGCCTCCTGCGATACGCGTGGCCAGGAAACGTACGGGAGCTTCAAAACGTGATAGAACGGGCGATGATCCTCGAAGATGGCGACCTGATTACCTCCGCGTCCTTGCCGTCATGCCTACTCGAACGAACCCATTCGGACCGAGCGGTTGGACATCTAAAAGACGTGGTGCGTGAGTTTGAGCACGAATATATCAACCGGATTCTTCAGGCAACAAGCGGCGACAAGCAACTGGCGGCCGAACTACTCGGCGTGAGCGTGAGTTCGATCTATCGGAGACTCCAGACCATCGAGGACGAGATCGGCGAGCGTGGTGATGAGCACGCCAAACCAAACGCCGAACAGGAACCCTGATACACCGCCCCACCTCCCGAAACCTACCACATGGCACTTGCTACCACCCGGGAAAAACACAGGCAGAAAACCCGTACCACCTCTTTTTCAACGGCTTATTGGGCCTTCATGTTGTCCTTGACAACAAGTCTCGCCCACTGAGCACGACCGCCTGACCCTCCCCCAGGACTCCGAAATTGTGGTAGATATCGGACCGTCCGACGTACCAGGTCGCGCAACTACGGTTGATCCTGGTTCAGGACGATACACCCTAGGCAAGGGTCCGCGCGCCAAGCGTCATCGCATCCACACTACGGACCCAATAAACAAGGTATTCGATCGATGACTACACCCGGATGTGAGACAACACCTTGCTGGACCCGCCGACATGTGGCCGCCGTCATTCTGATCACGGTCTTTGTGACCGAGATCGGTGTGATGTTTCTGCTTCCGGTATTACTTCCGCAAAACGTCAGTCCGTGGATCGAAGCGCTCGCTGATGCCGCCCTGCTCGGCCTGGGTAGTATGGCCCCGCTTTGGTTCCTTCTCATCCGACCTATGAAGGACGACTTGATCCAGGAAATCCGCCACTCGCAAACACTGATGAAGGCCATGGACTAACACGCCATCGTGTCTATCACTGACATCAAGGGAAACATCACCTCCGCCAATGATCGATTCTGCGAGGTTAGCGGCTACACCCGTCAGGAATTGCTCGGACAGAACCACCGCATCGTCAAATCCGACAAACACCCACCTGAGTTCTTTCGGGAAATGTGGCTGACCATCTCAAAGGGTGATACTTGGAACGGCGAGATGAAGAACAAGGCGAAGGACGGATCGGCCTACTGGGTAGATGCAACGATTGTTCCATTCAAGGATCCTGATGGAAAAATAACGCAATATGTTGCGGTACGTACCGACATTTCGAGAGTGAAATTTGCGGAACAACGATTGAAGAAAGCCAACAACGACATTGCCACTCGCACCGAAGAACTCGAGAAGAAACACGCAGAACTCATCAAACTCAATAAATCCCTGAAAGAAGCCGAAACCACAGCCCTCTCCGCTGCCCAAGCCAAAAGCGAATTCCTGGCCAACATGAGCCACGAAATTAGAACACCGCTAAACGGCATTCTGGGTTTCGCCGACCTCCTTCGTGGGAATGCAGACGCCAGCAGCGAATCCGAACGACAGGATTGGCTCAACACAATCCACAACAGTGGTCAACATCTCCTCCGACTGGTCAACAATATCCTCGATCTGTCCAAGATCGAAGCCGGGCAGATGGAAGTGGAACGCATCCCTTGTTCGCCGCACCTCATTGTCTCCGAGGCCGTCTCCGTACTTCGCCCACGCGCCAAAGAAAAAGGAATTGCTCTGGAACTAAACTTCGACGGCCAGCTCCCCGCCATGATCGAGAGTGACCCGACACGCTTGAAGCAAATGCTTATGAATATCGTGGGAAATGCCATAAAATTTACAAACGAAGGGGGTGTACACGTTGTCGCTCGCATCATCAATACAGGCGATAAACCCATGTTTGCCGTCGACGTCATCGATACGGGGGTGGGAATCCCCAAACGAAGACTCGACGCCATCTTCGCCCCGTTCGTCCAGGCCGACAACTCCATGAGCCGAAAATTCGGCGGGACAGGACTGGGACTGGCCATTAGCAAACGTATCGCCCATGCCCTGGGCGGAAAACTCTCAGTATGCAGCGATGAGGGTGGCGGAAGTACGTTCACGTTCGTGGTCGAAACTGGTTCGCTGGAAGGCGTCGAATTGATCGACGGTCAAGCGGCCGAAGCTTTGATACACCGAGAACCTTCCCCGGTCGTAAATCAAAATCCAACGCTGAAAGGTCGCGTGCTGATCGTCGATGACGGCGACACCAACCGCAGGCTGATCAGCCTGGTCCTCGACCGCGCAGGCATCGAAACCGCAAACGCCGAAAACGGCCAGACTGCGGTGGAAATGGCGACGACTGATTCATTTGACGCAATCTTGATGGACGTGCAGATGCCCATTATGGACGGCTATACAGCCACGAAAACCTTACGCAAACGTGGCGTCAAAATTCCTATCATCGCGCTGACCGCCAATGCCATGAAAGGCGAAGAAGACAAATGCCTGAAGGCAGGATTCTCCGAATACCTCACAAAACCGATCGTGACGGGCCAGTTGATGAAAACGCTGAGCGAGGCGTTGAGTAACAGGGCAGGATCTGAAATGCCACCACCACCAGAAGATCACTCCGTTATCCCATCCACTCTACCCACCGACGATCCGGACTTCCGGGAAATCGTGGAGGAATTCGTGGAGCGATTATCGCAGCAAATCGAAGCCATACAGCGAGCGCGGGAGGCTGATGACCTGGACGAAGTAGCCCGACTGGCCCATTGGCTGAGAGGGGCCGGGGGCATGGCGGGTTACAGCGTCTTTACAGATCCAGCCGCAAGACTGGAACTGCTTGCGAATGAAGGAAAGCTGGAACAGTTTGAATCGCTTATCGACGATCTGGTCGATTTGGCAGGAAGAGTCGTAGTTGATTCCGCCGATGCGTGTCAGGAAACGTCGCCCTGAGTAGCCATTGCCGTGTTGAATAAGGAGTAAACGCAATGATGAACGCCCGTCACGATCAATCTGCTGTTGGTCTCGCAGATCCAGAACAACAGCCTCCCCAGACCAGAACACCACGCCAGACGTGTTCCCCATCCGAATCGGTGGAGAAGACGCCAAAGCAAGCAATAATCATGGTCATCGACGACGAGCCGATCAACATCAAAGTTGTCCAGAAATACCTCAAAATCGCGGGCTACGAAAACTTCATCGCAATCTCCGATCCCACAAAGGCTCTGGATACAATCACAAAGGAACATCCAGATATCGTGCTGCTGGACATCATGATGCCCGAGGTGGATGGGCTGCAGATTCTGCAGGAAATTCGCAACGATGAGCAATTGAAGTATACCCCGGTTGTGATCCTGACCGCGTCAAGTGATCAACCGACAAAGCAGAAGGCCCTGGAACTGGGAGCCACAGACTTCCTCGCAAAGCCGATCGACCCTGCTGATCTCATTCCACGATTGCGAAACGCGATTCTGATCAAAGCTCACAATGACAGAACCAGAGCTTATGCCGAGACGCTCGAACAAGAAGTGCGCAGACGCACCGAAGAGCTGACACAATCGCGCCTGGAGGTCATCCACTGCTTGGGGAGGGCGGCGGAATACCGCGACAACGAAACGGGACAGCACGTCATCCGCGTAGGACGATATGTGGGGATCATTGCACGCGCGATGGGCCTGGACAACGGCATGGTGGAACTACTCGAGCATGCCAGCCCGCTCCACGACGTAGGCAAAATCGGCATCCCCGATGCAATCCTCCTCAAACCTGGCAAACTCTCTCCGGAGGAGTTCGAGGTAATGCAGAAGCACTGTCAGTTAGGCAGAAAAGTGTTCCACAGACTCTCAGATGACGAACACCGCGAATACCTGACCCACGCGGAACTCGGCATAAAAATGATTGGCATTACCAGTTCTCCCGTGCTTGAGATGGCTGGCGGTATCGCGCTCTCCCATCACGAGAAGTGGGACGGCACCGGCTATCCACTTGCCCTGGCCGGTGAGGACATCCCGCTCGGAGGAAGAATCACCGCTGTCGCAGACGTCTTCGACGCGCTGAGCAGCAAACGACCGTACAAACCTGCATTTCCTCGACAGAAGTGCTTCGCGATCATGGAAGAGGGAAGAGGAAAACACTTTGACCCGCGCGTTCTCGATGCCTTCTTCTCTCGAGCCGATGAAATCATCAAAACACAGATAGACCACGCCGACCTGGATTGACCGGCAACAGGAGGCCGCGATGACGTCGCGATGCTCCAAAAAGCGAAGATCGAGCGAAATCTTGCGACATTCGGGGTCGAAACCACCAAAAACCGCGTTAAAGACCACGCCGGGCGGGACTCGAACCCACGACATTCGGATTAGAAATCCGATGCTCTATCCAGCTGAGCTACCGGCGCTCCGGATTACACCACCCTGCAGATGACCACGCCCCCTGCCAAAAACTGCAATTCTCCAGCATGCAAAACCGCACCAGAAACACGATCCCACTCACCCTGGTGCATCTTCCCTCCCTGCTGCACGATTCGATCATAACCGTTTCCATCCCGAGATATACGGACCTTTTCCTCGATTGGCAAATTCTGGCTCGATTCTCGACTTGCATTGTGTGATCGCGGAGAATAAACCAGATAATATGACCGCCACCACGCACAACTGGCTGCTCAGATCGCGACCATTTCTGATCTTCCTGCCCATCATTCTCGGACTGGGCATCCTGGTCGCAAGGTCCGAAAATCTTACCATCGGCGACAAGATCTTACTTCCATGCCTCGGACTGCTCGCCTGGACGCTCGTCGAATGGGTGGCCCATCGCGCGATGCACGCCCAACCGACCAGCAAACGCCTCGCATGCTTCCTCGACGAGCTTCACATGCGTCACCATCGCGAACCGCACGATCTCGAGCACGCCGTCATCAGTCTCAGGGCTGCCATCCCGCTGGCGATCATTCTGTTCTGCCTGGAATGGTTGATATTACAGTCTGCCTGGCTTGCAACCGCCTTCCACGCCGGGCTGCTCTCCGGATACCTCTGCTACGAATATGTCCACCTCGCCACCCATCGACCCACGATCCCACGCTTGCTCCGCCCCATCACACGATACCACCTCCTGCACCATTACCAGAACCCCCGACGAGGGTATGGCGTCACTTCACCACTATGGGATGCCGTCTTCGGAACCCTCCCTGATCCGCGCAAAACCTGAGTCAGAGTGACGATGCCCACCAGAAAATCGTCCGCAATATGAATCACTGCGGTCACAGATTCCCCATCACCAACCCCTGCACGATCATGCCCGCAGGCGGTACCATAGACCTGCAATGCGGAAGCGAATGTCAAAACTCAGCGAACCTGCCATCGCGGTGATCATCGCAGTGGGGATTCTCTACGTTATCGGACTGCTCTGCATCTACGCCACCGAAATCCATCGCGACGCCTGGCCTCGAAACACCACCAAACAAATCATCCACCTCATGGCAGCCATGCTCGTCTCAACGGTCATCCTCCGACTGGGATACGGCTTCTTCATGCGATATGCCTACATCATCTTCATCATAGGCGTCCTCTCGCTGATCCCGCTCGTACTCGCACGGTACATCCCATTCGGCTCGATCATCCCCTACAGACGCGGTGCCTACCGCTGGATCAATCTCCCCTTCTTCCAGTTTCAACCGTCAGAATTCATGAAAATCGCCTATATTATCGGACTGGCGGCCTACCTCCGATTCCGGCAAAATTACCGAACCTTCCCAGGACTCCTCATTCCCCTGCTCGGTTCGCTCGTACCGATGATCCTCATCCTCCTCGAACCCGATCTCGGAACCGTCCTGCTCATCATGCCCGTACTCTTCATGATGCTCTTCGCAGCCGGCGCGAGGATCAAACATTTCGTGTTGCTGGCGGTCGTCGCGCTCGCAGTCTCTCCGGTCATGTGGATGCAGCTTCATGCTTACCAGCGCGGGCGTATCCTCGGGGTGATCCTTCAATCCGAGGAAATACGCCAGCAAATCATCGAGGAACCAGAAAAATACGCATTTCTCGGAACACCCCAGCAGGCGCGGGAGTGGAAAGTCGGCATCGGGATGCAGCTGGACCGCTCCAAGGCTGCCCTTGGTTCAGGGGGGATCACGGGGAATGGATGGGGTTCCGGAACCTTCGTCGAATACAACTTCCTCCCCGACAAGCACAACGACTTCATCTTCGCCATCGTCGGCCACCAATGGGGACTCATCGGCTGCCTGCTTGTGTTGTCGTGCTACGTCATCATAGTACTGGCGGGTCTGGAAATCGCAGCCAACACGGCTGAACCCTTCGCCAGACTGCTCGTCATCGGGGTTGTGGCGTTGATTTCTGCGCAGGTTGTCATCAACGTGGGCATGACGATCGGACTGATGCCGATCACAGGGATGACCCTCCCATTTGTCAGTTACGGAGGCAGCAGTCTTTTGACGAATTTCATGGGCGCCGCACTGCTCATCAGCGTGTCCCGACATCGCCCCTACATATTGGCAGACCGACCCTTTGAATATGACCGTGGTGTCCCGCCCGACACCCCAGTAAAACCCGCCCCCTCGTATCGAACGCATACCTGATCGGCAGCCTTTTTGCATATCGTAGGGCAGGCTATTGCCTGCCGTGTACTGTGTATCTGATAGTACGAATTGTCCTCAGGGAAGGCGAGGCGTTGCCGAACTGCGGACTACTTGATGTCGTCGTGGACCAATCTTTTCAATGCAGCGCAAGCTTGCTCAGCCACCCACAGGATGGGACTCTCGGTGAGAGATTCGAGGATTGGGATAGCTTCGACAACCCCAATCTGACCCAGAGATTTTGCAACATCGCCAGCGATCATGCCTGTTTCGTATTCAAGCATACGCAGTAGATGCGGAGCGCTTTCTGCGACACATAGATTGCCAAGGGCGCGGACCACATGCCTGCGATTGGCTTCGGGGATCTCCTGCTGAAGTATTTCCACAAGCTTGCCCGTATGCTCGAGCATGCGTTTTCTGGAAATACCGATGATCGCGAATCTTTGCGTGTCTTCATCAGAACTGTCGAGGTCTGCCAAGTCGAATGGTCGAATATCGTCCTGATAGTGAAGCTCGAAGTCTCGGAAAGTGATGGTGATTTCCGTACCACTGGAAAACAACATGCGATGCTCAAAAAATCCTGGATCAGCCAGGTCAATTTCGTCATAACCAAGGTCTCCGAAACCATGCGGTCCATGGTGTATTTCTTCGGTCTTCACGGTCATGCGGAAAGATGAAACACCCAGATAACGAAGGCGTATATCACGAAGACAGCCATCCTCGCCATCTCCGCCAAGCTCAATAATAAGTTCCTGATCTATAGAAGACTGACGGATTTCGCGAACACTTGAATCATGAAGTGTAATTTCGTCATAGAGGCGAAGGAGTTCTTCAGGAACACCGTGACGTATTGATACCATATGCTGTTTGTAGAGGGTAAATGCGTGTTTGCTATCTTCCCAGGTTTGACCCTCATTCCACCATTGCATAGTGAAAAATTTCATTCGCAGCTCCACAGAGCGTACACATTGGAGATTTCCCTACCGCACATTGAAATATTTCGCTTCCGGATGATGAACGATCAACGCAGTCGTGGACTGTTCCGGGTCCAGTTGAAACTCTTCGGAAAGCTGAACGCCGATACGCTCCGGGTCGAGCAGTGGCCAGACCTTGACCTGATCTTCCAGTCGCGGACAGGCAGGGTACCCGAAACTGTAGCGAGAACCCTGGTATTTCTGCTGAAAAATAAGTTGTCGTTCGCGAGCGTCTGAATCGGCAATACCAAGCTCCATGCGAATCTGTTTGTGCAGATACTCCGCAAGCGCCTCAGCAGACTCGACACCAAGTCCGTGCAAATGAAGATAATCGACATATTTATCTTCCTTGAACCATCCACGTTCTATATCACTGACGCGCTGACCCATCGTCACGATCATAAATGCGACAACATCAAGCTCGCCGCTTTCGACAGGTCTGAAAAAGTCTGACAGACACCAGTAGGGCGGTTTCCCCTGCCTGGGGAAGTCAAAACGAGCGACTTCGTGTGTATGATCGTTCGGATTAAAAACAATCAACTCATCGCCGTCGGACTGTGCTGGCCAATACCCATAGACCGCCTGCGGTTGCAATATATCCTCAGCCAGGCATTTCTCAACAAGTTTTCGGTATATGGGTCGAATTTCCGTGTCAATATACCGCTTATACTCATCGCGCGTTTTGCCAGCTCTGCGATATTGCCATTGAACATTGAACAACATGCTCTCATTGATATACCCAAGTATTGCCTTTAATTCGAGATGCTCAATCACGCGCGTACCCCAGAACGGAGGCGTGGGAATGGGAACGTCACGACGCAATCCCGACTGTCCGGACCGTGGTGCTGCGTCCGAAGCTCGGCGACTGGGCGTTGAAGCTTTTATCTTCGACGTCGGTCCGGGGACAGATAAATCGCCCGCCGCCAGTTTGTCCATGATCCGCAGGCCTTCAAATGCATCCTTCGCATAATAAAGCGGCCCGGTATATTCAGGGCGCAGGTCTTCTTCGACATATTTACGCGTCAGTGCTGCCCCGCCAAGGATCATCGGCACGTCAATATCCCGCTCCTTGAGCACCGCAAGATTCTCACGCATCACCACAGTGGATTTCACCAGCAAACCAGACAACCCTATCGCATCTGCCTCATGCTCTGAGAAAGCTTCGATGATCTTGTTGATCGGCTGCTTGATCCCAAGATTGAAAACCTGGTAGCCATTGTTCGTGAGGATAATGTCCACGAGGTTCTTACCAATATCGTGAACGTCACCACGCACCGTCGCGAGAATCACCTTGCCCTTACCCGAATTCTCCGCCTGCTCCATCAATGGTTCCAAAAACGCAACAGCCGCCTTCATCGTCTCAGCCGACTGAAGCACGAACGGAAGCTGCATCTGACCCGCACCAAACAGGTCGCCGACAGTCTTCATCCCATCCAGCAGAATATCGTTGACAATGTCGAGCGGTTTGTGCGTCGAAAGCGCATCAGTAAGATCGCCCTCAAGTCCCGTCCGATCCCCATTGATGATGCGATGCTTCAGTCGATCCTGAACAGGAAGTTGCGTCAGATCCTTCTTGGTCGAGATGGTTTCGCCCTCGGCAAACAAACCCATAAAATGAATGAGCGGGTCGAAACCTTCCTTGCGGCGATCGTAAATCAGATCCAACGCCCCATGCCACCGATCGTCACTGATCTTCGTACGCGGGAGAATCTTGCCCGAGTGAACAATGGCAGCCGTCAGCCCCCGGCGAATCGATTCGTGCAAAAACACCGAATTCAGCACAGCACGGGCAGCCGGCGCCAACCCGAAGCTGACATTCGACACGCCAAGAATCGCATTGCACTGCGGCATGGCAGACATGATCCGCTCGATCCCCTCAAGCGTTTCAAGAGCAAGACGCCGATCCTCATTGTTCCCCGTCGTGATCGGAAATGTGAGGCAGTCGAAGAAAATGTCTTCTGGATGAATGCGGTATTTGTTCACGCAAAGATCATACAACCGCTCAGCGATCTCCAGCTTCCGGTCAGCCGTCTTCGCCATGGCTTCCTGCGGATCCTCGTCAATCGTCAAGGCTACGACCGCAGCCCCATACCGCTTGAGCATCGGGCAGACAACTTCGAGCTTCGACTCGCCATCCTCCAGATTGATCGAATTGAGGATGCACTTCCCACCAGCCAGCTTCAGACCCGCCTCCAGAACCTTCGCCTCGGTACTATCCAGCATCAGCGGAGCAGTAACATCCTGAGCATACCGACTGATAACCCGCTGCATATCCGGTATGCCGTCGCGTCCCACATAATCAACACAGACATCAAGCACATGCGCCCCCTCAGCCACCTGCTTGCGACCGACGCTGACAAGCTGATCAATATCATCATCCAGCATCAATTCACGAAATTTCTTCGACCCGTTCGTATTGCTACGCTCGCCAACGATGAGAAAACTGTTGTCCTGACGCATTGATACGGATTGATATATGCTCCCAATCGACGGCTCGTGACTGATCTGACGCGGCTTCGGTGCTCGATCACCAATCGCTTGCACCAGCGACGAAAGATGCTCCACAGTCGTCCCGCAGCATCCACCCACTGCGTTGACGCCATCGGTTTCGACAAATTCCAGCAGCCATCGCGCAAATTCCGCCGGCGTCAGGCTGTAATGCGGCTTACCATCCACAAGCTGCGGCAACCCGGCGTTGGGCTGAACCAGCAGCATTTTTGAGCATCCGGAGCTAAGTTGCCGGACATGTTCACCCATCTCCTGCGGACCGGTTGCACAATTCAACCCGATCACCTGTACCTGGTCATACACCTCCAGGGCAGTAATCGCAGCCGCAGTCTCCGTACCCACAAGCATCGTCCCAGTCGTCTCGACCGTGAAGGTACACATGATCGGAAGCTCAACCTTGAACTCTGCCATCGCATCCGTACACCCGATAATCGCAGCCTTGGACTGCAATATATCCTGACAAGTCTCAACAAGCAGTACATCCACCCCGCCCTCGATCAACCCCCGCGCCTGCTCGCAGTAGCTGTCAACCAGCGTATCCCAGTCCGTCTGACCCAGCGACGGAAGACGCATCCCCGGACCCATCGAACCCGCCACAAACCGAGGCTTATCGTCCGTCGCAACCCGCTTGCACTCCTTCACCGCGATCTCAGCCGCAACCCGGTTCAAATACCGCGTCTCGCCTTCAATCCCAAACTCCGATAATACAAGCTTGTTAGCACCAAACGTGTCCGTCATCACAACATCGCTGCCAATCTCCAGAAACGACCGATGGATCTCAGCCACCACATCAGGACGCGTCTTCACCAGCACATCGGTACAATTCTCAAGCCCGTCGAAATCCGACAACGGCAGATCGTAATTGTGGATACTCGTCCCCATCGCGCCATCAAACACAAGCACGCGACGCTTCAACGTTTCAAGAAATAGTGAGTTCATAAGAATCCAAGGTGTCTTTCAGGGGGTAAGCCAAGCCATAGCAGGGCGGCCCATGTCTTCAGACATGGGGGAGTCGATGAGCGATGGCACTGCGTGTTCGGCATTGATCGTGCTGGTTAATCGATTCTTCATCGTCTCCCCCGCCTCATAAAGAGGTGGCCACCCGCCAGTGCATCTCAATAAATGCCCCTTGGCGTTGAATTGGATATGCACTTATAGTCCAGTTCGTAAATCGGACCATCAGGTATGTCAAGTTAATACGAGATACAGGCAGTGACCCAGCAAACACCCCAAACACGCACCCAGGGCCAAAAATTGCTCCTACTTATCGGATCAATAGGACCCCTCGGGCACCTCCCAGCCTCCGGAACCGTCTCCGTCCTCATCGCTGGCGTACCGATCGCATGGTGGATGAGAAGCACCCTATCGGACTGGGAATACGCCTTCGTCGCATTGGCAGTCACAGCCTTCGGCATCTGGATCCACGACGTCGGAGACCGCATCCTCGGCGAGAAGGACAGCCGAAAACTCGTCATCGACGAACTCGCGGGATTCTTCTGGGCCGTCATGATTTTCCCCATCACATGGCAGACCATGACGCTCGCATTCTTCCTCGAACGCGGAATCGACATCATAAAAGTACCCCCAGCCAATCTCATCGAACAAAAATGGCCCGGCGGATGGGGCGTCGTCGGCGATGACGTGGTCGCTGGCTTCTACACCCTCGCGATTCTCATGCTCGCCACGAAATGGGAAATCACCGCATCCCTGCTCGGAGTGTCCTGAACCATGGCGCATGAACCAATAAAGGTCAGCTTCATATTCGGCACGCGCCCGGAAGCCATCAAGGTCGCACCCGTCATACAGCACCTCACCACCTGCGATGATTTCCAGATATCCACCATCCTCACAGGGCAGCACCGCGAAATGCTCGACCAGGTCGTCCGCGTCTTCGACATCCCCATCACCCACAACCTCGACGTCATGCGCCCCAGCCAGACCCTCTCCGACCTGACAGCCACCCTCTGTCAACGCATCGGAGCAGTCCTGACTGACGACCGCCCCGATTGCGTCATCGTCCAGGGCGACACCACAAGCTGCTACGTCGGCGCACTCACCGCCCACTACGAACGCATCCACATCGCACACCTCGAAGCAGGCCTGCGAACCCGCGACAAATGGCAACCCTTCCCCGAAGAGATGAACCGCCGCATGGTCGCGTCCCTGGCAGATTTCCACTTCGCCCCAACCGAGGGCGCAAAGCAAAACCTCCTCGCAGAAAACATACAAAGCGACCGAATCTGGGTCACAGGAAACTCCGGCATCGACGCCCTCCGCATCATCAGTGATCGCGAAGACATCGCACCAGTCCCCGAGCTGAGCAACGCCCTCGACCAGTGCAGAAAAACCCTCATCGCCGTCACAACCCACCGCCGAGAAAACGCACCCTTCATGTCCGGCATCGCAGCCGCAATCTACGAAATCCTCGAAGCAGACCCGGACCTCAGCGTCATCTTCCCAGTTCATCTCAGTCCCAAAGTCCGCGATGCAGTCGTCCCCATCCTCGAAGACGCCGACCGCTGCCACCTCATCGAACCCCTCGCATACGACCAGTTCGTCCTGCTCCTCAAACGCTGCGACATCATCCTCACCGATTCCGGCGGCGTGCAGGAAGAAGCTCCTTATCTCGGCAAACCCGTCCTCGTCATGCGGCGCGTCACAGAACGCCCCGAAGCCATCGACGCCGGAACCGTCAAACTCGTCGGCGACGCACAGGCAAACATCTTCGACCAGACCCTCTCACTCCTCCACAACCCAGAAGAGCGAGAAAAAATGTCCCACGCCATCAACCCCTACGGCGACGGCCAAACCTCAAGACGCGTCGCAGAAATACTCATAAACCACGCTGAAACCCTTCGAAATCCACCCCAGACTTCACCGACGCACCTGTCATGACCAGCACACCAGTCATGACCGAAACACCCGCCAGAACCATCTGGATAACCATGCCAGCCTACAACGAAGCTCCGCGCATACCCCTGCTCCTCAACCGTTGGCACGCCGTGATGACATCCCTCGCAATCCCCCACCAGTTCGTCATCGTCGACGACGGAAGCACCGACGGAACCACCGACCACCTCAACACCTTCGCCACAAACCACGACCTCACCATCATCCGCCACGAAACAAACCAGGGACTCGGCGCAGGCATGAGGGACCTGTTCCAACACGTCGCAACTCACGCCAGCCACCACGACCTCATGGTCACCATGGACGCCGACAACACACAACCACCAGAGCTGTTCCCCGAAATGCTCAAAACACGCGATACCTCAAACGTAGACGTCGTCATAGCATCAAGATTCGCAGAAGGCGGCGAAGTGAAAGGACTAAGCACCATGCGTCACATCATGAGCATCGGCGCACGCATCCTCTTCCGCCTGATCTACCCCATCCCCGGCGTCCGAGACTACACCTGTGGCTACCGCGTATATAAAACCGCACTGATCCAGCGAGCCATCAACGCATACGGCCAGTCATTTTGCGCAGCCAGCGGCTTTGAATGTATGGCAGACACACTCCTGCAACTCGCCAAAATCAACGCAACATTCAAGGAAGTCGGCATGCCCCTGGATTACACAGAAAAAGACGGCGCCACCCACATGCGCGTAAGACAAACCGTCTGGCAAACCCTGAAAATGATGGCAAAAAGACGCATCCAGCCACCACCCAGACAAGCCAACCACCCTCCGGAATAGCCAACCACCCCCCGGAATAGGAGGAACAAACCTCACCGACGCCGCAAAAAGGGCTTCACAATCCGGTGTACCGCAACTGCGGATAATATACCCAAAGCATTCGTCAGCAGTAAAAAGGGGATGACCCACGCGACACCCCACAACCTCAGAAAAATGACATCAATCCCAGCCAGATCCAGCAACACAACGAGTGCGACTTCAACCGCAGAAATAAGACACGCTAACACAAGTGCATTCCGAACCGTCGCAACCTCCTGAGTCGCTGGCTCATCATCCTCCGAAAACGATTGACCGCATTCAGGGCAAACACCCGAAGAAATCCCAACAAGCAGATACCCACACGTCACGCAGAGCGAACACCGCTCATAAGCACAACCATCCCCAAGAAGCTTGTCAATCTCCTCAAAAACACGACGCACATTCCGCTCGTTCTTACCCCAGTCAGCAAGCTGCGTCTTCAAACGACACCTGCTCGTAACATCAACCACACACTTCCCATCCACAGCCCCCAGCCCAATGTCCAGCACCTCCCCAAAACTCCAGAACTTGAGCACAACACGCAACCGAACCAGCGATTCACTCGTCTCCTCAACGCGCATCCCACACGCCCCAGCCACCCGTTCCAGCAACGCACAATCAACCTCACCATGCAGGTACCGACGAACCTCACGATAACGGGCAGTCATCATAGTATCATTCTTCCTGCACGCAGGCAGCATCCACTGTAAGTTTGGGAATTATTCCTGACGGCCATGCTATGCCGTGTTGATGAATTTGGAAAGCTCGATCCGAATGACAGAGGATCGCGATAATCATTCAATTCCCGGACGCAGAGGCGATCCTGACCTCGGATGACCCGACAGTCAAGAGCAGGAAAATCACACACCAATCGCCACAGCACCAGCCTCAACCTTACGGACCAGGGGATTGGAAAAGCTGCGTGTTGACCCATTCGTTAAACAGCGAATTCAGGCAGATCGGAACAAGACCAATCGCCACAACAATCAAACTCAACACCAGCGAAAGAACCATGAAAAACCGATTGTTCTCCCGGATGAATATTTCCGTTCCAGACGAAAGAACCATCATCACAGCAGCCGTCCAGGCAGCGTACAGAAGGGACGCTCCGAGACATAATCCGAAAAAAGGCTCCTTCTGAAAAGTGCGAGGCAGAGCATATCCGACGAAAACAACACCAGCGATACACAGCGAAACCAGAAACCGCTTGTACCCGATCGGATCGACAATGTCCGGCTGAACACTGAACGAATCACGGACGCCCCGCCCACATTCCGGACACTTGGCCGACACCCCCAGCGTACGCAGGTTGTACCCGCAATACACGCAGGCAAGGTCGCTTTCGATCTCCACGCCATCAGGCAACGCATCCACAGTCACCGTATCGCCACCATGCTGACAGAAGAGCAAAGTACATATCGACGACACTGCGGCATGGGACGACTCTTTGAAAAGGAGTACCTCGTTGAAAAGAAGTGTCTCTTTGAATAAGGATGTCTCTTGGATTAGACGTGGCTTGGCGCGACACTATTGCAACCGGGATTCCCCGGAAAGATCAATCAAATCAGAAAGCGTCCCCTCCGGAGGCGGAAGAAAGGGCTTGGGCTTCAGAGCAGACCCGTTGGATGCAAGCCCATTGGACCTGATACCGGGCGTATTGCTCCGAAAACGCACGGTCTGCGACCCGAGCGTCAACTCATCGCAATCCTGGAGCATGGCAAAATTGACGTGCTGACCATTGACCTGCGTCCCATTCTCACTCACAAGGTCGAAAATCGCCGGCTTTCCCAGATATGAGAAAATGGCAGCGTGCGCGTAGGATATATCCCTGTCGTCGATCACGATATCCGCACCATCGCTACGCCCCAGAAGACAAACCTCCCGGGTGAGCTTGGTGAGTTTCCCCGTTTGCAGATCTTCAATGGCAAGCACCGTAGGATCAGGTTCGAGATCGATCACGATCGGACTGTCGCTCGCACCCTGCAGTTCGGAATTCCGGATGTCGATCTGAAATTCCCACGGACCAAGCGTCATCCTGTCGTCGTCCTCGAGAAACTCCTGCTCAACCTTCAGCCCGTTCCGAAGCGTTCCACCCCGCGTATCAAGATCACGAAGAATCACCCGCAACCCGGTATTGACAATCAGACAGTGTCTTCGATTGATCGTGGGATGGCGCAAAACGAGCTTGCAGCCCTGTTTCGATCCGAAGACCGACGCAGCCCGACGAAGACGGATGGCCTGCCCTTCACCGGGCCCCTTGCGGATCGTCGCCAGAACGTTGGCTGCTCCCGGCGGAACGCACGGTGCTTGATTGCTGAATGTCTCACCCATCGACACGACCACAGACTCCCGCATTATGAACCACACCAACGTCTAGAACCTCAGATACGTCCTGAACCACATCAACGTTTGCACCACTCTACCGATGGTGCCCGCATCGATTGAACATGACTTTATTATCGGACGATCCGACCACCTGCCAGAAAATGAACTACGCAACACCACCGAATTGCGAACCACCACGCGCCCACCGAGCGAACCACACGCGCTCACCGAACATGCAAACGATACCCGCTTTCCCATTCCGAGTTTAGGGACTCGCGGACCCGATATCTAGTAACCATCGGGTTTCCCCCCTTCCGGGGGTCTGAGATACCGCTCAATTGATAGAAATCCACCGCAATGGCCTGCACGATGCCAGTTTTACGCTCTTTCGAGACGCGATGACGCCTGGATCTGAGAATCCGGGCGATTTCTGCGGGGGGAGCTTGATCGAAATAAATGCGATTCGGCATCCACTGGTGGTGGAGACGCGGAGCGGTGATGGAATCCTCAAGCGACATGCCGAAATCTGTGAAATTCAGGAACACATTCAAAATTGAAGTGATAATTTTTGGCCCGCCCGAAGCGCCGATGAGCAGGAATGGGCGGTCGCCTTTCATCACGATCGTCGGCGACATGCTGGAGAGGGGGCGTTTTCCCGACTGGACCACGTTTCGGCGGGACTGGATCAGGCCAAACGCGTTTGGTCGCCCTGGCTGCGTGGAGAAGTCGTCCATTTCGTTGTTGAGAATCAGCCCGTATGCATCGATGGCAGCCAGGGATCCGAATGTCATGTTGATCGTTTCGGTACAGACGACGATGTTGCCCTGCTCGTCGATGATCGAGAAATGACTGGTGCCGTGGTCCTCGGGAAGCTGACCAGTAGGAAGCTGACCGGCTGGGAACTGCCCGGTTGGAAGCTGACCAGTTGGGGGCTGGCCGGCTGGGGGCTGACCGGCTGGGAGGGCTGGGAAGGGGAGTTTCGCGGTCCCATAATGCTGGCTGTCTCGCTCGGTGGTGCTGGCTGAGATGGATCTTGCCAGGTGTGCTGCGTAATCCTTGCGGAGGAGGTTTTCGACGGGAACGCTGACGAAGTCGGCGTCGCCCAGCCAGCGGGCGCGGTCGGCAAAGGCGTGCTTTAATGCCTCTGCGAAATAATGAAGTGCCAGTCCCCTGTCATTTTTTGCGATGCCTGGGAGATCGAAATTCTCGAGAATGTTGAGGGTCTGGCTGATGCAGATGCCGCCGGAGGATGGGGGCGGTGGCGTGATGAGTGTGTAGTCGCGGTAGGTTGAGATGATCGGTTCGCGGACGGCGACGGTGTATGCGAACAGGTCGCGGCGGGTTATCAGACCCTTGTTCTTCCGCATTGCGGTGACGATGGCATCTGCGACCTCGCCTTTGTAGAAGGCGTCTTTGCCGCCGATTGCGACGCGTTCGATGAGGTCTGCAAGCTCGGGCTGGATGAGGGGGTCGCCGACGGTTCGCAATTGTCCTTCTCTGAGGTGGGTGCGAAAAACGTATGGGCTTGTCTGTTTGAACTGGGGGTGTTTTTCGTAGGTTTTCAGGACTTTTTCACAGGAGGTGACGTAGTGGGCGTCTACAGGGAAGCCTACTCGTGCGAGGGCGATGGCTGGGGCGAGGAGCTCGCTCCATGGTTTGCTGCCGTGTTGTTTGTGGATTTTTGCGTGGCCTGCGACGTGGCCTGGGACTGCTACGCTTAAGTATCCGTAGCGACTTGGTGCGGCTGCGTAATTTCCGGATCGGGCTGCTGTTGCGAAGGTGTCACGTCGTGCGGCGGTTGGTGCGGTTTCGCGGTAGTCGTAGACGTGGACCTTGCCCGTTGCAGCCTCGCGGTAGATGAGGAAACCGCCGCCGCCGAGGCCTGTGGAATAAGGGCGCGTGACGGCGAGTGCGAAGGATACTGCTGTGGCTGCGTCGATTGCGTTTCCGCCGTTTCGGAGGACGTCTGCGCCGATTTTTGAGGCGAAGGGGGAATCGCTGGCGACCATTGCTTTGGTGCCAGTGACGATCCAGTCTGGTTGGGAATCTGGCTGCGCCTTTGCTTGCGGGTGATGCTGGGCGGCTTGCTGAGAGGGTGCGTGGCAAGCTGCCTGGTAGAGTGCGAGTGCTATACAGGTGATGGTTGCGATTTTTTGCATGTTGTCTTAATCCCCTGTCTTGCGGGCGTTTTTCCTTTTTGCTGCGGCAGGCAATAGCCTGCCCTACGCGTATCTGCACGGTTCTATCATCGAATTCCACATGTCTGAAGATGTGGAGCATTCGAGCTACCGTGGTCCGCACAGCGGACCCTGCAGAGAGTTCATCATAGGCCTGGGTCCTTTGCAAGCCTGCCACTCTCCCTAACATACACTATACATCATGATTCGGTTCGGGTCAAGCATAAAGTTTGTTAATTGTTAGGATTTTTGTAAGATCAGTGCCGGCCAGTGGTTGCCGGGGTTTTTTCTTCTCTGATGGTGCGGATCTGGAGGGATATTTGGGGTTTTGTGTATCATTGCGGGGGTTCGGTTTGCTATACTGCCGGCTGGCGGATTTGGCGGGTTTCAGAGGGTGTTTGGGGGGTAAATGTGTTTATGCTTCGCTGCTGGGAAAAAAAGAAGGTGCGTCCGGGACGCACCCCTACGCGATTGATTGGGGCGGTCTTGCGGAATGTACGGTGGATCTTCGGCTCCCCCACCTCTGAAGAGGTGGGGCACACGGCGCTTAATGAGGTGGGCCACACGGCCAGTTTGCGAAGCGGGGATGTGCATGGTTCAGGCAGGTCAACCTTTCGCCTGGAGGCGAAAGAACGACCTGCCCTACGTCTGGGTTGGTTCGGTTTTCAGGTGTGAGAATGGTGAGAAAAACGTTGGTTTCTGGGTTCGTGCTGCTCTCGGCTGTGGTCGCGCGGGGGGAGGTGTTCTCCTATGAGGGCGACTCGCTTCCATTGGATGGTGGCTGGTCGCCGATTGTATTTTTCTGTGATCCCGGCGAGTGGATTGAAGATGGGATGCTCTTTCACCGGATGGAGTTTTGTGAGGGATATAACCCTCCCGTGGGACAGCAGGTGGACTACACGCGTGACCTGTCGGAATATCTTGGAACCGAAAACTTTTTTGCCGAGTGGCGCGTTTGGACGGATGGCGACCGAAGCGAAATACCGTTCGTCGCGCCTGTTGCATTTGTTGTGTTCAACGGCGGTTCCGTAGACTATCACTTCACGATTTCGAATGACCTTGCGAAACTCAACCGCGACAACTTCCTGCCGATCATATTTGTAGAAGTGAATCCTGATACATTTCACACCTACAGGCTGGAATCCTACGGCTCGGAGCAGTACATCTGGTACATCGATGGTGAGATCGTGGATTCCGGTAAGCCGGAAGGCGATGTGCTGACACACCAACCTGGCGTCAACATTCGTGCGAAGGCGAGGTTTGTCGAGAGTACGACGATCTGGGATTACATTCGGTATGGGGACATTGCTGAGGATGGGAGTGGGGATTTCGACAGTGCGGATGGGGTTGGGCTTCGGGACTGGCGGTACTTTGAAGAGTGTGCGGGGAACAGCGGGATCGGGGTTGATGCGGGGCCTGGGTGTCGGTGGGCGGATATGGATTGGGATGGCGATGTTGATCTTGTTGATTGTGCGGGGTTTCAGGGGGTGTTTGGGGGGAGATGTATTTATGTTTCGCTGTTGGGGAAAAAGGAAGGTGCGTCCGGGACGCAGCTTACGCGATTGACTGAGGCGGTCTTGCGGATTGTTCGGTGGATCTTCGGCTCCCCCACCTCTGAAGAGGTGGGCCACACTACTTAGGGAGGTCGGGCACCCATCACTTGTCACCCGCCACCTGTCACGCGCTACATTTATTTACTGGTTGGCTTGGATGGCGATGGGGATCATAATTGGGGGTTATGAGTGAATCGGCGGCGAATGTGCAGACGTTGGGTGAGGTGGAGCGCCCGAGGTATCTGATATTGGGGACGGCTGGCCATATCGATCATGGCAAGACGTCGCTGGTGAAGGCATTGACGGGGGTTGATACGGATCGGTTGCCTGAGGAGCGGCGGCGTGGGATGACGATCGATCTGGGGTTTGCGGAGCTGGTTCTGGAACCGTTTCATTTCGGGGTTGTGGACGTGCCGGGGCATGAGCGGTTTGTGCGGACGATGGTGGCGGGTGCGACGGGGATCGATCTTGCGATGCTTGCGGTGGCTGGCGATGATTCGGTGATGCCACAGACGGTGGAGCATGTCGAGGTGCTGGATTTAATCGGGATTCGCCATGGGGTTGTGGCGATTACGAAGTGTGATCTGGTTGATGGGGAACTGCTTGATTTTGTTGAAGAGGAAGTTCGGGATCTGCTTGCGGGGACCGGGTTGGAGGGATCGCCGATTGTGCGGGTTTCTTCGACGACGGGTGAGGGACTTGAGGCGTTGCGGCGGGTGCTGTTTGAGGCTGCTGGGGTGGTGGTGGTGGATGAGCCGTCTGGTGTGTTTCGGATGGCGATTGATCGGGTTTTTTCGGTGCAGGGGCGTGGGACGGTGGTGACGGGTTCTGTGACTGAGGGTGAGGTGCGGAGTGGTGAGACGCTTGAGGTTCAGCCGGCGGGATTGACGTGTCGGGTTCGTGATGTTCAGTGCCATGGTCGTGACACGGGTGCGACGCGACTTGGGCAGCGTGCGGCGATCAATCTGATGGGTGTGGATCGCGATGTGCTGGGGCGTGGTCAGGAGCTGGTGACGCCGGGGTTGATTACGCCATCGCATCGGATTGATGCTGAGGTTCATGTTTTGAAGAGCTGCAAGCATCCGATTAAAGCGTTTTCGCGGGTTCGGGTTTGCATGGGGACTCGGGAGGTGCTTGCTCGGATCGTTCCGCTGGCGCGGCCTGTGGAGCTTGAGCGGTCTGTGGGGTATGCGCGATCGGTGATGGCGGCGGATTGGCGTGGGTTTGTTCAGCTTCGCTCGGGTGAGAAGTTTGTGGGGGTTTGGGGGCAGCGGTTTATACTTCGTGAAGAGAACAGTGCGCGGACTGTGGGTGGGGGTGTTGTGTTGCGGCCTGTTGCGCGGCGGTGGTCTACGGATCGGGATGTTGAGGCGAGTGCGTTGGGTGTGCTGCTTGGTGGTGATTTGCGTGCTCGTGTTTCGCAGGTGGTGGCTGAGGCTGGTTTTGCGCCGTTGTCTGGGTTGGGGTTGTGTGCGCGGACTGGGATTGTGTCTGAGGATGCGGTTTCGTTGGTTGATGCGCTTGCTGAGGATGAGGGATGGGCGGAGATTTCGGGGCGTCGGGTATCGCCTGCGGTGCTTGAGGGGTTGTTTGTGCGGGCGGATCGTCGGATGCGTCGGTTTCATGAGGGGCATGCGGAGTCGCCGGGGATGGGTGTGGATTCGCTTGTGGGGTGGTTTGATCGGCGAAGTGCGCGTGGGCTGGGGCGATTGCTGTTTGAGCGTTATGTTGATCTGGGGCGGGTTGTTGTGCGTGGGCGGTTTGTTGCGTTGAAGGCATTTGCGCCGAAGATGTCTCAGCAGGATGAGAAGCTGTATGTGCGGATTCTGGGTGCTTTTGAGAAGGGGGCGTATCAGCCGCCGACGGTCGATGTGCTTGGGAGGGAGTTGGATTCGGATGTGAAGCGTGTGAAGCGTCTGGTGACGGTGGCGGTGGCGTTTGGTGATCTTGTGGGGATTGATGGGACGTTTTATCTGTTGGCTGAACATGAGCGGAAGTTGCGGGAGACTGTGGCTGAGATGGTTCGTGCGGGTGATGGTGTGTCGCTGTCGGAGGTTCGGGAGCGATTGGGGTCTAGTCGGAAATATACGGTGCCGCTGATGGAGCATCTTGATCGTGTTGGTTTTACGCGGCGTGATGGTGATCGTCGGGTGTTGTGTGATGGTGTGAAAACAGGTGAGTGATGATACTCTATTACAAAACGACTCCCGACCCCCTTTTTCCTGATGGTGCGAAAACAGGTGAGCTATGATATTGGAAGGTGGAGATTCGATGGATCCTGATCGGGGTGAGATGAATCCGGAGCGGGCTGATGCGCTTCGGGCGTTGCCGTCTGTTGGGTCGCTTCTGGAGGTGGATGAGGTTCAGGGGTGGGTTGTTGATTCTGGTCATGGTGTGGTGGTTTCGGCGCTTCGTGTTGCGCTTGATGAGGTGCGTGAGGGGGTGTTTGGTGATGAGGGTTCGGTGTCGCCGGTTGGTGCTTCTGAGATTCTTTTGCGTGCTAGGGCGATTCTTGAGGATCAGGCGATGCTGTCGTTGCGGCGTGTGATTAATGCGACGGGGGTTGTGTTGCATACGAATCTGGGGCGTGCTCCGCTTTGCGAGGAGGCTGTCGATGCGGTGGCTGAGATTGCTGCTGGGTATTGCGATCTTGAGTTTGATCTTGAGACGGGTCGTCGTGGGAAGCGGGTTTCGAAGGTTGGGGAGTTGTTGTGTGCGTTGAGTGGTGCTGAGGCTGCTGTGGTGGTGAATAATAATGCTGCTGCGACGTTGCTGATTCTTCGTGCGTTGTGTTGTGATCGGGAGGTGGTTGTCTCTCGGGGTCAGCTTGTGGAGATTGGCGGGTCGTTTCGGATTCCTGATGTGATGGCTGAGAGCGGTGCTGTTCAGCGTGAGGTTGGGACGACGAATCGGACGCGTATTTCGGATTATGAGGATGCGATTTCCGAGGATACGGCTGCCCTTTTACGGGTGCATACGAGCAATTATCGGATTGTGGGGTTTACTGAGGAGGCCTCGCTTTCTGAGATGGTTGCGTGTGCTCATGCTCGTGGGTTGCTTGTGATTGATGATCTGGGTAGTGGTGCGATGTTCGATTTTGCGGCGGCGGGTGTGCTGGGTGGTGTGTCGTCGGAACCGAGCGTGGTTGAATCTGTGACTGCTGGTGCGGATGTGGTTTGTTTTTCGGGTGATAAGCTGTTGGGTGGTCCTCAGGCTGGGATTATTCTGGGGCGGTCTGAGTTGATTGATGCCATTGAAAAGCACCCTCTGATGCGGGCGTTGCGACTTGATAAGATGGCGCTTGCTGCGTTGGATGCTACGTTGCGTCATTATCGGGATCAGGGGCGGGCGGTTGAGCGGGTTCCGACGCTTGCGATGCTGTCTGCTACCACGGAATCGCTTGCTGATAAGGCTGCTCGGTTGGAGCGGTTGCTATCTGAGGCGATGGGGGGTGAGCATTTTCTGGTTGGTTCGGATGTATCGTTTGCGGGGGGTGGATCGCTTCCGGGTGAGGGTTTGGAGACGGTGGTGGTTCGATGGCGGCCTGCTGAGGTGGGTGCGGAGGAGATTGCGTATCGGTTGCGGGTCGGGACGCCTGCTGTCGTTGCGCGGGTGAATGAGGGGTCTGTTGTGTTTGATGTGCGGACGATTTTTGAACATGAGTTGTCGCTGGTGGCGCGTTGTGTGGCGACCTGTCTGGATGGGAATTGATGCTGGTTATACGGAATATCGGGTCGCTGGTGGCGATGGACGCTGGGGATGCTGCGGAAGCCACGGAAGCTGTGGAAGCGGGTGGTGGACCTGTCGCGAATTGTGCAGCGGTTCGTTGCATTGAGGATGCGTATGTGTCGGTGGATGAGGGGAAGATCGTTGCGTTTGGACCCGATGCGGAGTGTGTGACGCTTGACTGGTATGAGGTGGTCGATGCGCGGGGTGGCTGCGTTTTGCCGGGGCTGGTTGATTGTCATACGCATACGGTGTTTGCGGGGTCGCGGGAGAATGAGTTTGCGTGGCGGTGTGCGGGGAAGAGTTATGTGGAAATCGGTGAGGAAGGCGGAGGGATCAAGACGACGGTGCGGGCGGTTCGTGAGGCGAGCGTTGATGAGCTGGTAAAGCTCGCGTTGCCCCGGTTGCGGCGGATGCTTGGGAATGGGGTGACGACGGTTGAGATTAAGAGTGGGTATGGTCTTTCGGTGGATGATGAGATCAAGATGCTGCTGGCTACCCAGCGGTTGAAGGCGTGTCAGCCGGTCGAGATTGTTGCGACGTATCTTGGGGCGCATACGATTCCGAGTGAGTTCACGCATCGACGGGGGGAGTATGTGAAACTTGTCACGAGCGATGCGCTGATGGGGCGGGTTGCGGGTGAGGGGTTGGCTGAGCGGTGCGATGTGTTTTGTGAGCGTGGTGCGTTTACGGTGGATGAATCGCGTGAGATTCTATTGAAGGGTAAGGCGGCTGGTTTGACGCCGA
>JAJRYY010000133.1 GCA_024275565.1 Planctomycetota bacterium
TGTCTATATCAACGCATACATGTCTATATCAACACATACAGGCCTGGACCTTCGAAAACCGACCATCCCCCACTCCACCAGGCACCGCAAGCCTACCAGAATCGACCCCAATTTACCACCCGCCGATAATACCGCGAATGGCTATCGGACCAACGCCGCTGACGGCAATGAACCTCAATTTTCCGCCGATAAAACGAGTTCCAAAGGAACCACAGAAACGACGTGCAGACGCAACATAGAGAGTGTGTGGGACGGCAGACAGACCACAAAAGACGACACATGCTCACCGGGTACTCCGAGCATGGAAAAACGCCAGTCAGACAGTGAACGACGGAACATCGCCCATCAGACCACGGATCCTGCGGATGTTCTGGCGGACCCCGGGAAGACGCGGATGAACGCAGAGCGCATCGTGATAGCACATCAAGGCAGCCTCATACTGGTGCAAGGCAGCGTGTGCATGACCAGCCTGCACATGCGCACCGAAGTGGCAGGGGTTGATGGCTACAGCACGCAGAGCATCGCGCAACGCTTTCGCATGTGCGTCATCGAGATAATACGCCAACGCACGCTGATGATAAGCTTCAGAAAACGAGGGGTCGCGTTCGAGAATATGGTCGAGCACTGCGATGGCTGCAAAGCGACGCCCCTGCTCTATTAAATCAACTGCCTCACGAAGTCGACGCCGAACATCACGCCCAAACTCCGTAAACCACACACGCCAAAGCGCGTCCTCAGCAGCACCGACAACATCAGTCTCATCCCTCCGCAACGCACCCGCCAGCGGAAAAACCGACGCCTTACCACCAAGCACCCCCAAAGCATGAGAAGCTAGGACCGCCAGCGACGATTCTGCACTGTTCAGCAGTTGAACAAGATCTCCAACCGACCAGTGCAACCGGATAAACCGGAGAAACGCAATCTCATCATTCGTGATCTGGAACTGAGTATAGGCCTCACCGAGCGACGCAACCTGCACCGACACCGGCGAACACACGGAACGCGCAGAATCAACCGGGTCTGATTGCGACGAAAAATCGGGATGCTCAGATGCGCTAGGTGCCATGAACAGTTCCAGGAAGACAGTCACTAATCCAGAAAGGCCGAACAACGCCACACTTGGTGACCACACGATCGTAGGCAATATACTGCCCACAAGTCAACACAAATGATCCAGGGGCGACCAACATGGGACGCCGCAAAGCTCCACGGAAACCCTCCGGATCACGCCAGAGGCAAAATCTGCACCTCCCAGCACAAGCAATAATTGTAAAGATGGAATCGTCCACCCTGCCCGAAAGCGGTGCCAAAATCCCAATTCGCTGGTAGACTGTCGCAGTCGGGCATGACGTCCGGAACACCCATTTACGACCACAAGTCCTGCTTAGCAAGGCACTTATGCGATGCAACCAAACCCAGGACAACCCGAACCCAACACGGCAGGACAGGCAGAATCCCCCCCGGAAACGTGCATTTTGCTGTCTCGAACCCAGGCCATGGAGCGAGCATTGATTCGCCTCGCACCCGGGGTTCTTGGCATTATCGGGGCATATCTCGTGGTACGCGGACTGAATTTTCGCACATCCGCCGTAGACAATCGTATCATCGAATATTGCGTCGCACTGCTCATGATTCCGATCGTATTATCGGGCGTTGCACTGGTTGTGGTCGGGATCAAATGGGCGATTTTTTCCCTCTGGCCTGGACGATTGGCTGTCACGACGGGTCCCCAAGGACTGCTGTTCGAGCTGGGACCATTCGGGCGGGAGATCTACCCACCCGAGGAGCTGAACGTGCAATATCTGTTCGAAATCTCGATGGACGCTGCAAACGACGACGATCTGTACGAATCACTCCTCCCAGAGGAGGAGCAGATGGCGACAAAATTACCGCGAATCTCCCACCATGCACCGACAGATCATCCCGGACCATCAGAAGCTCGGGCAGCGTCACCAGCCCAGCCCCCGGCAGCAGGTCATCTTGAGCGGCGGATTTTGTACTTTTCAGCCAATAGCGAACGTGAACTGGTCGTAGCACTCCAGCCATTCGTGGCCTACATGCGACGCAATCGAGACGAACCATCCACCGAGGAATAGTGCCACACCAGGACACTTCCAGAAATCACCTGCCCGCCAACTCACAAACTCACCAGCGCATCACTTCCCTTTACCATGACACTGCTTGTATTTCTTCCCGCTACCACACGGGCAGGGATCGTTCCGCTTAACCTTGGGTTCATCTCTGCGAATCGTCTCCACCTTCTGATCCACGTTCTGAGCTTTCATGGCAGCGCTCTGGTCACGGGTTGCCTGCGAAAATGCAGACCCAGAGCTGGCGTGCTGAAACTGCATCGCCTGCGAACTTCCCCCCGGTCCGGTAGCGGTGGCCGGTGCAGCTTGACCACCCTGCCCACCCTGTCCGGGTTCCGGCGGCCTGAGTCGGAAGATGAGGTCGGTCACGCGAGAGCGGATACGCACCCACATCTGGTTGAAGACATCACGACCCTCGATGGCATACTGACTCTGCGGATGCGTCTGATCGCCACCCATCGGTCTTTGTGAGATCGCGGTCTTAAGGTGATCCATTTCCCAGAGATGGTCCTTCCACGCCTGATCGAAAATCCGAAGCAGGATAAAGCGTTCGAGCTGAGTGAGTTCGAACCGGAACATCAGTCGCCCCATATCAAGCAGAACTTCGCGACGATCGTCGCCAGCGTTGTCGTAAGCATCCTGATCCCACACAGGACCGAAACGCTTCTTCCCCCATTCGAGCAGCTCGCCATTCTGGTTGGCTGCCATGGCTTCGTCGATCTCCGGTTCGAGTTTTCCCTGATCGAGATATTCCCGCTGAAGCGCCTTCAAACGATCCGAAATAGCCTCAAAAGACTGCCCCTGAATCTCCTCAATCGGTATCTGGACACGATATTTCACCTCAGCCCAGCGGGTCACCATTTCGCAGGCTTGTGCATTGTCAGTGTTGGCAACTGAAAACGCGTTCGAGATACACTGTTCGACAGGGAACGCAATCTCACGCTCGTGGTAAGCAGCCCGGACACGCCCCTTGAAGAGATCATTGACCTCATCCTGCGATCGATCAACCAGGTCAGCCTCATCCACCTCAACGTCGAATTTCGTCTTCGCCCACTGAGTGATTTGTTTCCGACCGTAAGCAGAATCAAGATATAGCTCCAGGGCGCTAAGATCGATGGCATCGAAGTGCTTCTCAGCAGCCGCTATAAGCTCGTCCTGAATATCCTCAGGATCCATTTTCCGAATCTGATTCTGCGTCTTGGAATAACCATAGTTTCTTAAAGCCCAGTCAAGCAGACCCGCAGCATCCCAGTCAGACGATTCCGCATCAGGATCAATATATTCAACCAGCGATGTGCGGATCGTATCGTGAGCGCTGTTCTTCGCTTCGGTGCGGATCGTCTCCTTGATTCTCTCGAAATCCGAAGCGTCAATGCCCTTCGGGTTGATATCCAGATCAAGCTCAGACCGACACCATTCCACGATGCAACGTTCGCGATAGTTGCTGCTCAGCAGGTCAGCCACTGTATCCTCGATAGACTCGTCGATGGTCTCGAATATGAGAGCTTCGAGGTCTTTCCCGGCAAGGATATTTTGTCGCCGACTGTAAAAATCCTTACGCTGGTAATCCATGGGCTCGTCCCATTCCAGCAGATTTTTTCGCGTGGAAAAGTTGCGTTCCTCAACCTTGCGCTGTGCACGCTCGATCCCCTTGGAGAGACGCTTGTCTTCCAGGCTCGCCCCTTCTGTAAATCCGAGCTTGTCCATCATCTTTATCATCCAGTCGGGCATGAACAGCTTGATAAGATCGTCTTCAAGCGAGATGAAAAAACGCGATGATCCAGGATCGCCCTGCCGACCGGAACGCCCGCGAAGCTGATTGTCGATACGGCGAGCTTCGTGACGCTCGGTTCCAATAATGTGCAGCCCGCAAGGTGCGTTGACCGAACAGACTTTGCGACCAATCTCAGGGAACCGCGGGTCCAGCTTTGGCTTGTAACAATGGGCACAGTTGGTCGCCGCATCATACTCCTCACAGTTGATGCAGCACTTGGTAGAACCAAGGGGATAAAGCGGCGACACCTTCGATTCGTCATCAATCTTGCACTTCGGATATACAACGCCCACCTCGAGCTTGATGTCCGTTCCACGACCAGCCATGTTCGTCGCGACAGTCACCATACCCTGTGGCGTCTTATCGGACCCCTGCGTCGGAGTGATGCGATGACCTGCCTTTGTGACAATTTCCGCCTCACGGGAGTGGTTTTTCGCATTCAGAACTTCGTGCTCGATCCCGTAAGATCTCTCAAGCAGCCTGGAAAGCTTTTCGGAGTTTTCGACGCTGGTGGTTCCAACCAGGACAGGGCGACCGGTGGCAAGATCGCCCATCGCATCGTCATAGGTCTCCAGCATGAAGTTGATGACCTTCTGATCACCCTCCTCTGCCTTGTTAAACTGGCGAATCGCTTCGTCAATGCCCGACGTATCCTTACCCAGCTTCTCGTTGATGGGCTTCAGGGCATTGAGTGCATCAGCCAGCAGGAACGGATCCCGCGGACGACCACGACGCCTCATTTCATAGATTTCGTCAACAATCGCCTGGTATTTATGCTCCACCGTGCGGAACATCTTGTCATTGCCATCAACACGGTTCACAGGCCTGTTCGTTGGTATTTCGACAACATCAAGCTTGTAGATTTTCAGAAACTCATCTGCCTCAGTCGCAGCCGTTCCTGTCATACCTGCAATGCTCTTATACAGCTTGAAGAAATTCTGGATCGTCGTGGTCGCCAGCGTCTGCGTTTCCTCCTTGACCGGAACGTTTTCCTTGGCTTCGATCGCCTGGTGCAATCCGTCAGACCACTGCCTGCCAACCATCAGTCGCCCGGTGTTCTCATCCACGATGATGATTTCGCGGTCCTGAACCACATATTCCTTATCACGCTCATAGACGGTGTGCGCACGAAGTGCCTGCTCAATCAGGTGCGGGCGATCCATATTGGCACCAACGTAGAAACTTCCGATTTTGGCATGTTCCTGAGCAAGTGCGATCCCATCGTGCGTAAGCTGGATCATCTTTTTGTCACGCTGGATGGCGTAGCACTGACGATGCCCGATGGCTTCCGCTTCATCTTCACCAACCATATTCGGGTCGATCTGGAACCGCCGGAAACCGTCCTCTGCCTTCGGATCCTGCGACAGTTCTTCGGGAAGATCGTCGCCCCATTCTGCAATCCGTGCAGACGTCTCTCGATTAAAGTCTGCCTGTTTGCGAACGAGATAACGCGCAACATCATCAGCCCATTTGTATCGTGTGATGTCGTCGTGAGCGGGTCCGGATATGATGAGCGGCGTGCGGGCTTCGTCGATCAGCGTGGAGTCGACTTCATCGACGATCGCGTAATCCAACCGACCCTGAACCTGATCGGCTGCACGGGTTTTCATGTTGTCGCGAAGATAGTCAAATCCAAACTCGCTGGTGGTCCCATAAGTAATATCGCTGGCATACGCTTCACGCCGGATACCCTCCCGTCCACCAGGGTCAACCTGCGCCTGAATATACCCAACCTTCACACCAAGCATCTGAAAGACATCCCGCGCAAATTCTGCATCACGCTGCACAAGGTAATCGTTCACCGTGACGATATGCACTTTCTCGCCCATCACGACCCGGAGATAGGCAGCAAGGTGACACACAATCGTCTTGCCCTCACCCGTCTTCATCTCAGCAACCTTGCCCTGAAACAGGACAGCCCCACCGATAAGCTGGCAGTGAAAATGGCGATGAGCGCGAGCCCGCTTGGATGCTTCCCGCAAAACCGCAAAAACTTCGTATTGCAAATCAACAGAAGCTTCACCATCGCGAAAGCGCTGCTTGAATTCTTCAGTCTTAGCTTTCAAAGCCTCGTCGTCCAATAACTGGACCTGAGATTCCAGGGCTTCGACCTGATCGGCGATTTTGGATAGTTTTTTCAGGCTCCGAGCGTTTCGCGAACCAAACACACGCTCGAGTGATTTCATGACAAATAGTTGCACGCCCATTGAGACTTCCTTACTCGAAAGACACTGATGACCTTACTCGAATGATACGGATGATAAATCAGATATAAAGTGACACTTTGACTACTTCAATATCGTGGGGACAATGCTACCGTCCCGCGTTTTCACACTGGAATTGCTCACTATCGCCAAATCCTGTGCGATCGCGATCCTGAGGCGAGCTATGGGCCGGTAATACCGCCGATGCGTGAGCAGGCGATCATGCGTGATTCCTGCACAACGACAGCGATCAAAGCCAGCGAGAAGTGTGCGGGGCGAAATGCAGATTGCCCCATTGGTGGTGGCGGTACAACATGGGTGTTCGGCACGTCAGCCATCGCGTGTGCGCTCGAGTTCCAGGCAATCGCGTTCCAGGCAATCGTATTCCAGGCGAATACCTGCGAGGCATGATGGTGGGAACGGGCGCGGGCGCTCGGTCCGCTGGCTGATACCAGAGCGACCGTGCAGATGAGTGTCCAGCCAGTACGAGCACCCGTCATCATTGTACCATTCCATTCAGACTCGAAATAAGCCCTATCCCTGCCGGTTTGAGACCGGCATGAGACCCACCGGGCCGCCAGCACATGCCCACCCGGAACAGTACGCGTCCATCCGGGCCAGTACATGCCCACCCGGGTCAGCACGCGTCCACCCAGGACATGTTCCCGACAGTCACCACCGGGCGTCATTATACATCGGACGACGAAAAGTAAAGGCATCAGGTGGACATTAAAAAAGCCCCGAACCGCCAGTCTGCGATTCGAGGCCTGGATTTTCAGAATTGTCGCAACGATTCAGAGTGATTTCACGCCACCAGCCTCACCAGACTACGATCATGGCTGGAATCCGTCTCACCAGACTACGGTCATGGCTGGAATCCGTAGAGCAGATACGCTTCCCCCGCCTCGGTTCTGCCTTGGGGCGTGGCATTGATGGATCCGATAAGCAGATCGTCCCTGCCGTCGCCATCGACGTCACCGGCCGGCCCGATGCCAAAGGATCGGAACATCCGTCCAGAGCGGGTCGCAAATCCTCCACCCAGCGCGTCCGAAGCCGTTTTTCCGACGAGCACAATCCCGTTGAAATTCTCCCGACCCAGCACGTTGATACTGATCGATCTGGACGTTCCATCGACCTCATTCACAAGATTCGGGGATCCGAACACAATATAGACAAGTCCGGATCCGGGAAGTTCATCCGCCGGAACGCCGGTCTGTGTGATCAGGTGATCCGCAAGACCATCGCCAACCGTTGCCAAAGTCGTGTTGTTGATCAGGTCGATACCGTTTGTGTCGAGCACGCCGTCATCATCGGAATCAAACATCGGCGAGGCACCCGGAGCTGCGATGGCGAGATCATTGATGCCATCACCATTGAAATCTCCGATCACACTCACATTAAATCCAAACATGTCAGCCGCAGATCCACCCGTGATGCGGATAGCACGCGGGGCTCCCGTGGGACGAGCAGAAAGCAGGTCGTCAATCGAAAGCCCACCAGCACCAGTCTCCTCAGTGATAAGATCAGAAGAGGCGAAAACAATCAACACTTCGCCCTGACCGCCATCTGCCCCATCATTTCCGAGGATAAGGTCATCCACGCCATCGCCATTGAAATCGATCGTCCGATTGATGATGTTTCCCGTCTCATTCGGAACTGCAAGCGAACGACCCATCGAAGCACCAAAACCTTCACTCATACCGGGGCGACCATTGATCCGAAGCCCGGACAGACGCTCAGGATCCGTGGGTGAAAGCTGTACCTTTTCGAGGATATAGTCACCGGCAAGAGAAGGAATTCGTGGGAATACAATCGACACAGCGCCATCATTACCATTGGCAGCAGGGGCGCCGACTACAAAATCCTCTCGACTATCAAGGTTGAAATCCGGAATACCCTCGACAAACTGAATCTGCTGATTGGCCTCACCCAGAACGCGGAACGGGCTGGGAGAGGTATCGATCATCGCGGTACGTTCGCAATGACTGCTTGCGTTGCGAACGGTGGGTTCCACCGGCGTCTGTCCTGCAACGCCCAGCACA
>JAJRYY010000134.1 GCA_024275565.1 Planctomycetota bacterium
CGTGACGCTTGGTCATCGCCCGGCGAAGCTGTATCCGCGCGGGCCGACGAGTAATCCGAGTGCGTTGCAGGTTCAATTCGAGAACGCCGTGCTGGGTTTTCCGAAGTGGTGGGCCGAACGGTTTGGCGATTATGGGGATGATGGGGGTGATAGGGAGTAGGGGCTGGGGAATAGGCTGCTGACTGCCGCGTACTTGTGCTGAAGGATCCGTCTATCAATGGTCCGTACAGCGAACCCTACCTGGCTGACAAAGCCATACTTCATCCCCAATGAAAAACTTTCATTTGTGCTTGATTCGACTTTTTCGTCTGAATACAATCACGAGGTGACAGCGGGCCGCCGAACATCCTATCTCCTGGAGACGCCGAAAATGTGCAATGCCATGCGCTACGCAGCGATATCCACGTTTTTGCTTATTTCGATGCATGTACAGGCTGGGGAGCTTCCTTCGGGACCGCCCGTTGAGGTCATTCAGGGGACGCCTCCGGGATATGAAGTCGTCCGATTAACCGCCCCCAACGACTTCGCCATCCACTCGTTTGCCGACATCAACGACCGATCCGACGTCATATGGTCGGCCTCATTCCCGCCTGACATCTCAAATATCCACATCTTCCGGGATGGAAGGTTCTATCAATTGACTGGCAACGAAGCTTACGACGTACGGCCGACCATGAACAACAATGGCGATTATACCTTCCTTCGTGGTCAATTCGCCACTGATGACGACGATATCGTTCTCGTTCTGGGTGGTGAGGAAATTATCATCGACGCGGATGATGCTGGCTCAGCACCGGTTGTGGGAGAAAATGGTCAGGTCGTATTCTCTGATGATTTTTCAGACAACTTTACACACGTCGAATTGTTCCTGTACGACGGTCGAACCACAACCCAAATCACCGATAATGGGCTCTCAAACCAGACCGCAAGATTGAACAACATCGGAGATTTGGTCTGGTCAGCAAAGGATACCACCCAGTCTCCTTGGTCAGCTGACATAATGTATCGAGGCTTTCGGGGTGTTACACAATCACTTACGACTACCTTAAATGCGCGGAGCGCACCGGACATAAACGATTGTCGTGAGATAGTATGGTACGAATCTGGCATCGGTGTGATGTTGTGGAAAGATGGTGTTGCTGCACCGTTGACTTCGCAAAATGAGCGTGCTCCGAGAATCAATGATTCCGGTGAGCTGGTATATCTGAGATGGGATAATCAAGCGGAGCTTTGGCGTGTTGTTGTTCGTTTTGTAGATACGGAGCACATACTCGGGGATGAAATCTACACATTTGGTGTCGGTCACATGAACAACCGTGGAGAGGTCGCTTGGCTCGGTCTCCATGACACCTTGGGATGGACGGCTTTATTTATGATGCGGCGCACCGCTCCTAAGGGCGATGCGAACGGGGACTGTAGAATCGATTTCCTTGATTTTGCCATGTTGCAACATTGTTTCACGGGACCAGATAACGGTCCTTCCGTAGGCTTCCTAGCCGATTGTACCCGCGCCGATTTCGACGAAGACGGTGATGTGGACATGGCAGACTTGACCTTATTCAACACGGCATTCACAGGACCGGATGCGTTGGTCCCGGATTGCCTCCCCTAATAGGACGTACTCACCACGTCACACGCTGGGAAAGGTGCCCACGCGAAGAAACTACGGCGAATCTCTTGAGATAATAATTGAGTGGACGGACCCGGCTCGAATCCGGACCCGCCCGAGTCAGCCTTCCCCATAGGGGAAAACCAACTACATGAAATGGAGTAAAACAATGTCAATCACAGTTCTTCATCGGACGATTTGTGTTCTTTCGATAATGGCGTCTGCTGTTTTTGCAGGAAATGTCGATTGGTCTAGCCCCAGCGATGGCATTTGGAGTGATGACCTGAACTGGACCACTCAGGCCTCCCCGGATGCGACCGACGACGCTCGGCATCTGAATCAGTCGAGTCGGATCGCAGTTGATACTGCCTCGGTCTGCCTTTCCTTTGAGGGTCATGCCAACTCCAAGGTTCCTGACCGCTTCGTTCGCATCGATGCCTCGGATACCTGGACCCTCGGCACCGGCGGCCTCAAGA
>JAJRYY010000135.1 GCA_024275565.1 Planctomycetota bacterium
ATAATAATCAGTCCTGCCAGTCCGTCAAGTGAAAATCCGTGTTTTGGTGGCTACATTATGACAGATTCAAAACGAGCGCAACCCGTGGCTGCATCAGTAGTTAAGAAGGAAAAAGAGAGCAAATCAGCGAAAAGTTCAGACTAATCTGCGTCAGACCGACAATATCAACCCCTCAGCCACGATTACTCCCCCTCAGCTACTGCGTGCGTCTCGCTACGACGAGGCAGTGGCTTTGTCGCGTCGCCGCCTGCCGGTACCCGCCGGTGGTGGTTCCAGTCGCACCCGTGCATCCACAGTGATCACACCCATGCCGGGCGCCATCACCTTCACCGGGTTCAAGTCCAGCTCCATAATTTCCGGAGCCACTGTGACCAGGGCGGACACCTGCTGAATCAGCTTCGTCAACGCCGCACGATCTCCCTCAACGCCACCGCGATACCCATCCAGAAGCTTCGCAGATCGCAACCCCCCTACCATGGCTTCTGCGTCGAGATCGCTGACCGGTGTGAGTCGAAATGATACGTCATTCAGAAGCTCGACATGCACACCCCCCAGCCCGCAGACCACCAGTGGACCAAACACCGGATCGGACGTCATCCCGACCAGCGCTTCAATGCCACCCTCGACCTGCTTCTGGATCAGGACGCCATCCAGCTCCAGGCCCGCATCCTGCATCCGCACACGCAGCGTTCGCACTGCATCTTCCACATCATCCGCGTTTTGCAACCCCAGAATCACCCCGCCCACATCGCTGCGATGCACCAGTCCCTTCGCAACAGCCTTGGCGACCACCGGGTATCCTATCTGACGCGCCACAGACACAGCCTCGTCCCCGGATGCTTCCAGGGGTCGAGCATAGGAAATTTCCGCTGCCTCGATAACCTCTGAAAGGTCTGCTGGAGACAACCAGGCTCCGGAAGGTGATGCAGCCATCGCGCGATCCACCACGGATCGAATCCGTGCGACACCAGAATCAGGCAGGGTCAACACCCTGCCGCAGTCGCGATCCCGCCACAGGCCATATCCATGTGCGGCTGCCAGCGCCATGGCTGCATTCTCCGGATACGCGAACGCAGGGATTCGGCCTCGTGATCCGGAACCGAGCATATCCGGCGTTCCACGACTTCCCAGAAATGTGCAAAGGACCGGCTTATCGGACGGAATTCGTTCAGCCCCCCGCGCCATGCCAGCCGCCACCTCTTCGGGCCTTGTGGTCACCAGGGGTGGGATGAAGATGACGACGAGGGAATCGATGTTCGGATCCTGCCCCACCAGTTCTATGGATCGTTCGTACCACTCGGGGGAATCGCTGCCGACCAGATCAATCGGATTCGCCATGCCCGCGTGCGGGGGTAGAAATTCCTTCAATCCAGCGATTGTCGCATCGGAAAGCTCCGGTAGTGTCAGGCCTCGCGCTTCGCACACGTCCGCCAGCAAAATTCCCGGTCCGCCTGCGTTGGTGACGACGCCGACGCGCCGCCCCGGCGGGATTGGCTGGGTGGAAAGCAATGCCGCGACGTCGAACATTTCCTCGAGGGTGTTTGTGCGGATCACGCCCGCCTGCTCGAACAGGGCATCGACGGCGACATCCAGGTTGGCCAGGGCTGCTGAGTGACTTGATGCGGCTCGGGATCCTGCGGCGCTGCGTCCTGCCTTGACTGCGATCACGGGTTTTTTTCGGACGACCTCCGGTGCGATGCGGGCGAATTTTCTCGGATTTCCGAAGCTCTCCAGGTAGAGAAGCACCACGTCTGTGTTCGGGTCGTCTGCCCAGTATTCCAGGAGGTCATTGCTGGATACGTCTGCCTTGTTGCCAACTGAGACAAATGTCGAAATTCCGAGGTTCAACTGCTTCATGTGGTCGAGGATCGTCAGCCCCAGGGCGCCACTCTGGGACGCGATGCCGATGTTTCCCTCGGGGGGCCAGATTGGGGTGAATGTGACGTTCAGACGCACGGCTGGGTCGGTGTTTATCATGCCCATGCAGTTTGGACCGACCATGCGGATTCCTGCTGATCGGACCTTCTGCAGGATCCTCTGTTCTACGGCGCGTCCCTCTTCGCCGACTTCGGCAAATCCTGCCGTTATCACGAGCAGGCTTGAGACGCCAGCTTCGATGCAGTCGTCCACAGCCTGTTCGGCGTATTTTGCGGGAACGACCAGTACGGCGAGGTCTACGGGTGCTGCGATGGCTACGACGCTCGGGTAGGCGCGTAATCCCTGGACGCGATCTGCGTTCGGATTGACCGGATATATCGGACCATTGAATCCGTCCCGCTTGAGATTTGCGACGATGGCTGCCCCGACCGATCCGTTTCGACGGGATGCGCCGATTACCGCGACGGAAGCTGGATTCATGAGGCTTTGGATAGTCCTGGCGTTGCTGCGTCCGGTTTCATTGCTGGTTCCAGCGTGGTTGCTGGTGCCTGCGTCGCCTTTGCCACTGTTGTCGAGCAGTGTACACGCCCGATCGTCACAATCGTTGATGCTCATACCGAAAGCCTCCGCAGTCATGTTCGGGACCATTATAAGGTGTGTATCGGCTGCTATCCAGCCCGACGCGAGCGAGATCGCCTGTGGTGAGGCATGCGGATTCGTATCTTCGATGTTGCGATTGACGCTGGTCGTTCCGGGGCGGGGATGTGGCTGCTCCGCGATTGCGTGGGTACTCTGGTCTGCGATTGCGTGGGTACTCTGGTCTGCGATTGCGAGGGTTGCAGACGCATAGGCAGCCAGTGCGATACCGCACAGGATGGGGGGTATTGGTCTGCGGAAGATGTGGTGTGGCGTGTGGAATTTTTTGCGCGTTATTGCCTGCTGCATGCTTTGACAGATTGCCACGATTGTTGCTACACCCCTGGAAATACTCATCTCTCTGGTCCCCCTCCCACATACTCCCCAGACGTACTTGCAGGCCGTACTTACGGCCCACCATCTACCTAACAGTGTACACCACCGGCCTTGGAAGTCCAATGAAAAATAAATATTTTTTTGGTGTATGTTTGGCCACGAAAAGTGGCGTTTTTTGTGCATGGCTGGGGATTTTGTCGGAAGTTGTATTGCCTGATCGGGTGGATGGGTGTAGTTAGGTTGGGATGAGCGAAGATGCGGAAGTGATACTTTTTACGGATGGTGCGTGTAGCGGGAACCCTGGTCCTGGCGGATGGGCGTACCTGTTGCGTCATGTTGCCAGTGGCAAGATGAAGAAGGCGTCTGGCGGTGAGAATCCTTCGACGAATAACCGGATGGAGTTGATGGCGGTGATTGAAGGTTTGAAGGCGCTGAGTCGCTCGACGAGCGTGCGGGTGGTGACGGATAGTCAATATGTGTGCAAGGGGATGACGGAGTGGGTTCCGGGGTGGCGGGCGAACGATTGGCGACGTGGGAAGAATGGTAAGGATGGACCCGTGAAGAATGTTGAGCTTTGGCAGGCATTGGTGAAGGTTTGCGAGGAGCATGCTGTTACGTTTGAGCATGTTTATGGTCATTCGGGGCATCCTGAGAATGAGGAATGTGACGAGATGGCGGTGGCTGCTGCTCGGGAGGCTCGGTGTTCGGGGTGATGCGTTGGTCGTTGAGCTTCCCACCTCTAAAGAGATGGGGCACCTTACTCGGTGTTTGGGGTGATGCGTTGGTCGTTGAGTTTCCCACCTCTGAAGAGATGGGGTACCTTGCTTACCCTGCCTGGTGAAAACTGATATAATTTCTGCTATGCGTGATGTTCTGGACCAACGACCGAAGTTGCGACGACTGGAAGCCTTTCCTGTCCCGGAGGGTGATGCGGATTCTCCGATGTATGCGCTGCGCGATCCGACGGGAATTTCGAGCGAAGTGCTTACGATGTCCGAGCCTGCGTTGTATGTGATGACGCTGCTGGATGGGTCGCATACGTTGCGGTCTGTTGGGGAGCAGTTTTTCGCTCGCTATGGGGAGGTTGTTCAGACGGAAACGCTGCTTTCGCTGGTGGAGAAGCTGGAGGGTGCGTTGATGCTGGACAGTGCTGCCTTCGCGGAGCATGTCGCACTTGCTGAGCGGACGTATCTTGAAGCACCGGTGCGGGCTTCGTTGTTTGCGGGTGAGATGGGGTCGGTCGATGATGCGCGTTCTGTGATGGCTAACATGCTCGGTGGCGATGTGGATGGTGCGTGTGTGGAGCGTGTTGCGGGGGATATTGTTGGTATTGTTGCTCCGCATCTGGATTATGCGCGTGGTGGTCCCTGCTATGCGGCTGCTTATGGTGGGCTTCGTGATCGGGCATGTCCTGATCGTGTGTGCATTTTTGGGACGAATCATTTCGGGCGATCGCATTCTGTGGTTGCGACGGGTAAGGCTTTTGAGACGTGTTTTGGGGTGACTGATGTTGACACTTCGTTTCTGGAGCGGATCGAGTCGCGTTGCGGGTGTGGGCTTCGGACGAATGAGGTGGATCATCAGCGTGAGCATTCGATCGAGCTTCAGGTGATGCTGCTTCAATATGTGTTTGGGGCTGAGAATTTTGAGATCGTCCCTTTTCTTTGTCCTGACCCTTGTGGGCCGACCGGGACGACGCCGGCGGACGGGTGTGGTGTTGATCTTTCGGATTTCATTCGTGCGATGCGTGAGGAACTTGCGTTAGACGGGTCTGATACGCTTCTTGTGGCGGGTGCGGATATGAGCCATGTGGGTGAGCAGTTTGGTGACGGATTTACGCTTGATGAGGCGTATCTGATGCAGGTCGAGCAGCGGGACCGTCGTGGTCTGGCGGCGATCGAATCTTCAGATACGGTTGGTTTTCTTGCGGCGATTTCTGAGTCTGGTAATCCTACGCGGGTGTGCAGTGCGGGTTGTATTTATACGGTTTCGGAGCTTCTGCGTGATGCTCGCCCGAGACTTCTACACTATCATCAGGCGTGGACGCGTGAGATGAATATCTGCGTTTCGTGCGCGGCGATGGCGTTTACGCGGTGACGCGTTTGATGCGGTTGCTCTTTTCTGCGTGGCGGATGCTTCCATGCGTTTGACTTCGGTCTATTTCGATATTATTTCCGGACGGGGTGGGATCTGGGTTGCGCCGGTGCGTTGGGTGTTGCGTCTGGTTTCGCTGGGGTATTCGTTTGTTGTGGTGCGGCGGAATCGGCGGTTTGAGACGGGTGTGCGGGAGGTTGTGCGTGTCTCCGTGCCCGTTATCAGCGTTGGGAATATTACGACGGGTGGGACGGGGAAGACGCCTCTGGTGATGTGGATCGTCAGGGGTTTGATCGAGATGGGTCATCAGCCTGCTGTGGTCGCACGCGGGTATCGTGGTGTGGGGGGTGCGGCTGACGAGTTGGCGATGGTGTCGCGTCGTGTACCGGGGGTGACGTGCGTTGGTGATCCGGATCGTGTGGCGGGTGCGCGGTCGGCGATGGAGGCGGGAGCGGATTGCGTCGTTCTGGATGATGGATTTCAGCATCGGCGGATCGGGCGTGATCTGGATATCGTTGTGATCGATGCGACGAACCCGTTTGGATATGACGAGGTGCTGCCGCGTGGGTTGCTGCGTGAGCCGCTTGCGGGGTTGAAGCGGGCGGATCTGCTGGTTGTCTCGCGGGTGGACCTGGTGTCGGCCGATGCGCTGGAGCGGTTGGGGGAGCGGCTGGAGGTGCTGGCGCCTGGGGTTCCGCGTGTGCGGTGTCGGCATGCTGGTGTTGCGATGCGGGACATCGAGGGTGGAGATGTCGAGGATGAGGATGTCGGATCCTGCAGGCGTGCGGTGCTGTTTGCTGGGATCGGGAATCCTGGGGCGTTTGAAGCTACTGTGCGTCAGATGGGGATTATACCGGTGGCGAAGGTCTGGTTTGAGGATCACCATGCGTATGTTGCCAGGGATCTGGAGCGGGTTGCGGTGGTTGCTTCCGGGGTGGAGCATGACTGCGTGTTGACGACGGAAAAGGACGCGGTGAAGCTTGTGCGATTGCAGGCTGATGGGGTGATCGAGCATTTGCGGGTGCTGGCGGTTGATCTTGAATTTCTGGATGATGGTGCTGACATTCTGGATGCGGCGGTTCAGAGGGTATTGAATCGCGATCGGCGGGCGGACGTATGAATTCACAACAATCAGGACTGGCGATGGATTCAGTGGAACTTGACGTCCTGGTGATCGGAGGCGGGGTTGCGGGTCTGTGGGTTCTGGATGCGTTGTGTCGGGGTGGGCATGAGGCGATTCTGGTAGAACATCAATCGCTGGGAACCGGTCAGACGGTGTGTAGCCAGGGGATTATTCACGGTGGGTTGAAATATACGCTGATGGGTCGGTTGACGGATTCTGCCAAGGCGATCCGTGAAATGCCGGGGATCTGGCGGGCTTGTCTGGATGGGTCGTGCGAACCGAATCTGTCGGATGTGCATGTCAGTGCCGGATACTGTCACCTGTGGCGGACGACGTCTTTGATGTCGCAGGTGGGGATGATCGGTGCACGGGCGGGTTTGCAGACGAAGGCTGTCGTGGTTGCGGGTGAGGATCGGCCTGTGGTTCTGGAAGCGTGTCCTGGTGAGGTTTTTCGGTTGGATGAGCAGGTGGTCGATGTTCCGTCCCTGCTGGAATGCTTTTCGCGACGAATGACGGAGCAATTGCTTCAGGTTGACGCTGAGGGCGGGGTGGAATTCGAGACGTCTGGCGGTGGTGAAATCGTGTCGGTTGGGGTTCGGCGTGGCGGGCGATCCTGCGTGCTTCGTCCGCGATGGGTGGTTTTGACGGCTGGTTCTGGGAATGCGTCCTTGCGTGAGCAGGCGGGGTTATCGGGCGAGACGATGCAACTGCGTCCGCTGCATATGGTGATGGTCCGGGGCGATCTGCCGGAGCTGCATGGTCACTGTGCAGATGGTGCGAAAACCCGTGTGACGATCACGTCGAGTCGCGATCATGCGGGGCGACGTGTGTGGCTGGTTGGCGGGCAGGTGGCTGAGGATGGTGTGGAGATGGATGGGGCGTCGTTGTGTGCGCGAGTCAAGCGTGAATTGAATGAGGTGTTGCCGGGGGTCGCTTTGGACGAGGTTGAATGGGCGAGCTATCGTGTGGACCGGGCTGAGGGTCGGACGGGGGGTCTCGGACGTCCCTCGGGTGTGCAGGTTTCGGTGGATGGGAATGTTATCACGGGGTGGCCTACGAAGCTGGCGCTTGGACCGGCGATTGCGGATGAGGTGCTGCGGCGGATCGGTCCGGCGATGGCTGACGATCGCGGTACATGTGTTGCGGATTCGAAGACAGTACTGGCGGACTGGGATCGTCCGAAGGTTGCAGAACCTCCGTGGGAGCGAGAAACGCAGTGGATCGAGCTGGATTAAAACTGGGTCCGATCGGTTTCGGAGCGTTCAAGATCGGTCGGAATGTGAAGGTTAAGTACGCGCAGGGGTACGATCTTCCGGGTATCGAAGATGTCTCACGCCTGCTCAATGCTGTGCTGGATATGGGGGTATCGCACATTGACACCGCACCTGCCTACGGTTTGAGCGAGGAACGTATTGGTGCGGCGATCGGTCACCGGCGGGATGACTATCTGATCTCCACGAAAGTCGGCGAGACCTTCACCGATGGGGAATCGACCTACGATTTTTCGCGTCAGGCGGTGCGAGAGAGTGTCGAGCGGAGCCTGAAGCGACTCAAAACAGATCGCCTTGACCTTGCCTTCATCCACTGCCCTCGGAATGATGTCGAGACGCTTGAGCAGACGGACGTCGTTGAGACGCTTCTTGAGCTGCAACGCCTGGGCAGCATCCGGGCGATTGGCGTGTCCGGATACACTGCCGAGGCGATCCGCCTGTCACTGCCGTGGGCGGATGCGGTCATGGTGGAGTATCATCCCTACGATACCTCTCTTGCGGGTCCGATTGCGGAGGCTTGTGAGGCTGGCGTGGATGTGATCGTCAAAAAGGGATTGTCTTCCGGGCAATTGACGCCTGATGTGGCGATCCCGTTCATTCTTTCTAATTCTTGTGTGAAAAGTCTTGTCATCGGTGCGTTGAGCGTGGATCATATGCGTGAGAATGTTCGGATCGCGCGGAATGTGCGCAATGAAATTCAGGGCGAATGATGACACAGCCGGCGGTATTCCTGGATCGTGACGACACACTCATCGTCGACAGCGGATACATCGACGACCCGGGGAAGGTCCGTCTCATGCCCGGGGCTGCTGCAGCCGTGCGGAGGTTGAATGACGCGGGGTATGTGGTTGTGGTCGCGACGAATCAATCGGGGATCGCCCGGGGTTATTTCGATGAAGCACGTCTGGACGAAATCCACCAGCGGATGACTGATCTGCTTGCGGCGGAGGGGGCTATGCTTGATGGGATATATTACTGCCCCTTCCTTGACAGTGACGAAGCTCAGGTTGAGCGATTCCGTGGAAAGAGTGAGTTGCGAAAACCCGCTCCGGGGATGCTTTTGAAGGCGGCTGCGGATCACGATCTGGATCTTTCGCGGTCGTGGATGATTGGCGACGGTGCGCGAGATATCGAAGCAGGGGTCGCGGCGGGTTGCCGGACGATCCATATCAACATCAACGGTCATGGTCTGAACGGATCGACGGTTCGACCGACTTTCGAGGCGGATTCCCTGCCGACAGCCGTCGCCCTGCTGCACCAGGCGGATAAGCAACTGGATCCTCTTTTGCATGAGCGTGGTGAGGATGAATCGACGATCGCGTTGCTCACCGATATTCGCAACCTTCTGGACCGTCAACAACGAACTGCCATTCACGACGATTTTTCGATTCTTCGCCTGCTTGCGACGGTGCTGCAGATGCTTACGCTTGTGGTCGGGATCTGGGGTGTTATTGCGCTCTTCGCCGGCGATGATGGTCACGCACTGGTGCGATTTGCACTTGCCGGACTCCTGCCGCTGAGCGTTATCAGCCTGATGCTTACGAACGCCCGGAAGTAATCCGCTTATCTATTTTACAGCCGCTCTCTTTTACAGCCGCCCCATTTTACAGCTGCTCTATAGTACAAACGCCCTACTACGATCGCCCTGCTCCACAATCGTCCTGTGTTGGTATCGCCCCGTTCGCAATCGTCGCTGGTCCGATTTTCAGTGACTTCTCCCTGCTTTTCTGTCGGGATTGGCCCGTTGGGCGCAGGCGCGTACAATGCGACGCGTGAAAGGGAAAATGGTCATCAAACCGAATGATGTGCAGCGGATGCTCGTGGTGCTACCGACCTGGGTTGGCGATTGTGTCATGGCGACGCCGGTCCTGCGTTCGTTGCGTGAACGGTTTTCGTCTGCCGAGATCACGTTTCTCTGCGTTCCCAACCTCGTGGACCTGATATCCTCTGGCGACTGGATGGACAACTGGGTCACGTGGCCTCCGAAGAATCGCCGCAATCATCCGTTGGCGTTGTGGCGTTTGATTTCTGAACTACGCTCGCGGACATTCGATCTTGCTGTGCTGCTTCCGAATTCGTTTCGATCCGCCCTGGTTGCGCGACTCTGCGGTGCGACCCATCGCGTGGTATACGCCCGCGACAATCGGGCATTTCTGTTGACGCACACGCTGTCCCCGCCCATCCAAAACGGTCGCGTCACCCCGCACCCTATCTGCTCCTATTACGGACGCATCGCAGAAACGCTTGGGTGTGATCGTCCGGGAGATGCTCTGGAATTGTTCACCGATGCGGAGAGCGATGCGAGCGTGACACGGCGTCTTGCTGCGCTGGGAATTGAATCGCACCATCCGCTCGTTGTGTTCAGTCCCGGGGCTTCGTTTGGAGCGTCGAAACTCTGGATGCCTGAGCGATTTGCACGTCTGGGTGACAGGCTTATCGCGTCGGAGGGTGCAACGGTGCTGATTACCTGTGGACCTGGTGAAGAGCATATCGCTCAAATGCTTGGCAGAGAGATGTATCAGACTGCACATGTGATGGACAATCCGCGTGTGACGCTGCGAGAACTTATATCCCTGCTGAAACGCTGCGATCTTCTCGTCATCAACGATACGGGGCCTCGGCATATCGCAAAGGCGTTCGGCGTTCCGATCGTGACGATTTTCGGGCCAACACATCAGGAATGGACGGACACGGATTATCCCATGGAGCGCAAGATTCAGATTGAGATCGATTGTGGTCCCTGCCAGAAGAAGGTCTGCCCACTGGGTCACCTCGACTGCATGAAGGGTGTGACGGTGGACATGGTGTATCAGCAGTGCGTCGATCTGCTGCATGCACAGAACCAGACGCTTGCGAGGTGAGTATGCCACCGAACGACCCAACGCTGGTCACACTTGGCGATGTGCAGGTGTCAGCCCGTTGGGTTTCGATGCTGCGTCGCCACGGACTGACGTCTCTGGAGGCGATGCTTTCCTGCAATGGTGAGATTCTGGACAAGCCCGGGCTTCCTGTGTGGCGGCGACGGGTGCGACTGGAACTTGTGGATGACACCGGTGCGGCGGTGAATCTGTACATGAAGCGCTATCTTGAACCACCGCCGGTCGAGCAGAAGCGTCGCACGGTTCGTGGTGATGGGGATCTTCGGAAGCATGGGACAGCCTGGAATGAATGGCGGTGGTTGTGTCGTTTGATGGAACATGGGATTGCGTGTCCGGAACCGGTGGCGTTTGGTGAGCGGATGGATGGTGGGCATGAGCAAGCCAGCGTCCTGTTGATGAATTCTGTCGCGGGGGAGTCGCTGGAGCGTGTTGCGGAGCGCAGGCCTGGGCGGATATCTGTGGAATGGATCAATGGCGTTGGTGTGCTGGTTCGCAAGCTGCATGGGGCGGGATTCGTGCATCGGGATTTGTATCTGTCGCATATTTTTGTGTCTGATCGTGCATCGCTGAAATTCGCTCTGATCGACGTCGCCCGGATGATGGAACCGAGATGGCGTTGGGAGCGATGGATCGTCAAAGACCTTGCAGCCTTGAACTATTCCACGCCTGGGCATATGGCGACCATGACCGATCGACTGCGATTCCTGCGGGTGTATCTTGATGTGTCGCGTTTATCGGACCGCACCAAACGTCTGATCGGCAGGATTTGCCGGAAGACGGAGCGCATCGCTGCGCATGACAGAAAGCGTCTGAAACGCTTGTCCGATAAGCAGCAGCCGACCCCGTCGCACGAGGATCGTGGCTGATGCGGATCGGACTGGTGGTGGAATGGCTGGATGCGACGCGAGGCGGTGCTGAGACGTCTACCGGGCAATTCATACAGTGTTTATTGGACCGCGATGTCGCATTGACCGTCTTCACGCGTTCTGATCTGCCGGATCGGAGCGGTATGGAGGTTCGCAGGCTGCGTCCGAAGGGTCGATCCCGCAAGGCAGCCACTGTATCGTTCATCGAGCAGGCAGAATCCGCCATCGCTTCCACTGATTGCGACCTGATCCACGCGTTCGTGCCCTGCGTCGGTGCGGACATTTATGAGCCACGTGGCGGGACCGTGGCAGAGACGATTTTGCGGACGATCACGGTTCGTCAGGGTACTTTGGACCGGACGATCAAGGCGATCTCGCTTCGGTTGAATGCTCGTCAACGGTGGATGCTGGAGAAGGAGCGGTCGTGGTTGATGGGCGACGCTGGGCCGGTGGTGATCGCGCTGTCGGACTATGTATGTCGGCAGCTTCGGGAGCACTACCAGTTACCGGGCGCTCGCATCCGCCGCATATTCAATGGCGTGAGCGTGACACCGCCAACGTCCGATATTGCGAGGCAGTGGCGGGTGCGAATCCGGGAGGAGCTTGGGATCCCGATGGATGGCGTGTTCTCGCTCCAGGTGTGCCACAACTTCAAGCTGAAGGGTGTGCGGCCGCATCTGGAGGCTGTTGCGAAGCTGTGCAGGTCCGGTATATCGATCCATATGGTGGTGGTTGGCGGTGAGAAGCTTGCATCATGGCGCCGGCTGGCGGAGACGCTGGGCGTGAGCGCTCTGGTGCATTTTCCCGGTAGCCAGGAGGATGTTGCTCCCTATTTTCATGCGGCTGACCTTCTGGTTCACCCGAGCTTTTACGACCCCTGCAGTCGTGTTGTGCTGGAGGCAGTGCAGTATGGACTGCCTGTTATCGGATCAGCCTACGACGGATCCATGGAGCTGTTTGGCGACCTGCGAGGAGAATTCGCCGTGAGTGATCCGTCCGATAGCCATACCCTTGCAGCGAAAATCGGCGATTTTCTGCGTACCACGTCATCGGATTCAGACAAGGTCCGAGAAATGCTGCGTGGACTTGCCCGTACCGCGACGATGGACCGGCATGCTGACGAATTGCTTCTTCTTTATCATACCCTCCTCACGGGCGTTCGGCAGGATGGGTCACCATAATTTCGCGTGTCAAGTGAAAATCGCGATGGTCATCATGGCAGGGAAAACCGTGGGACTTGTATTTTTGATCGGGCCTTGTGCCGCTGGGTCAAATACTGCTATGCTGGTTGACCGACTATGATTAAGATTGCCGTATGCACACTGTTCGCCGTGGAGACCTGTGCGGTTCGGTGGGGTGACCTGAAACGGTGGGTAGACATGCGGGGCTTTGATGCGCTATGATTGGGTAGCAGGCATCTAAGAAAGAAAGACGTTGCCATGAAACAGGCACAACGAACAGCCAGGGTATTGTTGATCCAGCGAGAGGCGGACGAACCAGCGCCTCAGTCGGTACTGGGCGACAATGTCGAGGTTTTCTCCGTTGAATCGTTTGAGGAGGCTCGCAATCTCCTGATGCGCAACGATTTCGACTTCGTGCTTGGAACACCGGATTCTATCCGAACCGAGTTGCAATCTGAGGTACTGCATGCGGGGGCTGAGTATCGCGAATCTGTCACCCAGGGTGTTGGTATCGTCGATGCCGACGGGAACTTCGCCTGGGCGAATCCCCAACTCATCACCTTTCCCAAGGCTGTTCGTGAATTCGTAGCGCGTCAGTGTCGTGAGACGATCTCGATGGCGGGTACGCTTCCGGAAGAGCACGAACATAATCGCCTTGCAGGCAGACACGCGACCTTTAAGACCGATTCCGATGAAGAATTTGAACTGACAGCGACGCCGATCATCAATGCCGATAATCAGGTCGGGCAGGCTGTTGCGGTCGTCTGGGACGTTACGCGCGTGCGATGCCGGGAGCAGCAACTTGTCGCGATCGATCACGCGGGTCGAGAGCTGCTGAGTCTCGACAGCGAGCAGGTCTCCAAGCTCGAAATGCAGGAGCGACTCGCGTTGCTGGAGCAGAAGATTATTCGCTATCTTCGCGAGCTTATGCACTTCGATCATTTTTCCATCCACATTTACGACAAGAAAACGAACAAGCTGGATATCGTGCTTTCCACGGGCATGCCCGAACTGGTGCAATCCATCAATTTGTTCGCGCTGCCTGAGGGTAATGGGATTGCTGGATATGTCGCGTATCATGGTCGGAGCTATATCTGCCCCGATGTTGCCCGCGATGCACGGTATTTCAAGTGTCTGGAGGAAGCGTGCAGTTCGCTGACGGTTCCGCTGAAACTCAATGAAGAGGTGATCGGCGTTCTGAATGTCGAGAGCAACGAGCGCGCTGCCTTCGACGAAGACAGTCGCCAGCTTGCCGAAATCTTCGGGCGTGACATCGCCACCGCGCTGCACATTCTCGACCTTCTCGTGACGGAGCGATACACCACCCGGGGGCGTCTTGGCAGCGATGTGATGGCAGAGATCACGCAGCCGGTAAACGACATTCTCACTGACGTGGAGACCCTGATCGAAGATTATATTGGTCATGACGATCTGCGCCATCGCCTTAACAAGATTACGAAAAATGCTGTCGCCTTGCGAGACGCGATTAAAGATGTCACCGCACCCAAGCGCGGCGTTATTGGTCATAAAGCGCCCAGTACGGGCAAGCGGGATCCATACCTTTCTGAAAAACGAATTCTGATCGCCGATGATGAAGCGATGATCCGGGAGACCGTCCGCGACGTTCTCAAGAGCTATGGTTGCCAGGTCGAGACTGCTGCGAACGGTGTGGAAGCGTGTGAGATTATCGGCAAGAGCGAACCGTTTGATCTCGTGCTCAGCGATATTCGCATGCCCGGTGCCGACGGTTATCAGGTGTTTTCCACGGCCAAGGAAACGAATGGGCGTACGCCGGTCATCCTCATGACTGGATTCGGATATGACCCCAACCACGCGATCGTCCGGGCGCGCCGGGATGGTCTGGCGGCGGTCCTCTTCAAACCGTTCAAGGTCGATCAGTTGCTTGGCGAAATTCGCTCCGCCATCCGCGCCACCTGCGAATAACCCCCCCCCGCATACAACATTCCGCTGACATTTTTCGACAGAACCTGACAGAAAATAATGCGTACCATTGACAGGAAACGTGTGTGGCTTGCGTCTATCTTTGGCGGACGCTACCCTCATCGCGTATATGAAATCTATGCAAGGCCACTTGAATTTTTCCGGAGTCGCTTGAATGGTTACAACACAACTTGACGTCAAGCAGATTGGTGACGCCGTCGCCTCAGCCAGCGAGCCTTTTCGGCGTCTGCTCGAACAGGTTCACCGGGTCGTCATCGGGCAGGAGGAGATGCTGCGGAAGATGCTGATCGGTCTTCTCTCCAACGGACATATCCTGATTGAAGGTGTACCCGGACTGGCGAAGACGATGGCAGTCTCCTCGATGGCGAGAGGGATTGACGCGAAATTTCAGCGGTTGCAGTTCACCCCGGATTTACTCCCAGCCGACTTGCTCGGGACGTTGATTTATCGACCGCAGGACGGGGAGTTTATTGTCAAAAAGGGGCCTATTTTTGCGAATGTGATACTGGCGGATGAGATCAACCGAGCACCCGCCAAGGTGCAGAGTGCGCTTCTGGAATCGATGCAGGAGCGACAAGTGACGATCGGGAAGGAGACGTTTCCGCTCGACGAACCTTTTATCGTCCTTGCGACGCAAAACCCCATCGAGCAGGAGGGGACCTATCCTCTTCCTGAAGCGCAGGTTGACCGGTTTATGCTCAAGGTTCGCGTGGACTACCCGACGCGAGCGCAGGAGCGGTTGATTCTCGATCGTATGGCCAACACCAGGCCTGACCTCTCCATTGACGCTGTCATGTCGCGTGAGGATATTTCCAAATCGCGTGCGATCGTCGACGACATTTATATGGACGATAAAATCAAGGACTACATTGTGGATATCGTATTGGCCACTCGTGATCCGAAACAGGCAGGCGTTCCTATTGAGGGGTTGATTCAGTATGGTGCGTCGCCGCGTGCGACGATTAACCTGACGATCGCGTCTCGTGCGACCGCGTTTCTCGCAGGTCGCGGTTATGTCACGCCACAGGACGTCAAAGATGTTGCCATGGATGTGCTTCGCCACCGTGTTATTGTGACGTATGAGGCGGAGGCTGAGGAGAAGACGTCTGAGGATGTGGTTCAGATGATCCTCGATCATATCCCTGTACCTTAGAAAGTCATGTGGAGGCGTTGTATCAAGTTTGATCTTTCGCGCGTGTCATAGAACCAGCTACTTACGATGATTCCCAAAGAGTTACTGAAAAAAATCCGCCGCATCGAGATCCGCACCTCGCAGATTGTTACGGATGCGCTGGCTGGTCAATACCACTCCGCGTTCAAAGGACGTGGGATGGAATTTGAGGAGGTGCGCGAGTATCAGATCGGGGACGATGTCCGGAATATTGACTGGAACGTCAGCGCCCGATATGGCGAACCTTTTGTGAAGAAATTTCGTGAGGAACGCGAGCTGACCGTCATGCTCCTTGTGGACCTCAGCCCGTCTCTCGAATTCGGAACGGCGACACAGTTCAAGCGCGAGCTGACGGCTGAGATCTGTGCAACGCTCGCTTTCTCTGCCATCCGAAACAATGACAAAATTGGCATGATCACGTTTTCCGGGCAGGTTGAGCAATATATCCCTGCTAAAAAGGGGACGCGTCATGTTTTGCGACTGGTGCGAGATCTGCTGTACAACGATCCGAAGGGTACGGGTACGGACATCGCAGCGGCGCTGGAGCATCTGAACCGTGTGACTCATCGGCGATGTGTCGTGTTTGTCGTCAGCGATTTCCAGGCAGAGAACTATGAGAAGTTGCTGCGTGTCGCACGTCGCCGACATGATGTCATCCCGATTACAATCACTGACCCACGCGAGATTGAGCTTCCGAATATCGGTCTTGTCGAGCTGATCGACAGTGAGACGGGGGGGACCGTCGTCGTTGATACTGCCAGCCGACAGCTTCGCGGAGCTTATACATCTGACGCCGTTGCCCGTGCGGATGAGCGGAAGCGTCTTTTTAAGAAGTGCAATATCGACGGTATTGAAGTTATGACCGGTGAATCGTTTGTGGAACCTCTGACACGGTTCTTCCTTGCGAGGAGGGCGCGTTCGTGATGATGGGACGGCTGGCCGCCTCTTATGTTTCGCAAAGGGCGCCCCATCTGGTGCTGCTCGCAGCCATGCTATGTGTCGCGCTCTCCGGATGCGGTAATGACGGTGCTGAGGGTGGTAAAGAGGATCCCTCCGTCACGAAAACCTTTGAAAAAGGTCCAGTGAAGATGACCGTCACGGTCGCCGACAGCGAAATCACGATTGCTGATCGCATCGAGCTTACGATCGAGGTGGTGGCTGATTAAAACGTCGATGTGACGATGCCGGAGTGGGACGACAGCAATGAAGATTTCAGTGTGCGCGATTTTCAGCATGAGGACGCCGTCAAGATCGAAGGGGGAAGGCGATGGCGAGACACTTACCAGCTCGATGTATTCGTTGCAGACGATTATACGATCCCTGCGTTGACCCTGTATTTCGTTGATTTACGCGCGACAGACAACAGTATCGTAGAAGGTGAACTTTCCAGTATCCCTATTGATGTCAAAGTGTTGGCCCTCGACGATGGCAATGCTGGTGAGGTCGATCCGGCGGACTATCGCGACGTGAAAGGGCCGGTCGATCTTTCCGTGAGGGGTTCGTGGGCGTGGATTCGATGGGTGCTTGCTGGTTTTTTCGCAGCGGGTGTGGTTGCGTTCGTTATCGTACTCCTGATCGGCCGCGTCTCCAGGCCAGCAACCGCGCGTTCCGTCCCCGCACACGATGTCGCATACGACCAGTTGCGTCGGCTGATGGAAGCACAGCTTGTCGAAAAAG
>JAJRYY010000136.1 GCA_024275565.1 Planctomycetota bacterium
AAAATGGCGAGATTTGTGATGTATTGTCCGGTCTCTTCCACATCGAAGACAGCCTCATAGTGTCCCGGTCCCGTCTGCACGAACTGGAGCGACTTCGCTTCGCCCTGGGGATTCAGCACACGACTTTGAAGTGATAGAAAATTGAGATAATCTGCGTTTTTGTCCAGGGCTTCGATGACGATGCGGGCTTTGTTTCCCTCGACCGACGTGTAGACATCGAAATTCGAGGGGGCTTCCTGACGCATGGACCAGCGGACGATCTGCGCCCAGAGCTTTGAATACCCTGGCCACTGCGTCCATTTCGTACCCCACTTTGGCCACATTCCGCTCGTGAACGCAACTGTTCGCCCGAGTCCTCGCTGCCAATGGGCCAACACCGGATCGCTGCCGTCTTCGGTGGTTCGCACGAGTGGCAACTGGGCAAGTGCTCTCGGGGAGGTCAGGACGAGTCCTCCGAGATCGGGGAGCGTTTCATCGCTGCGCAATCCCGGAAGCACTTCGCTGAGCGAATAAAAGACCTGCGGTTGAAACGGCTTGTCGATAATCAGCGGGCGCCTGACGATTTTTGATTCCTTCACGAAAATCTGTGGTAATTCTCGAGGTCTGTTCGCTTTGTAGAAACGCCCCTTCGTCTTCTTTGCGATCTCCCGCATGGGTCCGGGGAACGCGTGCGAACCATACCCGATGACGACGGTGCTTGCGGTGATGAGGTTGTCGTTGAGGGCTTTGATTACAGATGCTGAAGGCGGGCTTGCGTCGCCATCGCTGATGATGATGATATGCTTCTGGGCTGCGTCGGTCTGCACCATCGACTCGACGGCCATCCGAATTGTGGTATCGAAATCCGGCATGTCGCCGACGTACATTCGATCGATGGCCGACTTGATCCGCTCCTTGTTCTGGACGATCTGCAGCGGGACTTCCCACGATTCGCCCCCGGCTGCATAGGCAAGGACACCGACGTAATCCCGCGAACTGATCGTATCGACTGCTTTCTTGGCGATCAGCTTGCTCCACATATTTGCCCGTGGAAACTCGCAACTGTGCATGACCAACACCAGCGCTCCACGCGGGAGGATTTTCTTGTGCTTGATCTCAAGCTCCACCGGCAGTACCTCAGCCACCGGCGTGTCGATCCAACCGCCAGCCCCGAACGATTCGTCTCCACCGGTCATAATCAACCCACCGCCGAGATCCTCCACATAAGATGCGAGACTTTGCTGCTGCTGATCTGTAAATACATTGGCTGGGACGTTCGCGAGGATGATGGCAGCGTAATCCAGCAGTGCGGCGGATTCCGGCATGTCCGTGGAAACATCGAGCAGGGTCGCTTTGATATTTTCGGACAGCAACGCCTCCAGCAGCGGGCGATCGTCCGCCGGTCGCAGCGATAATATCGCGACCTGCCCTTTGGCGGAGACATAGGTGAACGCGGTGGCACGGTTGTTTTCGACCAGCGTATCCTTCCGCTCATCATCGGCGATGAACTGTGCTTCAAACTGCTGCACGCCCGGCGTTTCGACGGGTACGCGCAGTACGAATGAATTCGCACCCTTCTGGAGCTTGATCCGCGAGACGTCATCGGGGAGATCGAGCTGGACGCCGTTGTGGTACACCACCATCCGCCCTGAGGCTGGCCCGCTGGATCGCAACGTCATCCGCACCGGGACGATTTCACCCTTATCCGCGGTGGCGGGGGCGACCATTTTCTCAAAAAACACTTCGTTTCGGATATGGTACCAAAGCGGTACGACGTCGATCACGACGCCGTCTGCTTTCGCCCGCTCTGCTTCGCCAATGACGTCACCCATGTTGTCATTACCATCGGACATGAGCACGACGCGTTTGGCGGTATCGTGTGGCATCATCGCCATCGCAAGGCGGATCGCCCCTGCGATGTCCGTGCGACCGGGGGATGGCATATCCGGTAATCGCCCCTGCTCGAGGAAATATCCGCCGCGCATGGGAAGCTGCTCGAGATAGGCCATCCGCGCAAAATCGATCACGCCGATCTTGTCGTCCGGCGGGGCATTCTTGCTGGAAGCGTACATGAACGCTTCCTGTACATCGGAGTGGTCCCGAGCACTCAGCGACCGATCCATGAGAAACATCACCGTCAGATCTTCGTTGGTTTGAACCCGCTGAACATCGGCCAGTGCGATCGTCAAAACGAGGATCACCACGCATCGTGCAGAGAGCGCCATGATGCGACGCACCGGTCCCAACGTCGCCAGCGGACGCCACGACGCAACGATCACGGTCGGCACAAGCAGCGCCAGCCACAACCATTCCGGCTTCTCGAAAGCTATTGGTATCTGCATCGCCAACATCATGGCCAACGAACCACCTGTACACGCCCGTTCAACGAATCCACCACAAACATACGACCATCACCACCGCAGACGACCGCCCACGGAGAACTCAACATACCAATCTCGCGCCCTGGCTTGCCCCAGGTACCCAGCGATTTTCCCGACGTGTCGAACCGCTGGATCCGGCAATTACCATATTCACACACGATCAGCCGACCCTCATTGTCCATGTCGATATCATAAGGATAGCGTAGCTGTCCCGCATGGCGACCCAATTCTCCGAACGATTCTTTCAATTGACCGTCCAGATCGAAACCCAGAACGCGATGGTTCACCGCATCCGCCACCCACAGCGTCTGGTCATCATCCACCATCAACCCGGCTGGCCGACGCAACGGATGACCGTCAACTTCACCCGAAATCAGCACGCGGTCAAACGAATAATCCGGTCGCCACTTTGTAATCCGATCATTTCCATTGTATTCGCCCACATAAATGTATCCTCTGGCGTCGATGGCGACGTCCGTCGGAAGCTGAAATTGACCGTCGCCGTTCCCCGTTTCGCCAAATCGAGCAAGCTCGACACCCTCCGCATCGAACACCATCACACGACTGTAATGCGTATCAGCCACAAACACCCGACCATCGTCCGAGACGCTCAATCCGACCGGTTTTCCCGCTTCCCACTCCGGCATCCGCCATTGATGCTCAAAATTCCCGTCAATATCGAACCGCTGCACCCGTGCGGATTTGTCCACGATGTAGAATTTTCCGTCGCGACTCATTCCTGCAGCGCGTGGATAACTGAATGCACCCGGTCCCATCCCCGGTTCGCCGAAGACCTTGAGCACGCCATGCTCAGGGGATACCGCCCGCTCGCAACCGGTCGCAAGGCAGATGGTCAACAGAAGCGAAATTAGCACTGGGTGGGTGGCCCATGTCTTCAGACATGGGGGAGCCGATGAGCCTTTGTTCCGCATTTGCGAACAAGCAATGCAGGGTCCGCTGTGCAGACCATCCGAAATAGCGCTGCGATGTGAAATGGTCCGCACAGCGGACCCTACATAACGCATCATGATACAGACCGCCGTGTCCATAACCCCGCCAGAACCGCTACAGGAACCGTCGCCAATACGCAGAGCAGGCTCAACGCAACCAGCATCCCCGTCTCGAACCGATGATACTTCTCGATCAAAATCTTACCCACCATCGGCGTCGACGGCGTCTCCACCAGCGATCCGACCGCAACATCCGAAAACGCCAGAACGCCCGCCATGCACATCCCGCACGCCATCACAGGCCAATGTCGCATCCAGCGCATCCCAAGCTGCACGCCCCAGCCCGCACCATCCACCGACGCCTGCTCGTCCAACATGCGACCATCACCCCGAACAGCTGCCCATGCACACAGCATCCCGATCCACGCGTACCGACCCGCCAGTCCCAATACCACAATCGCCCACCCGTCGTATACCCAGCCCAGCGCACCCTCGATCAACAACCAACCCTGCATCCAGTCCGAAGGTCGATAGGCCGCCAGAATCCCCTCGCCCACAATCGCTCCCGGCGCCAACCCAAGCGTCAGCATCAACACACACGCCACCATCCGCCCCCGCCTCAGCGAAACAGCGAACATGCCCGCAACCAACGCCATCGCCCCAGCACCGAAGCATATCACCGCAGCCGTGAATAATTCTCTACCATACGTTTGCACAGCTTCCATCATCGCAGCCGGCAGCGCTTCACGCCATCCCAGCGTCACGATGGGTACGATGGCAGCCAGAATCAACACACACCATGCGTACCAGTTTGATGCACTGCGACCGCCAGCCGCCGCACCGAGCGATCCACCCGGATCACTGCCCCGCCAGAACATGTTCGCCAGCAGCAACGCCCCAATCACTACCACCATCACCGGCAGCGACAACCGCACGATCCCTGCCATGTCCCCCGCATCCGCCAGCACCAGCGATTCCGTGGCCACCACCGAAACCCCGTTCGCATGCGGTACGCTATACTCCCCCAGCAGCACGGCAAACACAATCAACGCAGCCGACCCCACGAACCCTCCCAGAACCGGCAACACGCCCTTCACAAACGCACGCATCGGACCCGTCTCCATGATGGCAGCCTCATAAGCGGATCGCCCCACCCGTGACCATCCCGCTCCGATCACCATGGCAGCCACAGGCCACAACCAGCTCGCCCAGATCCACACACATCGAACCCAGTACCAGGCTGACGACGTTCCGGACAGTTGTCGACCCCACACGCGCTGCCATCCAAATGTCAGCACCATCGGCGGCAGACACAGCAAACCGATCATCACAGCAGGGAGTAGAAAGTTCCGACGATCGCGCTCCATACGCCCAACTGCAATCGCGCCGGGAATCGAAAGCACCAGAGTAGCGATACACCCCGCCGCCGCCAGCCCGATCGTCTTGAGGGTCAACCCGATAACGCGCCCGGAATATGCGATTTCGCCCGCACTGCTTCCATCCCATGAAGCAGCAGACCGAACCGAGAGCGCAAGCACCGGCGCGACGATGACCATCACGAAGGCAGCCGCGCCAACCCATCGCACCAGGCGCCATACCCACGACGCCATCACCGGATCAATATCTCGCGCGTCAGTTCCGCACCGATCGGCATGGCGGCTGCTATGTCGTTGTAATTGATATTTTGCGTCGGCGCAGTCATCGCCATGTGTGGCGTGATGTTGTTCGACGTACGCACCGAGAGGTTCCGAGACGTGGTATCGTGCAGAATCTGTTCAACCTCCGCGCTCACGAGAAAATCAACAAGTCGCCGGGCAGCCTCAGGATGCTTTGCCCCCTGAATCAACGCCACGCTCGACGGAATCGACAGAGTTTCGCCACCGCCTCCATCGGGTGTGAGCATGTGCGGAAACACCATATCGATCGCATATCCGGACGCCCGAGCGGCATAGACATCGTCCGTATCCGTCATACACAAATCCACGCGCCCGTCGATGATCGCACGGACCGCGCTGGCGTTCCCATCCACCATCAGCGCCCCATGCTCTTTCAAACCTCGCAGAAACGCCTCAGCCCCATCCCGCCCCCACATCGACACCATCGCACCGACATGCCCACGCGTCGTCCCAAACAGCGGATTCGCATGCGCCATCCGCGACGCCCATGTCAGCTCCGACACCTCCCGCCACAGCTTCGGCAAGGACGCCGGATCGACCCGGTCACGACTGTACGCCAGAACCCGCTGTCGCACTGCGATCCCCGTCCAGCGATGCTCGGAATCCACATATTGCGATGGAATATCACTGGCCGACGGCGAATCATACACCGCCAGCAACCCCTCATCAGCCAGTCGAATCGTATTGAAAATCTCCCCCGAAAACAGCACATCCGCCCGAGGACGCCCCCGCTCAGCCCGAATCTTATTGACCAGTCCCGTCGTCTTCCCAGCCTCCGTATCGTACACAGCTGCCACCCGAACCCCGGTCTTCTGCTCGTACGCCGCGAAAATCTTCCGGGCGTAGGCTTCGTCCACCGAGCAGTACACAACAACGGATGCCTTCTCCTCCTTGCACCCTGCCGGCATGCAGGTACACACCATCAGCGCCGTCAAAATGACCACACTCGTCGTCGCCGAACAATGCCCGCTCCGTCGTCCTATCTCTGCGACCACGCGTACCTCACTGTGTTGTCGTTATTCATCCCTGGAATCTGACTCGCCGGAATCAGAATCATCTGAACCGGAACGCTTGCTGCTCGACTTCTTCCCACCTTTACTGCCCTTACCGCCCTTACCACCGTCCATCTTCTCAATATCCGCCTGAAGCTCTGAAAAATAGTCCTTAATCGCACGATGATATTTCCGCGGCGCCTTCGCGTTTTCGATCATATCCGTCGCATCACGCTCGCCAGCCTGCACCATCTCATACACCGCATCTGAAACCTCACCCTTCTCCTGCGGGCCATCCACAAGATACTGACCCGCAATCGCACCCTGCCCCATCTTCACCTTGCCCTGCTTCCGCACAAACTGCGTTCGCGACGCATCCTCCTGCGCGATCCCACCCCGTCCCTGACCAGGCTTTTTACCCATACCAGGGCCCTTTCCCGACTTACACCCACTACCACTGCAACTCCCGCACTTCTTCCCCTGACACTCCCCAGACCCATTACACTTCGAGCAGGGATTCCCAATATCGTTCTTGGCGTCCTGAAGCGCTGCCAGCGCAGAATTCATATCGCTCAATTCCTGCTCCATCGCCTCCATCGCACTCATCTGAGCGGCGGCACTGTCCATCTGCTGCTGAGCATCACCCATCTTACCCGCCTGCATCGCAGAACTCGCTGCCTGCATCGCCAGACTCATCTTCTGAGCCATATCCCGAGCACCCTTCTGCTTCTGCATCTCCTTGGCAATCTTCTCGATCGCCTTCTGACTCATCCCCTGCTCCTGCAGCTTCTTCTTCAGATTCTCAACATCCTCCTTACTCATCTGCTTCATCAGCTTCTCGATCTGCTCTTTATTCAGACCAGCCTGCTTCAGCTTCTTCATCAATTTGTCATTCTTCGCCAGCTTCTCAAGCTGCTTCGCAAGATCATCAAGCTGCTTCTTCACCACCTCAAGCTGCTGCTTCGCCTCAGGACTCTTCGCAGTCTCCGACAACTTGTCCCGCATCTTCTTCAACTCATCAGCAGCCGCCTTAAAATCACCCTTCCGCATCGCCTCAGAAAGCTTCGACGCAAGCGCATCCTGACGCTTCATCGGTGCAAGACCACGCAGCATCTTCTTGAACTCGTCAGCACTCTTAAACTTGTCAGAAGCCTTCCGATCCTTCAAGGCATCCTGCATACGATCCAGCTTCTTCAACGCCTCATGACGCACGTCACGCGTGTTCTGAAGTTTCGCATTCGGAGCAGTCCCAAGCTTGTCAATCTCCTCAGCCAGCTTCGCCATCTCAGCATTCGACTTCGCGATCGGTTTGATCTGACGGATCCGCTTCGTAATATTATTCACTGTCCGCTCAAACTGCTCAACAGACTCCTCCGGCATCGCCTCAGCCGGAGACAATATCCCCGAAGGCAACAGCAACATCCCAAACGCAACCACCGTCATCACAGCAGCCCCCGCAAACTGCTTCGGATACGCAAGGCGCAAATGCTGCTTCACCGTAATATTCGAGCTAACCCGCTCAGCCTCACTCACAACCGCACGCTCAAAAGGATCATGGCTATCCGACCGACAATACAATCCACTGCTGATCCGCTCACGCAACCCAGCTGCCTCATCCAACGCAGTCGCAGCCACCTCAAACCCGACACGCGTCGCCATCGCCCACACAATCGACGCGGCAACTCCAACCCCAAACACACCCAGCGCGATCCACCCCATAGGCCAATCCCACCCGAACAACCGCGCAAGCAGAACCACAATCCCAAACACACCCGCCGCAACCGTCACCGAGATGCAAACCTGCACCAACCAGCGATTAAGCGTCAATTGAAACCGGGCACGACGAATCTGAATCTGAAGAGGTGACATCTTTTTACGCCCTCAAATGTCTGCATTTTCCGGGAAACCAGGTAGAGAGGATTTCGCCAGACGCCTCAGCATCAGAGACCCTATCCATACAAAATCCGCTCCCTGCACATTATCCTATATATCGGCCAATGCGTAAGCAAGCATTTCCATGTACAATTGATAATCTCACAATACAATCACCACTGACAACTCGGCAGCCAATTCGGCAGTAACCCTGCGAAGGAGGGAGCAATGCCGCGAAAACACACATATTGTCTGATTCTGTCACTCATGGCGGTCTTGTCGGTCGCCAATGCTGGCGATCAGGAAAAAACCACCCCTCCCGACAAAATCATACTCGCCGAAGGACAGGTCTTCGATCACAACGGCGCAGGCGTGAAAGACGCAACCGTACAGCTCTACACAATCGAAGACACCGACCAGTCCAACCTCATCGCCGAGACAAAAACCGACACCTACGGCGAATTCGCCATCAGGCACGATCAAAAACGCACCGGCCCACACAAGGTCGTCTTCAGGAAGGAAGGCTACACGTCTGTCAGCTCCGAGGTCGAACTCGGCGAAGACGTAGAGTGGCCACCCTACATCGATATCAGCTTCACCGGCAACCTCACCCTCACTGGCATCGTCGTCCGCGCATCAGACAACACCCCCATCGAAGGCGCAACCGTCACCGCACAATCCATCGCCCTGGAACGATCAGCCACAACAGACGAAAAAGGAAGCTTCACAGTCGATGGCGTCGTAGCAGATGGCGGCAGCGTCACCGTCGACGCCACCGATTTCGCCCAGTTCAAGACCACCCTCGAATCACTCGGAAACGCCGACCCCCTCAACATCAAACTTCTCCCAGACCGCATCCTCAACTTCAAAACCGTCGACTGGCAGGGTCAGCCCATCCCGGACGTAGAGGTCAACCTCCTCGACCCCGAATCCAGACGCACCTACAACGCCACCAGCGACGAAGAGGGCAGATTCGTCCTCCGAGGAATCTCTCTCTCAACCACCATCCTCCGATCGCAAGTCTCACACCCGGACTACGTCTCCGATAAGGATTACACCAACGAACTCCAGCTACCAGAACTCACCGAAGACAATCGCGAATCCCAGCACACGCTCAACCTCCTCTCAGCAGGACGCATCAAGGGGATCATCACTGAGGCCGACGGCAAATCCACGATCCAGGGTGTACGCGTCACCATCGGTGCGGACCTCAACGTCGGACAGTTGAAACACTGGACCCGCCTCGACGGAACCTACCATATAGGCGGCGTCCCACCCGGGAAAAACATCATCACTGCCTACGTTCGCGGATATGCTCCAAAACTCGTCCGAGTCGACATCAAGCCCAACGAACGCACCGACGTCAACTTCGAGCTGACCCCCTCCAGAGGGGCGGGCGGCATCCTCCTCAACCAGGACGACGACCCGGTCGCCAATGCCTACGTATACGCCACAAGCTGGCAGGGTGCATCCACGCTCGGCATCCAGTCGATCTCAAACGATAAAGGCGAATTCTACTTCGACACCATCCCCGATGAACCCTTCGAAATCGCCATACAGGCCCAGGGATACGAACCCCTCTCCGAGCAGAAAATCACACCCGGAAAAACGGACCATCGCTTCGAGCTGGCAACTGCGAAAGAACGCCCCTCAAAGATCGCCGACAAATTGAAACTCGATCAACCATTCCCGGAAATCACGGTGGTGACAACCGATGGCACGAAGATCGACCTCAACAAACCGGGCGGAAAATTTCTCTTCGTCGATTTCTGGGCAACCTGGTGCGGACCCTGCGTCGTGGAAATTCCAAACCTGATCACCCTCAACAAAAACCTCGGCGACCGCGACGATTTCCTCATCGTCAGCATCAGCATCGACACCCCAAATCAGGCATCACAGGTAAAGAGATTCGCAAAGAAAAAGAAAATGACCTGGCCACTCGTCACCGGAAAAGACAGCAACGCCATAGAAGCAGCCGACAAATGCGGCGTAAACGCCATCCCAAAAACCTTCCTCATCGCCCCCGATGGAAAGCTGATCGCTCAGGACCTCTTCGGCCCAACCCTGACCGCGCAAGTAAAAGCATTCCTCGACAAAGAGAAAGGCGGAAAATAGCCGTAGCCGTAGCCGTAGCCGTAGTTGTAGTTGTAGTTGTAGGGCGGGCACTGCCCGCCGTCGGATAACTTCAACGGTCATACGGGGCGTGAGATTGTAGGGCGGGCATCGCCCGCCGTCGGACCACCTCAACAGTCAAACAACACTGTTGCGTCTCAATATCCTGCGAGCAATACCGCGCACACAGGTGCCACTTGACCCGTCACACACGGGTGCCACTGGCGGCTTGTCCGCCAGTGCGTCGTGTAATAAAGGGGACATGTAATAAAGGGGACATTCTACTTTATTTGTTCGGAACAACCCTGACCGCGCAAGCAAAAGCCCTCCTCAATACAGAGGAGGGCAGTAAGTCGCACGGGTGCCACTGGCGGCTTGCCCGCCAGTGGCACCGAACCACACGACCCGTCACGCTACGCCATTGCAACACCAATCACCTTACGAGCGAAATCGAACCCGCATCAACGGCAGAAACATCGCCAGCATCGCAACATTCATCATCCCAAACGAACCACACAACATCCCAAGATCCGCATTGGGAACACCACCGTCACCGTCGCCGTCACCGCCAATGATCGAGACCCGGAACACAGAGTCCGGAACATTCTCCAGCGTCGTATTCCGACGAATCACATCCGACAACCTCGTCGCTTCCAACGCAGCGACCTCATCGTCCGTAAAGGCATCATCATTCGCATACCAGAACCGATCGCCATCACGCAAACGCGTAAACTGATCCACCATGATCGCCAGAATCAGCTCGCCCACCATCGCACCCTCAACATGATCCTCAGCCAACCCGCCAACCCACGGATCAATCAAATCCACATCACCGTAGGCAGTCGCAAGCTTCTGCTGAAGCTCAACATCGCTTGTGATATCCGCAAAACCAGCCTTCCGGGCAAGTCCCATCGAAACACGGATCGTATTGTAATCCGGAAGACCATGATCACGCCCACGCTGAATATTCAGGGCAGCCAGATCGAACCCACCTTCGCCAGGATTCCCAAACAGAAAATTGCGGAGATCATCCACAATAAACACGTCAACATCCTGCATCGCCTGTACAGACAGACCAAGCAGAATCGGTTCAATCCCACCCTCACTGATGACCCGGTCCGGATTGAAAAACGCATCACGAATCGGCAAAGGCCCCTCGGAAATCTCCTCACCGCTGTCATCTACACGCATAATCTGCGGCGACAACATCGTATGCCCAAACCGGTACGCAGCATTCGCAAATTCATTCGCTATCGTAGGATCAATCTCAGCGTCATAAGCAGCCCCATCAAGACTCGGTGCATCCGCGCCAAGCAACACTGGCAAAAATTCAGCGTAGGTTATAACCTGCATGATCGCACCAACAACCTTACGCGCACGCTGATAAACCTCTTCATCTGTCCAATCGGGATTCTCGGCAGACAGCTCATCTGCAAGGCGATTGTGCTCTCGCACAAAAAGCGTATGCACGGACGTCAGACCGGACTGCTCATTCGCACGAATATCGCCAGCCGTAAACAAATTCACCGCAAAAGACGGATTCCCGCCCGGCCCCGCATTAACCTGCGACCCATCATTGAACGGAAGAAGATTACCCGCCGAAGTCTTCAGCTTCCCCCCGACACCCGTCCGCAACCACGCAGCACGCAGCTCGTCGGATCCATACACATTGGAAGCATCAATGAACGCAGTAAGCTGATTAACCTGCTGGCGTGGATTTCCGACAGAATCCCCCGTTTCGGGATCAAAAATCGACCGTAGCATCCCAATTTCCGCCGTTCCCGTACCGTCAGGATCGAACAGCGCATCACCTGCGGGCACGGGGATATTGAACGGTTCTTCAGGAACGCCAAACTGCTCGAGGCCAAACTCCGTCAGGGTGATATCATGGTCCAGAAACTGACCCCACTGCCAGACCCAGTCCGATAAATTATTACCATTCACCAGAGACTCAGTCTGATCCACGACCACATTGCTGATCATCCGCGGATTGGGGCGGTCAGCCCCAGCAGGTTCGGAGATTCCATCGGCGTAGGCTGGTGGCGCATATCGCATTTCCGGCAAAAAGATACTCCCACGCGTCGGATCCTGCTCATTATTGTCCAACCCATTATATGTCCGGTTCTGCCCAAGAACGGGGGCAACCAGAACCGCCCCTGCGAGACAAAAACCGACACCAACGCGTCGAAAGTCAACTCTGGAACTGCTCTTCTGCATCTGCATCAAACACTTCTCCTCAGTTATCGGACCCGCCACAGGCCACTTACAACTAGCAACCGTCCCATAAAACACGGGAACTTACCCGACATCCTAGGCATCCGATCCGGGCACGTCCCAATATAACTGGAATTTTTCTTGTCCGATAATAACGCCACCAGACAAACCCCCGCGCAGCGACAGCCAGGAACAGTTCAGCGCCGAAACCGGCCGAACTGAGCGTCAAAATACGCCGATAAGTCGCGTCTCGAAATATGCCGATAAATCCAGATATGACCACATCATCCACAAAAACTAGGGTATATACCCCATCCATGCTCCAGGACCATGGACCGCACCAGAACCATGGGCCATTGAGCGTCACCCGGCTGACCGACCAGGATAACGAAGCATGGGACGCCTACGTCCTCAGCTTACAATCTGGATCCGTCTGCCACACGACAACTTGGAAATTATGCGTCGAAGATGGCTTCGGGCATCGGGCGCATTACTACATCGCTCGGCGACGGCGGAATATCGTCGGTGTACTGCCGATGTTTGAAGTTCGAAGCCTGCTCGGTGGGACGATTTTTGTCAGCGTGCCCTACGGAATCTACGGTGGCGTTCTGGCGAGTGACGACGAAGCGTGTGAAGCACTGCTGAAATGCGCCGTGTCGGAGGCGGAAGCTCGCAATGCCCGGTCAATCGAGCTGCGTAGCGAGAAAGCTTGTTGGCCCGGAGTTCCGGTGAACGCGAAATATGTCACTTTTCGTCGGCGACTTCCTAACAGGGTTGAAAACTGCCTTGGACAGCTACCACGAAAAGCTCGGGCTGCTGCTCGGGCTGCACGGGAAAAGATAAAGCTCGACACGATATTTGGAGATGAGCATCTGCCGGCTGTCTGGCGATTGTACTGCGGTTCGATGCGGCGACTCGGGTCGTTGAATTATCCGTACCGCTTTTTTGAGTCGCTGGTTCGACGGACTCCGGGCGGACACATGGTGTCGCTCATTCGTCATAAGGGTGGAGCTGTGGCTGGTCTTGTGACGTTTTTATACAACGGTGTGGCGATGCCCTATTTCGTCGGGCTGCATGAGAATGCCAATCGCCTGCATGCGAGCAACTACGTCTATCTGACTGCTATGGAGGAGGCTGTCCGCCGGGGGTATACGTCGTTCGATTTCGGTCGATCTCGGGTTGATAATACGGGTGCCTGCGACTTCAAACGGAACCAGGGATTCGAGGCGACGCCGCTCGCCTATCAGACCTACACCCCCGAAGGCCGAACCGCCCCGAACCTCACGCCCAGCAACCCATGGTTTTCACCTGCCAGACGTATCTGGCCCATGTTGCCCAAACAACTCACACGCCCCTTCGGCGCCTGGCTATCCAAGCACGTCCCCGGATAAACCCTGAATCATCTCGATGATGCGACCCCTCCCCCTTCCGAGCAGACGAAAACTAACTACGTCCCCGTTTCAATTCGCGTTTCAATTCCGTGGGTGGTCTCGCCCGCCGAAATTCGTCGATAGTGGAGAATCTGATTTGGTCATCGCCATCACAGGATTATACGCACGGATTCCGCAACCAGCACGGATATCCGCGTCGATTGATGGAACCACGGGCTAACAGCCCCCGTCTCGCCCCGATGATTCGATTCCCTGATCGCTGATGTCGGGCAGTGCCCGACCTACCTTGCTGCGTCCACGTTTCAACCCTCCTCGCAATTGAAAGGCCGCCACCCACCAGGAGTGGCGCTACAGTTTTTCAACAGAGTTTCGTTGCGTCCCCGCTTTAATGATCTTCGGACAATTCGACATCCGGGCCACCGATGTCGGGCAGTGCCCGACCTACAGAGGTGCGGGTTCCCGAGGTCGGGCTTCATTTCTGTGTGTTATTGGACGATTATGAAGGGGATACAGCAAAGGTGAACTGATCTTGGACATTCTCTTTCTCGCACATCGCATACCTTTTCCACCCAACAAGGGTGACAAAATCCGCTCGTATCATGAGCTGGAACGCCTCGCCCGGCGGCATCGCGTGTGGTGCGCGTACTTCGTCGATGACCCTTCCGACATGCAATATGTGGCTGACGTGCAGGCGATGTGTCACGAATCCTTGGCTATACCTCTGAATCGACGATTTGCGACGATGCGCGGGGCAGTCAATCTATGTATCGGCGGGACGATTACTGAGGGGTTTTATGCGAAGCGGGCTATGACGCGTTGCATTCAGACGTGGACGCTGGAGAGGCGACGACCGTTCGATGCGGTGCTCGCATTTTCGTCCGGGATGGCGGAGCATGGTCTGTCCGCGAAAGCGTGTCGCCGCGTACTGGATTTCTGCGACTGGGACAGCCTGAAATGGCAGGAGATGGCGCGTAGCGGTAACCCGGTGCGGAGATGGGTGTACGACCTGGAGGGACGCCGACTTGCCAGACGTGAGCAATCGTGGACAGCTGCCTATGACGCGTGCGTCGTGATCAGTGAGGCTGAAGCTGCTGCCAGACCCTTTACACGGTTCGGCCAGAAGATACATGTCGTGGGCAATGGTGTGGAGGCTGGCGATGAACCGAACGTGTCGCAGCCCGCCTCGCCGGATACTGAGCTTCGGATCGGGTTCGCCGGGCAGATGGATTATGGTCCGAACGTGCAGGCTGCGCGGTATTTTGCGGAGGAGGTATTTCCGCGTGTGCAGCGTGAGGTGCCGCAGGCGAGATTCGAGATTCTGGGTCGGCATCCGACGCGGGAAGTGATGAAACTCGGGCAGCGCGATCGTGTCGATGTGATTGGTGAAGTGTCGCACATGCGTGATCGACTTGAGGGGTTGAGTGTCAGCGTAGCGCCGATGCAATGCGGGCGCGGCGTGCAGAACAAGGTCCTGGAAGCGATGGCAGCCGGTCGTGCGGTCGTGCTGACGTCGGCAGCGGCTGAGGGGATCGACGCGGATTCGGGGCGGGACTTCGTGGTGGAAAACAGTACGGAACGTATGGCGGACGAGGTGGTATCACTCCTGCGGAACCCTGCCCGGCGGCGACAGATGGGATCCAACGCCCGTCGTCGCGTCGTCGCGAATCACGCATGGGACCGGGAAATGGGCAGGCTCGAAGCACTGTTGCACCGCGCGTAGCACCGGTTCTCCTTGTATCGTCCACAGCCGGAAAAATTCAACCCTCGACCTGAACGATCCCTCTGGTTACGATCCACCCATGAGTTGCGTCTGCTATATTTCGGACATGATCTTCACAAGCAAGATCCGCCATACAGCCAAGGATGTCGGCGTCGCCCTGGATTGCGTCTCCTCGCTGGCAACCACATCTACCGCACTCGATCATAACACGCCCGACCTGCTCATCGTAGACATGGAAGCTTCCGGTGACCCGCTTGCTGCAATACATATCGCCAGAAACCACCAGCATCCGCCGCGTATTCTCGCGTTCTACGCCCACGTCCGAACCGACCTCGCAGAAGCCGCCCGAAACGCCGGGGCTGACGACGTCTGGCCACGCTCGAAATTCGTCAATGAGCTCACCGCCCTGCTCGCATCCACCACCAGCACCGAATAACGACGCGTCGGATTGCAACCCGACATCACTGGCTGACCGCTCAACCGCGCGGTATCCTGACCGCCGTCATGATGATCCGCGATCCGGTAGTTGCTGGTAAGTTCTATCCCAACGCCTCCGACAGATGCGTCCGGGCGATCGCAACCTGTCTCGACGAATCCGCCACAACGCCAGACCTCCCCGGACATATCGTTGGTGGCGTTCTCCCACATGCTGGCTGGGTTTGCAGCGGAGGCGTGGCTGCCGGCGTCTTCAAAGCCATCAAAAACAGTCGCACCACAAAGGACAAACCACACCCAGACGTTATTATCTTTTTCGGAGCCGCCCACCACCCATGCGGGCCCACAGCCTCGCTCTTCCCATCCGGACGGTGGGAATCGCCGCTCGGTCCGATCACCATCGATGATCGCCTCGCCAACCGCGTCATGAGTCACACCAATCTCGTCGTGGACGATCCCTACGCCCACGAATCCGAACACTCGATCGAGGTGCAGATTCCATTCATCCAGACAATTTTCCCCGACGCAAAGCTGCTTCCGATCATCGTTCCCATGACCGCCAATGCCCCGGAGATCGGGCAGGCAGTCGGTCGAACCCTCAAGAGTTATGGCTACGACGCCATCGTCCTCGCATCTTCCGACCTGACCCATTATGGTCCACGATACAAGTTTACGCCCAAGGGTGTCGGTGAAGCAGGACTTCAATGGGCACGCACTGTCAACGACAGACGCCTCATCGGACACATCCTCGATCTGAACGAATTGGCCATCGTCCCGGAAGCTCTCCAGCATAAAAACGCCTGCGGTGCGGGTGCAATATCAGCCGCCATCGCAGCCTCCAAGCACCTCGCAGCCAACAGCGCAATCCTCCTCGAACACGTCACCAGCCAGGAAACACTCGGTCAATCCGCCACCGATGATGCAGTTGGCTACGCTGGGATCGTGTTTACCCGCCCCAATTGACGCAATTACCGCTGAATTTACGATATTATGCCTCCACTTTGAAAAAAACCTTCGACGCGACGCAATCTCTGCGCTAGAATCCTACAGGTTAGGGTGTCGCGCGCAATCCACTTCTACCTGATGCCAACGCGGCCAGTCGTACCGAGCAGAAATATTAGACCGGAAGTATAGGCCAGAAGTTTAGACCAGAAGAAAGGGATTTCCCATGCCCACCGCCGCCGACATCGTGTCCAGCAAACCTGGCGAAATCGCCAAAATCGGACGCGACAACACCGTTTCCGAAGCAGCTGACATCATGAGCAAAGCCCACATCGGCTCGCTGGTGGTGACCGATGGCGACAAGGTGATCGGTATCTTCACCGAGCGGGATGTCCTGAACCGCATCGTCGCGAAGAAACGCGCACCGGAGAAAACTTACATCAAAGACGTCATGACCTCGCCCGTCGCCTGCTGCTGTCCCACGACGAAGCTGGCGGAATGTCGCTCTGTCATGACAGAGAAACGCATCCGGCACATGCCCGTCGTCGATGATGGAAAACTTGTCGGTATGATCTCCAGCGGCGACATCCTCGCCCTTGAACACCAGGAGCAGCAGCAGACCATCCAGTACCTACACGAATACCTCGTCGAAGGTACGCGATAAGTGTTGTATTGCAGTGAATCACTGCACGCAGGTACTACCCCGGGTCAGCTTCACTGACGATCAGCATCTCGACCTCGCGTCTGGCGGGTGTGAGCAGCATACCGTACTTTTCTTTCATCACTGAGCGAACCATGTCGAGTGTTTCATCCTTGGGTGGCCATTGATAGTGGTAGGGGAAGTAAAAATGGTAGTATCCCTCGACCATCGCCTCGTCGATCACCGGCTTGCCCATGACGCTGCTGAGACTTGTCGCCAATGGTCCGGTGTTGCCCCCGACCATGAAGTATTCTTCGCCCGCGGTGATCCTCTCCAATAGTTCCTGCGTAAGGGCAATCTGATCTGTCTCCCGATCGTAGGCCCAGCCGGGCACTTGTGGTTCCATCGCTGGGCGTTCTTCATCGACCAAACTCAGCAGATAGACATCCGTCATGCGTTTTTCAGTGCGAATCGACAGGCCGAAGGCATCGGCCACGGCTTGTTTCAGAAGTCGCTTCCCGAGCTTTTTGTCGCCGTACGGCCACTCGAGCGCGATGTCATATTTCCGGTCCTCTGAAAGCGGTGTTTCGGCCACAATGTGCGAACTGGGAACGCCGTACAAGCCGGTAATTACCATGCGTTTCGTATACCCGTCATATCGAAGTCTCCCACCTATATTATAACCCGTAGTTTGTACAATGGTCGATACCCGTTCACTCGCGGGACGGATGAGGATCATGCACAAAGGACGTTTTTCGCTGGGATCCGTTGTGCCTGAGATGTCCTTTTTTATATCTGCAAGATTATCGGGAATGATCACATCTAATGAGTGCAACACACCGTCGGGCTGCTTTCCGGCC
>JAJRYY010000137.1 GCA_024275565.1 Planctomycetota bacterium
GGAGCGGAAACATGCAGTGCGACGCTCGACTGTCAGGCAGGGTCAGCCACCAATTGCGATGACGGGATTGGCTGTACGGATGACTCGTGCAACGAAGTCACGAACTCATGCGACAACATCGTCAACGACGCAAACTGCGACAACGGCCTGTTCTGTGACGGCAGTGAGACATGTGATTCAACCCTCGACTGCCAGGCTGGCAGCGACCCCTGCCCTGGGCAGATTTGCGATGAGCCATCGGGGCTGTGCGTCGATTGCTCCACGAACGCCCAATGCGACGACGGGATTTTCTGCAACGGCGTCGAAACGTGTGTTGCAAGCACCTGTCAGGCAGGGACGCCGGTGAGTTGCGATGACGGGATTGGTTGCACCGACGATTCGTGCAACGAAGGCACCGATTCGTGCGACAACATCGTCAACAATGCGAATTGCGACAATGGCATATTCTGTGACGGAGCGGAAACATGCAGTGCGACGCTCGACTGTCAGGCAGGGTCAGCCACCAATTGCGATGACGGGATTGGCTGTACGGATGACTCGTGCAACGAAGTCACGAACTCATGCGACAACATCGTCAACGACGCCAATTGCGACAATGGTCTGTTCTGCGATGGTGTCGAAACTTGTAGCGCGACCCTCGATTGCCAGGCTGGAACCGCCGTCGATTGCAATGACGGCATCGGTTGCACGACGGACGCCTGCAACGAAGGTACGAATTCGTGCGACAACACGCCGGACGACACTGCCTGTGACGACGGCCTGTTCTGCAACGGTGTGGAAACGTGCAGTGGTGCATCCGACTGTGTCGCGGGTTCCGATCCGTGTCCGGGTCAGACGTGCGACGAAGCCACCGACACATGCATCGGCGGTGGTTGCATCATCGATTCCGATTGTGACGACGGCAGTGCATGCACGGTAGACAGTTGTCTGGCTGGTGGTGTGTGCAGCAATGTCTGTTCGAGCAGCGTCTCATCATTCCCATACTCTGAGACGTTTGAGGGCGGGTTCGGATTGTGGAGCAACGTGGCTGGCGATGTGTTCGACTGGACGCGTCGCAGCGGATCCACACCGTCCTCCAATACCGGACCTTCGGGCGACCAGACGACCGGTTCCGGATTCTACGTTTACACGGAAACCTCGTCACCGAGGACTTCCGGCGACACAGCCATTCTCGAAGGACCATGCTTCGATCTCAGTGGTGCGAGCAGCGCAACGCTGGGCTTCTGGTACAACATGTACGGATCGAGCATGGGCACGCTGGATGCGGAAGTTTCCTCCGATCGCGTGACGTGGACCAACGTATTTTCGCTTTCCGGAAACCAGGGTACGGGATGGTTTGAATCGACGATTGATCTGTCGGCATTTGTCGGATCCTCGTCGGTGAAGGTCAGATTCGTTGGAACGCGGGGCAGCAGCTGGCGTGGTGACAGTGCGGTGGATGACATCTCCGTCACCATCGTAGCCGCCGCAAACTGTAACATCGATCCGGACTGCGACGACGGGAACGCCTGCACCGACGATGCCTGCATCGCGAACGTCTGCCAGAACACGAACAATACCAATGCGTGTGACGACGGGTTGTTCTGCAATGGATCCGATGTCTGCAATGCGGGTGTCTGCTCGCCGATTATGACTGATGGTGTCGTCAACGGTACGTTCGATGGTGGCGGATCGTGGACCAGTGCTCCTGGCGGCGGTTCGATCACCTATCCGGGCAACCTGAACATCGTCGGAACGAACGCCGGTTCGGCGGGCTTCTCGCTCTCCAGCCAGGGGAATGTCACCGTCAATGGTGCTAATCTCGAGTTCGACCTGCTCAGTTACTCCAGTTCGGATACCGGAACGTGGGATTATCCGGTGTTCTATCTGAATGGGACGTACTATGGTCTGAATTCCGACGGGACGCTGGGTGCTGCGACCACCGGCAATGGTGCAGGGGCTGGTTCGGTGGATAACGGCGGACAGGTCAGCAGTCCGATTCACTATGTCGTGGATCTGGACACGCTTGCCGGGAATTCCGGACCGCATACGGTTGGGTTCGGCGTACGCAGTGTTGATGGTGGATTCGGAGCTGGAACGGCGGTGTTTGATACCGTGATTCCGGCAGGCGGACCGATCGATCCTTGTCCGGGTCAGACCTGCGACGAGAACGGAAACGTCTGCGTGCCGTAATCTGCCGCAATCTGCCGCGACCTGTCGTGAGCTGTCGTGAGCAGATACGCGTTATCGTGCGCAAGTAGCTAACTACCGACGGGCCGACATCCACTGAAATGGGTGTCGGCCCGTCTTTTTGTACGAACCAGATACTGAGGATATGTCGTATTTGCTTCTATGCCAGCTTTGCTTCTATGCCAGCGCGATCTGTCTCCGCCATATGAGGGTTCCAGATGTCAGGAGCAGGAGGGATAGCACAATCGTGCCCCATGTTGAAACTGTGGGGATCGCGCCAGAGCAGGCATCGCCGACGCCGTCGCCGGTGGTATCTGCCTGGTCGAAGTTTGGGGTGTTTGGACAGTTGTCGCAGAGATCGCCGATCCCGTCGTTATCCATGTCCGGCAACGGGGTCTGGGGGATGCTGAGCGGGTTGGCTGGGTCGCTGCATGCGTCGAGTTCGTCGCGATCGAGGAAGCCATCCTGATCGCGGTCGATCCCCATGCGTTCCTGCGAGCCAAATGGTACGATCGTGATCGTCAGCTCGCTGCCTGCTACAGCCAGCGATTGAAGATCAAGCGCCGCCAGTGTTTCAGCAGCCCGATCCGACTGGAACACGCCGCCGCCAAGGTAGGCGTAGCCGCGCTGATGTCCGAGCTGCAGGCCTTTCACGATAAGGCCCACCGCCGACGAATCTGCGAGGGCGACCATGTCGGAGATGAGCTGAAGCTGGTTTGGGGATGCAGTCCCGGCGTCTACCAGGGTCGTCTGGATGCCGACGGCTGCGTGGGTGTCGACGCTGAGTGGTCCTGGAAGTTCGGTGGGGTTTGTGGGTGAACCGAGGGGCAGGTCAGATCCGGAAAATGCGAGCATGAATGCGACGATGTCTGCGACGTCCTGTGCGGAGCTGAGGCTGAAGACGGGTTCGGAGACGAATCTTGCGATTGAGTCTACGGATCCGTCGTGGAGAAAACCGAACCCTGCCCGACTTGATCCCTGGGTCATTTCGCATCCGACTTTTTCATACATGTTTCGGAGCTGTGGTGTTTTCAAGCTGACATTTGTAGAGCCATCGACAGAGACGATGCTGTGCTGGCGTTCGCCGTTGGGTCCTGGTGGGATGGGCTGAAATGCGAACCCGACCAGCGTGTAATCGGAACCGATGCCGGTTGGGAGTGTATGGCAACTGACGCAATCCACGCCATCGAGGCCTGCGGTTCTGTAGAGATTGAGGCCATTGACGGCATCGCCATCTGGGAGGGGTTGACCTGCCGGTAAAAAGCGGCCTGTGGTGAAATGTCCTGGTAGCGGTAGCAGGGATGGGAGGGTGTTGTCCATGTTGCGAAATGGGTTGGGTGGGAATGCGATTGTTGCGAGAAAATCTTCAAATTCCTGCATTTCGGATGTTGTCAGGGTTGTGTCGTCGCCCAGGAGCCCCATGAATGCCCCGCTGAATTCCTCGATTCCGTCTCGATCGCCGCGCCAGTGATGTGGTTCCTTTCCGATGATGTCCTGGAGTGTCTGGGTGGTCATGGGGCCTTTCATGGGATGCCAATCCTCGCAGGCACCGCCGACGCCGTTGTTGCAATTCTGGTTGAAGACCCTCATGTCGCCTGCGGGGTCTCCGAGATCCCATGAGAGGCGGTCCATGCGTGCATCGATATGACAGGATGCACATGAGACCTGCCCGAGGCCTGAATTTTTGTGGGTATCGTAGAGGTGCTTTCTGCCTGTCTGTATCGCAGTCGGCGTGGGGTCGTAGAACGGGTTGTTCGCGATGACGCTTTCGCTGAGGGTGTCGATTGTTGTGATGGAAGCGTCGAATTTGTTGAGGACGTAGAGTCGGTTGCTCGCTTCATTGAATACGACGCCGGTTGGTCCCTCGCCGACCTCGATGGTCGGTTGCAGGCCTGACCTGCTGCCCCCCGCATCGATGATGGTGATGTTGTTGGACCCCATGCCCGTGATGTATCCGCGCGAACCGGCTGCGTTCCAGACGATGCCTCGGACGTCTGAGATTGATCTGTCGCGATCTGCCTGGGGGATCGTTGATGTTGCGTAGGTCAGGTGCTGATTGAGATCGACGTTGATCGGTGTACCGGGTGATGCGGTGTCTACTGAGGCGAATTTGACACGGACGAATGTGCCGTTCAGGTTGGGTTCATAGCGGATTTCCGTGGTCGCGTCTGTTCCGATGAGTGTTACGTAGCCACTGCCGGGGTTCACCGCGAGGGCCATGCAGATGTTCATGAGGCCTGAGACGTATGTGACGGACAGGGTGTTGACGTCGATGATTGCGATGTCGCGGTCGGGCAGATCCCAGCCGATGGGTCTCCCGGAAGCGGCTGCGTTCGGGCCGGACACGAGGTTTGTCCAGTTGCCACCGTTGTCGTCCATCCAGTCTCCGGATGCGTTTTGCCTGACGATCAGTCCGACGGCGGGTGGTGATGGATTTGCGGCGTTTTGTGGTGGGTCGAAGTTTGCTCCCGCGTTTGGAGGCGGATTGACACCTGCGTATGGACCGGTTGGATCGCTGACCACATTGGGTGGGAATCCGCCGCCCATCTGACTTCCGCCGCCGAGAACGGTTGATCCATTTCCGGATTCGAAGATTGCGACGTATACCGTTCCGCCTGCTGCATCGACTGCCATTGCGCGTGGGTCTTCTGCGTCGATCGGGATTTCGACTGGTGCGATGGTTAAGTCGCTGGGGTCGAAGACCTGGATTGTGTTGGCTTGTGAGCAGGATACGAATGCACGTTGCGGGGTTCCGGCGAATACGACGTCTGCAGGTTCGTCGAGTGTTTTGAGTGTTGCAATGACGTTTCCGGTATCGAGATCGACGATGCTGACGGAGTCTGAAATGTGGTTGACGACCCATGCTTCTGAATTGGTGCGGGCGCGAACCGAGACTGGGTCGAGACCGACGGGGATCGCTCCTGTGTGGACTGGTGTACCGCTGGAGATGTCGAAACGTTCGAGTCGATTGTCTGCGATGTTGACTGCGAGCAGCGTGTTTCCGTCCGGGGTGGTGTCGAGGGGGTGAACGTGCGCGTTTTCCCAGTTGACGAAGTTTGCGATGGCGGGGGCTGATGCAAGCCCCCATAGTGCGATGATCGCCACGGCTGTTGAATAAAATTGCGCAACAGGGCGTGCCTGTCGCCAGAGGCTTATCTAGTGCATTGCTTCCTCCTCACTGTGTTTGCGTAGTTAGCTGGCAGGGTTCGTTTGCTAACTATTTTTCGATATTTGAACATTTCTCCGCTCAATGGTCTTCACGGCGGCCCCTGCCATTGCGAAACGACTTGCTGCTTACTTGTCTTCCTTCTGGAGGCTTACTTGTCTTCCTTCTGGAGAATTGTGACGGCGTCAAACCGGATTCCGTCGGACTCTGACGCCAGGGTCACGATCCCAGCGGTCTGATACTTCCGCATTGCGTCTGCGTATTTGAGGAGGTCTGGGTCGGCACCTTGACCCACCATCCATCGCAAGACCATGCCGATCGGCATCCCGAATGGCAATTGACTGTTCGGCGCGATATCTCCCTTTTTATCGATGGCTACCTGTGCGTCCATCGCTCGCCTGCCGTCACCATAAAAAACCGCACTGGTCTTGCGTGGTACATGTTTGGCTGCTGCCTTGAACGTCCGGTTTCCCTTCAAGCCCCGGTCGGACTTGCCCTCGCCACGGATGTAGTTCTCTGCTGCTGTGCGTGTGGCTGACATCATCGCCTTGTCAGTCACGGCGAAGCAGAGGCCTGGCATCATGGGGACATCTAACACCGAGTGCCCGAGCAATTCAGATGGCATTAACATACCAGGGGGAACGATGCTGGTGAATATTTTCTTTATCGCATCCACCGAATCATGCTCGATTGCCATGTATGCGGTGAAATCTTCGTTGTTGAAGGGTTTGTCGGCGCTTAGCATCATGGACAATGGTCCTGTGAGGTGGGCGATGACGTCCTTCTGGATGTCCAGTGTTGTGCCGTCGAGCATGGTTATCTTCATGGCTGCCCGCATCTGCTCTGCCGCTGGTGGGTCGATGCGAGAGGTGATGGCGATCACTTCTTCGAGGATTGTGGCTGGGTTTAGATTGATCGATCCGTAGAAGATCGCATCCGCCGGGACCGTGGATGGTGGGTTTGTGGACGTGTTTTCCATGAGTAAAATTTTTGGCAAGCCGATCCGTTCTCCTTTGCTGATCTCCAGGAAACCGCGCATCTCTGAGTCGATTTTAGAGGACGGGGTGTATGAAATCGTCGCGACGAATGGTCCAAACGACGATGCCCCCATCGCACTGATATTTCGCTTTGCATCTGCGTCTGAACGGGAGATGAGATCGATCATTTTCGGGATGTTTGCGATGAATTGTATCTGACCTTTTTTATCGGCACGTCTTTTGAGTATTCGCATGGCCTTGGAAGATGCGAGCGTCTCCTTGCCCTTGCCGTTCATGCGTTTCACTGCACTGGCGACGGTTTCTGCTGCTGAGGCTACGATCAATCGGGACTCGTCGAAGACATATGCAAATTCTTCCGGTGGTTCGAGACCGCTGAGTGCCTGCGAGATGGCCTGTTGTGCGCCGTCCGGAAGCTCGACGCCGTCGAGGAGTTTTTCGGCAGTGTCGGTGTCGCTTGCACTTACTTCCGTGTTGTCGGCGTCGGAATCATGGTCCTTTTTGAAGCGAATGATGGTGATTTTCTTTCCGGCGATTTCCCTGGTGTCTTTTTCACCACCGTTTCGCAAGCTGGCGTCGACGATGCTCTGTGCGAGGCGTGTTGCTTTTTCGAGATTGTCGCCCATCTCCATCACCAGTGCGATTTCCGCGTCGGCTTCGGGGTCATCGACCATGGCTAACGCATCGACGTAGAGCGCCAGTCCGCCCTCGGGGTAGACTTCCAGGTCGGCGGGCGATGCAAGCCCCAGCCTCTCGGCCATCAGCGATTTTGCATTTTCAAAGAGCTTCTTGAATGGCTGGACGATATCCTTGATGGCTGGGTCCTCTGCCATTCGGAACATGGCTGTCTTCTTGATCGACTCGGTGAGTTTGTCGCAGTCGGGGATGCCAATGTAGATGAGTGCGTCCTGCGGTGCCCACTTTGCTGGTTTGTCCTTCGCTGTCGCTGGCGTTTGAGCGGTCAATGGGGCAAGGAGCGCTATCGCAATACAAGTATTTTTCAGTGTTTTTCTAATCACAACATACTCCTCGCGGGTGATTGATGTTCATCATTGTTGATGTCAACGCGGTGGGACAGTCCACTCGCGCATGTTCATTGTACGAAAACGACTGTGAAACCAACTGCTGTCGTGCTGTGTGGCGCGTGAAACCTACCCCGCCGGACAATACCTCTGGTTAGCTGCCGAACAGCACGTCCGGGTGATTACTGGACAGCACGCCTGGGTACATCGGGGGTTGAGGTTTCGGGCTTCAAAAACTCGGGTGGATCGAGATCCACACGGCGTGGGGCTTCGAGGTACTGGAAGCCACTGTTGGGGTTGTCCGCATCGTATGCGTAGGCATCGCGGTTTTTGAGAAACTCGATGACGTATTGGACGGGGATCGCAAAATTCAATCCCTCTGCGAACAGGTATCCCATGTTGGTCACGCCGATCACCTCGCCACGGTCGTTGAACAGCGGGCCTCCGGAATTTCCCGGATTGATCTGCGTGGTGGTCTGGATGTAGGTCAAACCGCCCTCTGCACGGTTCCGCTTGCTGACGATTCCCTTGGAAATGGTACGCTCAAGACCGAGCGGGTTGCCAATGGCGAAAACGGCGTCGCCCTCGCGTACAGGTCTGCCCTCAGCGAGATGCGTCACAGTGACCTGCATACCCTCAGGGGGGTCAAATTTCAGCAACGCCAGGTCGACGAACGGGTTGACCGCGATAATGCGTACATCTTCGATTTTTTCCTTGCGAAAAGCTGCCCCGTCCTTGCGAAAAATGTTGATCGTCAACTGGGTCTCGTTTTCGACGACGTGGAAGTTCGTGATGACGTAACCATCTTCATGGACAATGAAGCCACTTCCCAGCCCGCCGGGTGAGCGGACCAGAACGACGCCCTCGCCCAGTCGCTGCGCCTGCTCTTCGAGCGAGGCTGGCGAGAGGTCTGCGGTCCGGTACAGATCATCGGTGATATGGACATTGGCAGCGTAATCCAATGCGTCAGGATCGGTTGAGGCGTTGTCGTCCGACTTGATGACTTCGCGGATCTCGCTACGCGTGAGCTTGAGGACGTCCTGACCGATATCGACAAACACCGCGTCAGCCGTTTCCTTCACAATTTCCGCGTCGATCCGGGTGCCGTTGACGAGCACGATTTCGTCGGCGGCGAGGGGGTTTTGAGATGCGAGAAACGTGATCGCAACGATGACGACCGGAATGACGGTGACCGGAATGATTGTGACCGGAATGACGGCGACCGGAGCGGTGGATGGACGAATAGATGAACGCGTCATCATACAAATACCTCCTGAATGGCGAACAGGCCTGAACTGCGGACAAAATGGTCTTATGATCGACCGTCATACCCTAACGGATGGGAATCAGCCGAGCAACTGGATTATAGCGTAACCATGCGGTAGACTGGTACTAGAAATTGATGACTATTTTCTAATCATGACCAATCGGGTGACATAATGCGACATTTATTATTACGCGTATTCACGGGACTGACGGTTGCTGCTCTGGTATTGAGTGTGGGTGACCTGTCAGCCGAGGCGAGCGGGCTTACACCGGAGGAACGCAATCGTCTACCCCACCATTTCGGGTTTGCACCGCTTGAAATCATCAAAATCGACGATGGCATCACGCAATTGCGCACTGCTGACTTCAACAATGACGGTGCCCGCGACCTGGTCGTCGTGAACAACAAAAAGAGTACGATCGAGGTTTTCCTGCAACGTATGAATAAAGCGGATGCGGTCGTTGCACCGCAGGAAGTCAATGAGCTGGTCGATCACTGGCGATTTGAGCGGAAAAAGGCCTCGGTCACGTGGCAGATATCCTGCCTCAAGGTCGCGGATGTGACGGGCGACGGGAATGCGGACATTCTGTTTTTCGGCGAACCCAATGAGCTGGTCATCCTGCCCGGGATGGGCGATGGAACGTTTGATGCCCCGCAGACGCGTCGTGTGCGGGATGGGATGACGCTGGCCTCGGGTCTGGATGTGGCTGACATGAACGGCGACAAGCGGGCGGATGTCGTTCTGCTCGCGGAAAAGGCTGTGCTCATTTTTTATCAGAAATCTGGTGGCGGACTGGACAATCCCAAACGGTTTACCCACGCGCTCGAAAATCCGCTCGCCCTCAAAGCGGTGGATCTGGATGGCGACGGGTTGGACGATCTTGTGCTGGTGACTGACGAGGAAAGCTACCCCCTGCGTATTCGGATGCAGGAGCGGCCTGGTGAATTTGGCGCTGTCCAGCGTGTGCGTCTGCCCGCTTTGCGTAGTGCGAAATTTGCGGCGACGCACGGGAGTCGCGCTGCCGATCTATTTGGCGTGGAACGGATCAGCGGGCGTTTGAGGCGATGGAGTATTTCGCCGAACAACCGGTCGGAATCGGACGACAACTGGGCGGTGCTTCAGCTTCCTATTCCCGGAAGTTCTGACGGAACAGGCCTGCCGCTTTCCATTGGCGATGTGGATGGTGACAGGCTGCTCGATGTTGTCACGACCAATGCTGACGCGGCGCAGATGGTGCTGTTCGCTCAGAAGCCCGCGCGGGGGCTTGTCAGCTCGCAATCGTTCGGAGGACAGACCGATTTGAGCGATTTACGCTGCTATGATTCTGATGGCGACGGTGTGGCTGAAGTGTATGTTTGCAGTCCGGAAGAGAGAACGATCGCACGAAGCACCTTCAGCAACGGCCGGTTAAGCTTCCCCAGCGCGATCTCGACCTTCGAGAAGCCCTTCGCGCTGGATGTTGGGCGTCCAGATCCTGATGCGGACGCTACGATTGCGTATGTTTCGCGCGATGAAGACTCGGTCTACTGGCTTACCGTTCAGTCGCTCACAGCCAAGTCATCGGACGATCCTGCCGCCCGGATCGAGCTTGAGGATATGGATGAACCACCGTCTGGTGTGCGCTGGATCGATGCGAACCGCGACGGACGACTTGACGTGCTTATTTTTTCTCCTTACGCACCCCTGGTCGCGATATTGCAGCAATCTGACGGGTCATTTGAGCTTCTGGAGAGTGGTGGCGACGCGCAGACCGGCCTGGTGAACGACGCCCGCATTCAGGCCTTCGCTCATGCGGACACCGATGGCGACGGGAAGCGCGAAATCCTCATCGCGCAGAAAAGTTTTATCCGCGCCTTGCATATCAATAAGCAAAATGCGTGGGAAATTCTCGATCAATACAACGCGCCCACGAGCGATTCGGAGCTTACCGGACTGTGCGCCCTCTCAGACAAATCTCGCACTCCGCTGGCGGTCTACGATCGCAGGGGAAAAGAAGTGATCGTGTTCAAACCGGGCAAAAGCGGTGCGTACAACCTCGATCGGAAAATCCATGTGGGCGCCATCGATCTCCAGGCGATGCTGGCAGCCCCCCTCGGCGGAACCGATGTCCCGTCGATCCTGCTCGCGTCCAGGCGAGAATTGACGCTCATCCTTCCGGATCGATCGCCGATCCACGCGAATGACAAGGGCGTGTATGAGTCGTCTGTGAAGGACGCCCGACTTGGTGCGCTGGCTGTCGGTAATGTGAACCATGATGAGATCAGCGATGTTGTCGTCGTGGATACAGCCAACCACTTTGTGGAGATTCTGACCTTCGACCCGGAGGATGCGATGGTGCGTGGGAACAAGTTTCGCGTGTTCGCCAAGAAGCAATTTCGCCGCCGTGGGCAGGCGGATCCAGAGCCACGCTGGATCGTGATCGACGATGTTACGAGTGACAACCACGACGATCTGATTCTGATTGCGCACGACCGGATTCTACTCTATCCCGGGGAGTAGGAAATTGACGGGTGGATTATAGAATCGAAAGCAGTGTGTAGCTTATAGAATCGAATGCGGTGTGCAGTCTACAGATCGGGTGTGCAGCTTACAGATCGAAAGCGGTGTGCAGCACTTGAACCGCGGTGGGTCCGTCGTCTGCGTGGACCAGGATGCAGATGCTCAGTTCCGAGGATCCTTGCGCGATCGCCAGCACGTTGACTCCGCCTTCTGCGATGGCGGTGAAAATTTTCGCTGCGATCCCTGGTTCGCCGTGCATTTTCGCACCCACCACAGCCACTACCACCGTATCGCGATCCACCTGAACGCCCTTGACCAGACCGGTGCGGAGCAGTTTGCGATCGAGGACGGCTGATGCTCTTGTGAGCTGGGCCTTGGAGATGACCATGGATATTCCAGCTTCGGACACCGTCTGGGATATCATGAGAATGTTGACATCTTCGCTGGCGAGCGCGGAAAAGATGGAGGCTGCCGTGCCCGGTCTTCCGATCATGGCTGCCCCGGAGACGGTGAGCAATGCGACGTTTTTCAGCATCAGCACCGATCGGACGGATCCCCCCTCGGGTGCTCCTTCTGCGATGAGTGTACCGGGTGCGTCGGGGTGGAAGGTGTTGGCCATCCGGACCGGTATCTTCGCTTCCGCAGCAGGTTCGAGCGCGCGCGGGTGCATGGATTTTGCCCCGAATTGCCCCATTTCGACTGCCTCGGCGAAGGTGATCCCGTCGAGAAGTTTCGCATCATTCACCATTCGCGGGTCGGCGGTCATCAACCCGTCCACATCGCTGAAGATCCGAATTTCATCCGCATGCAACGCTTTACCGAGTATGGTGGCGGTATAGTCCGATCCGCCACGCCCGAGGGTCGTCACGACGCCGTGCTGCGTGGCTGCCTGGAATCCGGTCACGATGACAGTCGCTCCCCCAGCCAGCAGCGGTTCGAGACGCTCCTTAATCTGGTGGCAGGTGATGTGCATCAGCGGGCTTGCCTCACCAAAACGATCGTCCGTGACGATCCCAGCCTCACGCCCCGATAACGGTTGTGCGTTCGCAGCTTTCGCGATCAGCGCCGTCGAAAGATGCTCACCATACGCCAACACCGCATCACGCGATCTCTGAGTAAGCTCTCCGACTGCCTCAATGCCAGTTGCGAGTGTCTCCAGATCGTCGAGGATTCGGTGTATCTCTGTATCCGCACCGATCGCACCCGCGGCAGTCTCATGCTGAGCGCGCAATGCACCGAGCAGGGTATGCTTCACGGTACGGTTCCCAGATGCTGCTGCCTCAGCCAGCTCGATCAGCTGATCGGTCACGCCCGCCATCGCTGAGACGGTGGCGACGACCTCGTTCTGCTCGGCGGCTGACTGGATGATGCTGGCGCAATGGCGGATTTTCTCCGCATCAGCCATGCTCGATCCACCGAATTTCATGATGATTCTCATTGCTGCCCTCCCATGCACGTCCAGATATCAAGCAAATCTCGAAGCACCGCTGTGGCTGTCTCGGGTCCGCCAGCACCTCGGCCTACCAGTGTGACGTCTCCACCATGTCGTAATGTCACCGTCACAGCGTTCAAGCTCGCAGTTACATTCAGCGTGTCGTCGTGTGGCACTTCAATGGGTCGCACACTGAGCGTGTCACCGATTTCGCCAATAAGTTTGATCACATTCCCACGATCGCGGGCGGCGACGATCAGGTCGCTATCGAAATCTCGAATCCCCGTGATGGAGACGTCGGACATCGTGGCTGGTCTACCCATGACAAGATTGGTGAAGATGACCACTTTTGTCGCGGCATCTATACCATCGACGTCGGCACTCGGGTCAGCCTCCGCATATCCAAGATCAGCTGCCTCAGACAGCGCTTCAGCATAGCTCGCGCCAGATTCCGTCATCCGCCAGAGAATGTAATTCGTCGTACCGTTGAACACCCCTTTCACCGTGACCACCTCATCGCCACGGGTACATTCCTTCGCCCACGCCAGCACGGGCGTTCCACCGCCGACGGTTCCGCTGTATCGGAGTTGAACGCGATTGTATTCCGCCAGCTCCAGCAGCGCGGGCATCGCAACCGCCAGTGGCGCCTTGTTGATCGAGACGACATGACATCCGCATCGAAAAGCCGTCTGGATGTGCATCATGGCGGCGGATGGGTAGCTGAGTGTGCTTGGCGTCGCTTCGATCACCACATCCGCATCGCTGTCTTCGATGAGACGCTCCACATTGGGGTTCTGAATCCCATGCCCCGGAACCCCTGCGACCGTACCCGTCTGCTTTCTGGCTGCGAACAACGCACTGCCCTCAAGCCCATGCTCGGAGACGGCTGCTCCGCGAGAATCGACAACGCCCACGAATCGCGGACGCAAACCCCAGTCGCGATAGAGCGATTGAGATCGATGCTCGATGAGCTGGATGAGCGATTGCCCGACGACACCAAATCCGATGAGCATGATCTTCATTGGATGTTGAGCGCTTCCTTGAGCGATGCAAGGGTCGGATGCGCAGTCGTGAAGCGTGGAGCTTCTCGGAGGACCGCATCCGGATCTTTCAAACCATGTCCAGTGGCGACGCAGACCACCGTTTCCGCGTCGCTCAAACCATTCTTTCGCAACCACGCAATGGGAGCAGCCGAGGCGGGTTCCACGAATCGACCCTCCTTGCGAGCGAGATCGCGCTGGGCAGCCAGAATCTCTGCATCAGACACCGTCCCGGCGCATCCACCGGATTCCCGCACGGCTGCTATCGCTTTCCGCCAGTTGACCGGCGCCCCGATGCGAATCGCAGTGGCCACGGTTTCAGGATCGCTCAGGTGACACACGTCAGGATCGGTCTCCGCAAGCGCAGCCACCAGGGGTGCAGCATTTTCCGCCTGCACACCGATCATGCGCGGCAGACAATCGATCATCCCCGCAGCTTTGAACTCCTGAAAACCCTTCCAGATCGCGCTGATATTCCCCGCATTCCCCATCGGCAGGACGACCACGTCGGGCGATGTCCCGAGCGATTCACAGATCTCATACGCGAGCGTCTTCTGACCCTCAAGGCGAAACGGGTTGATCGAGTTGAGTAGATACACATCGCCCGTGTCGAGGCTTAGCTGCTGGACCACGCGCATTGCGTCGTCGAAATTGCCCTCAATCTGCACAATCTCGCCGCCATGGATCACCGACTGAGCAATCTTTCCAACCGCAACCTGACCACTCGGCACCAGCACAATCGCACGAAGACCAGCCCTCGCAGCATAGGCAGACAGCGAAGCAGCCGTATTCCCGGTAGACGCACACGCGACAGCTTTCGCACCGAGCTGAACCGCCCTGGTGACACCCACCGTCATCCCGCGATCCTTGAAGGATCCCGTAGGATTCTCCCCTTCGTTCTTGACGAAAAGATGCGGAATACCAAACTCGGACCCCAGACGCTCACAGGCGTGAAGCCCCGTATCGCCCTCGGAAAGTGAAACCCGACGACCAGCATCAACGGGCAGAAATCGAGCATAACGCCAGACACCTGCACCGCTCAACGACTCAGCCACACATTCTGACACATCCAGTTCAATTTCCAGAACACACCCACACTGCGCACAGGTATAGAGCACCTGATCCAGCGGATAGTGAGTACCACATGTGAAACATCGCTGCCTCATAATTCCATCCCGTACATCACCCGCTCACCTCAATCATCACGCTGTCATATCGAAGACCACTAGCTCGTCTCATAAACATGAGCACCCTTCACCGAAGCAGCCATATAGGTGTTACACGCAACCCCCGCCGACGCAAACGCAGCCTGCATCGCATCCGCCACAGGCGATGCGTCCATACCATCGTCCACAACCGCAGCAACCGACGGACCGCCACCACTCACAATCACACCGAACGCACCAGCATTCCGGGCTGCCGCAACAACCGTGTCGAACCCGGGTATAAAGCGAGACCGCGCGATATCTACAAACGAACCATGGACAGCCGCACCGAATGCACGAGCATCGCCCACATCAGCCGACGCAATAATCCTGGCGCATCGGGAGCAGCCCTCAGCATAGGTCTTCAAATCAACCTGATCCGGTAGTGCAGCACGGGCATCACTCGTCCTGACCTGAATCGCAGGATGCGCGATCGCGAACCGGATACGATCGCTCCATGCAAGAGGCGTCACAACCCCGTCACTCCCACACGATATGAATCCACCATACAGAGAAGCACCCACATTATCAGTATGCGCCACCGCAGCAGCAGCCTGCTCACCCTCTGAGGCATACCGCACCAGTCGTTCACGCGGCGTATTCAACTCGAGCAACGCATCCACCGCCACAACAGCAGCCACAGCACTCGCAGCACTCGATCCCAGACCGCTCCCCGGGCGAGTCCCCTTGTCGATCTCGAGGCGAATCCCGGTCTCAAGTCCCTCCCCCACCATCATGGCGATCACCGCCTTGCCAGCCGTGTTCTGATCGAGCGTATCGGGAATCCCCTCGGCATAACGCCCCACCACCGCCAGAGACAGTCCCCACGATGCCCGCTCAGCAGACACGGTATCGAAGCCGACATCGACCGCCAGTCCGAACGTATCAAAACCCCATCCAAGGTTGGCGATCGAGGTATAAGCTTTGGCTCGTACGATTTCCGGCACGTTCTGAACTCCGTATATCCTGATCCCAGCAGACGTTACGCCCACAACCCTGATTGAAGCTGCAACGCTCCCACGACTGGCGCAGACCACGACGATCCATCGGCATTTCAGTCAATCCGCCATGATACTGATTGGATTCGATCTTGTCCCGTCGCGTAATGAAGGTGGAACCTGTAGGCTCCTGTCACATAATGATGGCCTGGCTCCCCCACCTTTTCAAAGGTGGGGGAGCCGAAGATCACACCGAGCAATCCGCAAGACCGCGTCAATCAATCGGTAGGGTGCGTCCCGGACGCACCTTCTTTTTTTCGTCTTCCGTCGCCAGCCGTGCGCCAAACCATAGCACCAGTCAGAAGGTCGGGCACTGCCCGATGACACAACTACTCGCAACGCCCATCACCCCCGAACACTCCCTGAAACCCCGCAAAATCAACAAGACGTAGGGCAGATCGTTCTTTCGCCTCAAGGCGAAAGGTTGACCTGCCTCCACCATGCACATCCACATCCCTTCACGAGTACCCAAAGACGCGTAGGGTGCGTCCCGGACGCACCTTCTTTTTTCCGTCTTCCGTCGCCAGCCGTTCGCCAAACCATCGCACCAGATGCGATCTCGCCCAGACTGGCTTCCAATGTAGCAGAAACGCGCATCTGACGTCCACAGAAACATTATCGGACGTAAATAACGCAGAATCGGGATGGAATACCAAGCCTCCACCACGCAATTCCACGCCCGATACCCCCGGCAACTACAGGCTGGCATTGAGCTTACAAAAATCCTAATTTATTCCTCACATTTCACTGGACTCGGACCCAGCCATGGTGTATACTGAACAGTGTAGTCGGGCGCGAAAAGGCCATCCGTTGGCTGATCCCGATCTTGTCCTCTCGCGTCGTTCGGGGTAGGGTCGCCGACTGTGGGTAGCCGTCGTGGATGTGGAAGATTGCAAGCGAATCCAGGAGCATTGAAAGGTGTTGTCAGCCATGCAGAACATACGAAATGTACGATCGAAACGAAGACGCAGTTTGCGACCAGGCGGAGTAGCCCTGTCCTGGGTCGCGGTGCTGGTTTTAACGCTTGGTTGCACGTCGGAAAAACCGCGCCCTGAGACTGCTAAAGATAAGACTGCGCAAAAGGAGGTTGGGCAGAAAGAGACTGCTGCAGCACAGAAAAAGCAGTCCGCCGAGAATGCTCCCGCCCAGATAGCACCCGATAAGAAAGCACCTGCTCAGAAGACGTCCACTCAGAAGGCGTCCACCCAAAAGACGTCCACTCAGAAAGCGGCACCGAGAAGACCCCTTCGCAAAGCCATCAAGCAGACAGCGGCAGCACCCCCACCGCACGTGGATGAGAAGAGCGTAGAGAATCTCTTGAGCAATGGAGGATTCGAGGACGGGCGCGATCCGTGGTGGTCGTTTGGGAACGACAACTGGGTCGATTTCGTACTGGATGACTCGAAGGCCCGGAGTGGATCAAAGTCGCTGCATCTGTCCCTGATTGGCAAAGACACCGGGCAGAAGCATCTGGTGGCGGGTGCGATCCAGGAGGTGGAATGTGATCGCTTTCCGGACCATATTTCGGGATACTACTATGTGGACCAGTGGAACCGTGCATCAGCCAAGCAATATCTGCAGTTCGTGGTGATCGTGTTTGAGGATGAAAGTCGTCCGGGCTGGACGAACCACCAGATCCGATATCCGCTCACAGGTGCAGATGAGCAACCCTTCAATATCGCCAACGCGAAATATATCTTCATTGGCACTGAAGAACCCGTCACTGGAAAATGGGTCCGATTCCAGCGTGATCTCGCGTCAGATTTCCTTGACAAGTGGGGTCGCATTCCTGCGAATTTCGGGGCGATCCGGGTCTATCTTGAGGTGCGCTACGACGAAGCTCCGGAGGCGGGTGCAAAAATGGCTGAAGTGTACTTCGACGATCTGACGCTGGGATATCGCAAGTAGGCACTTCACCTGGTGCTGTCGTGCGGGTCATCGCCTGGAGCTGTCGTGCGGGGCATCGCCTGTGCTGTCGTGCGGGGCATTACCTGTGCTGTCGTGCGGGTCAGTTGTCTTCGTGACCATCACCACCCAGATAGCCCAGGCTTCTGAGGGATTTGAGGGTGTCTTCCGTCATCTGTTCCGATGCGGTGTCGGATCGTGTGTAGGTTGGCATGGCGTCGTACCACTGCTTGAGGTGCGCCACGAGGGGTGCTGCCAGTTCGGGGTGCGTGTCAATCAAGTTCCTGAATTCGCCCGGGTCGGATTCGAGGTCGTAGAGTTCGCGGGTTCCGTCGGCAGATATCATGTATTTGTAGCGTGAATTCTGGATGGCAGTCTGGGGTTGGGCGCGGTGCTCGATTTCGGGGTTGTGTTCCCTGTTGATGATCTTCCGGGTTCTGGTGTTGGGTCCCATAAATTCGGTGATGGCAAATCGATCGGGGAGCGGGTTCTGTGCGAGATCGAGCAGGTCTATCGCGTCTTTGCCCGCGGTGTTTTCAGTTGCCCCTATGCAGAAGTTGAGGATGGTTGTGTGCAGGTCGGAGAGCTGGACGGGGGTGTCGATGGTTGTTCCTTCTGACTGGTGCGGCGTTTTGATCATGAGGGCTACGTGTGCGAGGTCGTTGTAGGTGAGGAATCGGTGGGACCACATGTCGTGGGCACCGAGATACTCGCCGTGGTCGGAAGCGATGATGATGAGGGTGTTGTCGAGCATTCCGCGACGCTGCATATGCTCCATGAGGTCGGCTATGCGGTCGTCGAGGTAGCGGATGGTGGCGTCGTATTGGGCTCTGAGGAATACACGATTTCCTGTGTCAACTGCACCTTCATGGAGCGATGCTGATCGTGTTCCATTGTGGACGACCTTGTCGCCAAAGGTGAGTTGTTTGAAAGCGTAGGATTTTCTGACCTGGTCCGGGGTCATGTACTGGTCTCGGTATGCTTTCGGAATCCAGTAGGGACGGTGCCCTTCCATGTAGTTGACGAACATGAAAAACGGGGCGGGTGAGGATGCTTGTTCGTCCAGCCAGGTGGCTGCGAGGTGGTTGGCGAGGGCTGCGCCGAAATCCGGATCGAGCCAGGGGACGATCGGGGTCTGCCCCCATTTCTCGTGCAGGTATTCTAGCGAAAAGCGCGATGGATGTCGCAAATTGTATACAACTGTCGCATCCTGAAACCCCTTGGCCAGGTTGGATTCGCGTGATATCCATGGATTGTTTGAGAAGGACGCCGTGTTGTAGCCATGTGCGGAGAGGATGTCTGCCACGGTCGCATGGTCGTCGCTGAGGTGGTAGTGCCCCTCGTCCATCCCGTGTTCGCGGGTTGATTTTCCGGTGAACATGGCTGCGTGTCCGGGGACGGTCCACATCCCGTTTGAGAAGGTTCGCGAAAAACGAGTTACCCCCTTTGACCATTCGTTCAGAAATGGTGTTGTTTCGCGATCGTATCCGAAGCAGGACATGTGGTCCGGGCGGACTGTGTCGAGGACGATCCAGAGCAGATTGGGCTTGCTGGTTGCTGCAGAAGCGGAGGCAAGCTTGAAGCGAGACCGGGTTGTGTCGTGTGCGGTTGCGATGCCCGGTGAGGACTCATTGGCTGGGTGAGACAGGCGGTAGGTCGCGGGGTCGTAGAGTGGGGAATCGATGAAGTAGAGGATGGGTATGGCTGCTGCGAGGAGGGATGCCAGGAGTGTGAGGTTGCGCATGCGGTGAAAGCGGTGTGGCGATATGTGTCTCTGCCACCTGCGAATGATGATGTACGTTGTGGCAGCTGCGAACACTGCGACAGCCAGTCCTGCGACGATGTATCGCGTCGATTCAAACCCTGCCAGAGCGAGGTCTGCCGGGACTGCGATGGCTGCGATGATGAGTACCGCGAGTGCCGAGAGGATGGGTTCCGGGGATGAGGTTTGATTTCTTCGTGTGATCGCCACGGGTGGCGCTATAATGAGTGTGAAGAGTGGGCACCAGAGGAGCAGGTGTGTGACGGCTGCCCGTCCGCATGATGCGAGGATCCAGTCGATGGGTACCTGGTGTCCTCTGCGCAGGGTGATTGCTGACGCGAGCAGGCATTCCCCGAGTCCGACTGCGATGCTGATTGGAATGATGAGTGTGATGGCGATGAGCATCGTCTGGCGGATTGGGTTCAGAACTGGGTGCAGAGGGGTCGTTGCGATCTTTGATGGCGATTCATGGATTGTCATATGACGCGCCCCTGTGAAGCTGCCCGTTCGTATTTGGCTGCCCGATTCTGATTCAGCTGCCCGATTCGTATGTCTATATGATGCCTGTTCGTATTGTCTTATGAATTGTGGTCCTATCGGTCTGGGAGGGGTTGGACTGAAGCCGGAGGGCTTGCTGCTCGTGGAAGGTTGGGCAGATCGTTGCGGGCGGGGTGGGTCAGTCTTGCTTCTTGCTGTTGGGACCGCTCTGCTTATCAGACCCGTTGTCGCTGCCGCCGAGGTAGCCGAGGGATCGGAGAGACTGGAGGGTGCTTTCTGAGATGTTATCGGTATCTGTCGCGGCGACGGGGCGCGTATAGGCGGGCATGGAATCGTGCCACTGCCTGAGGTGCGAGACGAGGGGTGCTGCGATGTCGGGGTGCGTGTCGATGAGATTGTTCAATTCGCCGGGATCGGACTGGATGTCGTATAGCTCTCGCGTACCGTCGGCTGAGATCATATATTTGTAGCGCGTGTTCTGGATGGCGGTCTGAGGGTACAACCAATGTGTCACCTCAGGATCGTTTTGCTTTTCGATGAGTTCTTCCGCGGTATAACTCGGTCCGACATATTCTGTGACAGCAAACCTGTCGTCTGGAGGATTCGCGGCGATTTCCAGAAGATTTCCGGCGTATCGACCTCCCGTATGCTCAGTGGTTCCGAGAATGTGCGTGAGGACGGTGTTGTGGATGTCTGAAAGCTGGACCGGCGTGTCGGTTTGTGTGCCCTGGGACTGTCCTGGTGTTTTGATGATGAGCGCAACGTGTGCGAGATCGTTGTAGGTGAGGAATCGGTGCGCCCACATACCGTGTGTATCAAGATGCTCGCCGTGGTCTGAGGCGATCACGATGAGGGTGTTTTCAAGCAATCCGTAACGCTCCATGTGTGTCAGGAGGTCTTCGACGCGGCTGTCGAGATATCGGAGCGTGGCGTTGTATTGGTCTTTCAGGATCTCCCGGTCGGATTCCAGTTCTGCTCCTTCTTTGATGGCTTTGTGTTGGTTTCCGACTTCACCGACCAGGTTCCCCAGCACGATGTGTCGCAACTTGTAGGATCTCCTGACTTCGTCGCTATCCAAAAATTGCTCCCGGAATGCCCTCGGAACGCGGTATGGGACATGTGCCTCCATGTAATTGACGAATAGAAAAAATGGAGCGTTCGACGTTGCTTTGTCCTCCAGCCAATCCGCAGCCATTTTGCTTGCCAGGGCTGCACCGAAGTCCGGATCAAGCCATGAGACCGGTGGGGAACATCCCCATTTTTTACAGAGTGATTCCAACGAGAACCGAGAGATTTGTCTTATATTGTGGATGATGGATGCTACCTCGAACCCTTTGGCGAGGTTGCGTTCGCGGGATATCCATGGGTTTGCTGAGAAGGATGCGGTGTTGTATCCATGCGAGAGTAGGACATCTGCGACGGTGACGTTGTCGTCCCTGAGGTAGTAATTTCCGTGGTCCATGCCATGCTCGCGGGTTGCTTTGCCAGTGAACATGGCTGCGTGGCCTGGAGCGGTCCAGATTCCGTTGGAGAAGGTGCGGGTGAAGACGTTTGCGGTGGTCGCCCAGTTTTTCAGGAATGGTGTGGTGTCGCGTTCGTACCCGTAGCATGACATGTGGTCGGAGCGGACGGTGTCGAGGACGATCCAGAGGAGGTTCGGCTTGTCGCTGCCGCGAGCGGGGCTGGTTGGGACTTCGGGATAGGGCAGGCGGTAGGTCGCGGGGTCGTATAGAGGAGAGCGGACCAGGAGGAATATTGAGGCAACAGCACCGATTCCGGATGCCAGGAGCGTTGCATTTTTGAGGTGTGCGAAGCTGCGTGCGGGGCATCTGTTCTGCAGCCAGCGGAGCGAGACGTATGCAGTGATGCCCGCGAAGACTGCCATGGCGCCACCGGCTGCGAAGGATAGTGTGGGCGTGAAGCGTGCGAGTCGCAGGTCTGCAATGAAGACCACGCCGCCGATGATGAGCATGGCGATGGCGGCGAGGACTGGTTCGGGTGTGGATGCCTGCTTTCGGCGTAGAAGCGCGACGGGTACAGCCAGTACGATGAATATCGGACACCAGAGCATCATGTGCGTGACAGCTGCCCTTGCGCAGGAGGCGAGGATCCAGTGGAGGGGGATCTGGTGCCCCTGTCGGATGGTCATGGCCGACGCGAGGATGCACTCGGTGTATCCGAAAACGATACATATCGGGAGGGTCACCACCAACGCGGATACGATGGTTACGCGCAGGGGGTGGGTTGGGATTTTGGCATCGTCGTGTTGAATGAGATGCTTCCTCCAAAGAAGCTGGTGAACCCGTGTTTGTGGTCTGTGTGACCCGCCCTACCATGCACTCTGTCAGCGTGAATCGTCGCCGTCGTCGTCGTCGTCATTTTCGCTACCATATTTCCAACTGTCTGCATCCTCTGCATCGTCAATTTCTCGTTCGAGGTATCGGAACATTTTTTCCTGGATCGGTGCGAAACGCTGGTTGAGTCTCAGGGTGGATTCGTAGGCGCTGGTGAGCCTCTCCAGCTTGAATAACTGCCATTTGCTCAGGCAGTCGGGTTCCTTGATGGTGGCGTATGGGTCGCAAAGGAGGATGGGGGCGCCGTTGTGTTCGCGATCGAAGAATTCGCAGTCTTTGCACTGGATCATGGTCAATCCTCGCTCTGGGTCACGGCAGGTCGGGTCCGGAAGCCACACCAGAGTGCAGGGTACGGTTTTGCGCGTCCCTTGCCAAGCGAAAACGGTCCTGCGTGGTATTTTGTGTGAAGAAATCCTGCAATGAGATTTCTTACTTCTCAGGGTAGCTGCTCTGGCTTCTCAGGGTAGCTGTTTTGGCTTCTCAGGGTAGCTGTTTTGGGCTTGAATTTCGGTTGAGTAGCTCTCTGGTGGACGCGAGGATTTGTCGCTCCATGTCGCGGTCGCGGTGAACATTGACCCAGATGGCGTTTTGCTCCGGCGTACTGCCAGCGTCTCGCTGTGCGGGGGTGGCGGATGGCTGATCGTCTGTGGTGCGATCAAGCTCGAAGGCCCGGACGGCTGAGGTGTTGTAGCGCTGGAGCATGACGCGACAGGACAGGACAACCCCCTCCTCGGACTGGCGCAGGCGGAACTCTGCGGTGCGGCGTCCCTGGTGTTTTACGTTGAATTTATCGCTGAATGGGCGTGTTGGGTCTGGCGGGAGTTCTGCTCCCTTGGGCCGTGCTACAATGACCCCTGTATTCTGGTTTTCACTCGCTATATCAAATCGCTCCCGCATGGCGTCCCGCGCGGCAGAAAAGACGGAATCGTATGCGACACCGCGGACAGCCTGCTTCGTGAAGCGGACGCCCGAAGCGGATGGCTGCTGGCAGGCAGACATCGAGAGGGTTATGCTGATGGCGAGCATGGTTGTTCCGATCGCCGACATGGTTGTTCCGGTCGCCGACGCGAGCATGGTTGCTCTGCTGGCCGACGAGCGTGGTGGTGACAGTTTGAATGTTTGTCTCATCTTGTGTCTCCGGAGCTGGTATCTGGTCGATGCATTATGCGGAGCGGTGCGTTGGGGGCAAGCCCGGGGTAACCAATTGAGAGCAAGCCCGGGAGAATCAATGGGGTGCGGTGTGGACCTTGTCTGGGCAGGGTCATGCGCGTCTGGTAGCAAAATGAGGCGATCGATATGGTCTGGATGATCTGATGCGGTCAATTTTGACATGGATACTGAATATGTTCGTTCCGGGTGCCGGACTGATCCTCGCGCGGCGTGAATGGCTTGGACTTGCGGTGGCGTTGCTGTTTGTTCTGAGTGCGCAGGCGATGGTTGTGACCACGCTGATCGCTCCTGAGGAGGTTGATGGCTGGTTCCGGGCGCTGTTTCTGGTGGGAACCGTCGTTGTGTGGGGTGGGAGTCAGTGGTTGCTGTATCGTCGATTGCGGAAGAATTTTGGGGTTGGGGTCGCTCGCGAGCTTGGTGTTTTGTGCGATGAGGCGAGGGCTGCTGAGGCTGACGGGCGACTTGAGGAGGCGCATGATTTGCTTCGTGCTGCGATTTCGATCAATGATGAGCATGAGGTGATCGCACTGCAATGGGCAGAGCTGCTGACGAAAATGGACCGTGGGAAGGATGCGGACCGTGCGTGGCGACGGGTCCGATACCTGAGTTATGGGTCAAAGGGGCTGGATCGGGGGCAGGACACCGCCTGAATACGCTCTCGGAGGGGACGTGAGGGTGTTGAAACAGGGTTATCCTCAGATTTCCCGAAATGGGACAAGGTCCGACAATGGTTGTGAAATCGCCTGGGGACACCTCCAGATTTCACACTGATTCCGGGTAGAGAAATGCTCGTATGTGTTGTGTTTATCGGGGTTTGCGTACACTATTGCGATTCTGTGGTGATCTCCCGTTGAGCGCGCATTGCTGGTGTGCCGATAGAGCATCAACGCCGTGTGTTCGACTTTGTGCGAACGGTATTCTTGATGCGTGATTTTTTGGGTGCTAGAATTTTAAGGTCCGGTAACCCGGACCCGTCTGGATCGTTGTTTGAAGTTGTCTGGATGGTTGTTTGAAGTTGATGTTTGAATGTTTGAAGTTGATGGTTGAAGTTTTGTCGTTCGGTGCGGAAGTCGCGTGATCGCCACGTGGCTCGTGACCTGTCGCAAGAGTTCCTTGATTTGGAGACTATGGGGAATGTTTGAACGCTTCACAGACCGGGCACGCAAGGTGATGGCGTTGGCCAATCAGGAGGCTCAACGGTTCAATCACGAATATATTGGCACTGAGCATGTTTTGCTGGGGCTGGTGAAAGAGGGGTCTGGCGTCGGCGCGAATGTGCTGAAGAATCTGGATGTCGACCTTCGGAAGGTACGCCTCGAAGTTGAAAAGCTGGTGAAGAGCGGTCCTGATATGGTGACGATGGGCAAGCTCCCTCAGACGCCTCGGGCGAAGAAGGTGATCGAATATGCGATCGAGGAAGCGCGTAACCTGAACCATAACTATGTTGGTACGGAGCATCTTCTGCTTGGTTTGCTGCGAGAGCATGACGGTGTGGCTGCCCAGGTGCTGATGAACCTTGGATTGAAGCTGGATGAGGTTCGCGAGGAGGTATTGAATCTTCTGGGTGCGACGGGCGACATGGAGGAAGGACCTGGCGGCGCCATGCCAGGCGAGGGTAAGAAGGGCAAGAGCAAGACGCCCGCTTTGGATTCCTTTGGTCATGACCTGACGGAAATGGCGCGCAAGGGCAAGCTGGACCCGGTGATCGGTCGTTCGCGTGAGATCGAACGTGTGATCCAGATTCTCTGTCGGCGTCAGAAGAACAACCCGGTATTGCTTGGTGAGGCTGGTGTGGGCAAGACCGCTATTGTCGAAGGGTTGGCGCTGAAGGTGATTGGCAACGATATTCCGGAATTGCTTTCGGACCGTCGGATTGTGGTGCTTGATCTTGCGATGATGGTTGCTGGTACGAAATATCGCGGTCAGTTTGAGGAGCGGATCAAGAGCGTGATGAACGAGGTTCGTCGTGCGAAGAACGTGATTCTCTTCATCGACGAGCTGCATACGCTGGTCGGAGCTGGTGGGGCTGAGGGCGCGATTGATGCGTCGAATGTGCTGAAACCGGCGTTGAGTCGTGGCGAGATTCAGTGCATTGGTGCTTCCACGCTGGACGAATATCGCAAATACATTGAGAAAGATGGTGCGCTGGAGCGGCGATTCCAGCAGATTCTGGTTGATCCTCCGAATCGTGAAGAGACGGTGGAGATTCTGACAGGGCTACGGGATCGGTACGAAGCTCATCATCGTGTTCGTTATACGGATCTGGCGCTCACTGAGGCTGTCGATCTTTCCAATCGCTATATCACCGGTCGTGTTCAGCCGGACAAATCGATTGACGTGATCGACGAGGCTGGTTCGCGGTTGCGTCTCAAGACCATGACCAAGCCCCCAAGCCTGACGAAGCTTGAGGACGAAGTGACCAGCCTGATGGGTGAGAAGGATGAGGCGGTCAAGAACGCGGATTACGAGCGTGCGGCTGAGCTTCGCGATAAGGCAGAGTCGTTGAAGATCAAGAAGCGTGAGCTTCAGCAGGAATGGCGTGATAAATCGAATGAGAGTGAAGGCGTCGTGGATGAAGAGGTCATCGCTGAGGTGGTGGCGAGCATGACGGGCATTCCGCTGACGCGTCTTGAGAAGGCTGAGGTGGAGCGGCTTCTTTCGCTGGAGGATGAGCTGCACAAGAGCATCGTCAGCCAGGAAGAAGCTGTTAAATCTGTTGCGCGTGCGGTGCGTCGCAGTCGCAGTGGATTGAAGGATCAGAACCGTCCGATGGGTAGCTTCATTTTTGTGGGTCCGTCTGGTGTTGGTAAGACGTATCTTGCGAAGTGTCTTGCTGAGTTCATGTTCGGCGACCCGGATGCGTTGATGGTGATCGACATGTCTGAGTATATGGAGAAGCACAATGTGTCGCGTCTGATCGGTGCGCCTCCGGGATATGTTGGTTTTGAAGAGGGTGGTCAGCTTACTGAGCGGATTCGCCGTCGCCCATACTCTGTGATTCTTCTGGACGAGATCGAAAAAGCCCACGGCGACGTCTTCAATATGATGCTGCAGGTGATGGAAGAGGGTCGTCTGACGGATTCGTTTGGTCGTCATGTGGATTTCAAAAATACGATCCTCATCATGACGAGCAACGTCGGTGCTGCGAAAATCACGCATCAGGAAGCGTTTGGTTTCCAGAAGCGTGACGAGGAATTGTCGTATGAGAAGATGAAAGAAACACTCAAGACCGAGCTTGAAGGCTTCTTCCGTCCTGAGTTCCTCAACCGTCTCGACGAGATCATTGTCTTCCGCAAACTGCTGCACAAGGACATGGTCAGCATCATCGATCTGGAGCTCGCGAAGCTGGCAGAGCGTCTTCGCGTGAAGGGTCTGGAACTGGAGCTGACTCAGGCTGCCAAGGACTTCCTCATCGAGCGTGGTACGGACGAGAAGTTTGGTGCCCGTCCCCTCCGCCGTGCGATCGAACAGTATGTCGAGGACGCATTGGCTGAGTCTATCTTGCGGAACGAGTATACCGATTGTGATACGGTCGTGGTCGATGCCAAGAAGGGCGAGACGGAGGACGATCTCGAAATGCTCGTGTTCAAGGGTGAGAAGCGGGAGAATAACGATACGCCCCCCGAACCGGCCATCGCGGGCGGTGTCGGAGACGCAACGTAGCACCCGTGGGATATGCGACGTACGGTCGCGGACGCGTCAGGACGGAATAGCCAGGCGCGTCAGGACGGAATAGTCAGGCGCATCAGGACGACGTAGTCAATCTTGTGCATACTTCAAGCCTCGGCGTCACGGCCGGGGCTTTTTTTCTACGCGTTGATACCACCCTTCCCCCCGGATGGACCGCCCTTGAGGCGGAAGATGTAGAGATGCAGGAGGTGTCGCAAGAACCTGATTTCCTCCATGAGTGTCAGCTTGCTGTCGCCGGCGCGACGCGTTCCAAACGCGATTGGAATTTCGGTGAAGTTCTGGCAGCCGGCTTTGATGGCGAGTTCCAGGCCGATTTTGAAACCGATCGGCCGGACCTGAGACGCTCGCAGCCAGGTCTCCCGGGAGATGGCGAAGAAACCGCTGGCTGGGTCACGGATCGGGAGGAGTGGACGTGTCATCAGCATGGCAACGTAACTCACGATGCGTCTGGCTAGCGACCACTGCTCGTGGATGGTTCCGCCCGATATAAATCTTGAACCGAAGGCGATGTCTGCCCCTCCGCTCACAATGGCGTGAACGAGTGGCGGAATCGTCTCCGGCGGGTGCTGGAGGTCGGCGTCCATCACGACAAATATGTCATGACGGGCAACGCGGAACCCGTGCAGTACGGACGCGGACAATCCTTTACAGTCATGCCGGACGATGCATCGAACCGGGTATCGTTCCGCCATGGCGTCGACCACAGCCTGGGTGTCATCCGTCGAATCATCGTCAACGATGACGATTTCCCCGGTCATCCCATGCTCCTTGAATGTGGAGCAAATACGCGTGACGAGCGACTTAATGTTGAGCGCTTCGTTCAGCGTGGGGACAATGACGGATATCGGAGGCAGTGCGTTGGGCATATGCGGGGTATCATAAGGTAGCGGAGAAGATTGTCACGGTGACAGATCGCGGTGGATTTGACACTGCTCCGGGGGGTGGATACAACGCCTTTTCGGTTCAACTGCTACTATACTCGAGCAGCCCCTCATGCTTGGATTAGAAACCATCGGAAGACGTACAGTCGAAACGCTGGACACGTTCGGTCAGTTCTGGCGATTCGTCGGCGGGACACTCTGGTGGATACCGCAAACCGCACTACGCCGCAAGGACTGGGGACTTCTCATGCCCCAGTTCTACATCATCGGCGTCCGCTCTGTCCCGGTGATGATTATCACGGGTCTGTTCGTCGGACTGGTCATCGCTGCACAGGCGGTTGAGCAGTTGCGGGCTGCCGGTCTCGAAGACCGCATGGGGATTCTGGTCAATTTATCGGTCGTGAAAGAACTTGGACCCGTGCTGGCGGGTGTGATGCTGGCTGGTCGCGTGGGGGGTGCATTAACGGCTGAGCTTGGGACGATGAAAGTCACGGATCAGCTCGATGCGCTTCGGGTGATGGGTACCGATCCGATCCGCCACCTTGTGGTTCCTCGTGTCGTCGCGTGCATCCTGCTTGCACCGATTCTCACGCTGTATTGCGATATTATGGGCGCCTGGGGTGGGCAATTTGTCGCCATCACGCTGGAGGATATTCCGGCTGAGCCTTATTTGTACTATATGGCTGACGCCGTGGAGAACTGGGATCTGTTCGCCGGGTTGATTAAGAGCGTTGTGTTCGGCGCTGCCATCGGAATCATTTCATGCTATAAGGGTTTTCACTGCCGTGCGGGTGCGGAAGGTGTGGGTCGGGCGTGTACGAGCGCATTTGTCACGAGTTTTATCGTCATCCTGGTGACAGATTTCTACCTGCTTAGAATGATGCAGGACATGTATGACACCATTTGGGGCTTTAAGGCGATCATCTAAATGGAACCCGTCCCCATCATCGAGCTTGCGAATGTACACAAGCGTTTCGGTCAGCAGGTTGTGCTTGACGGCGTGAACCTGCGTCTTAACCGGGGTGAAACTGCTGTCGTGATCGGTGAATCTGGTATGGGTAAGAGCGTATTGCTCAAACACATCGTAGGGCTCTTAAGCCCGGACTCCGGAGAGATCTACTACGACGGAATCAGGGTTGACACGCTGCCGCGGAATCAGCTCATGCGATTACGTGAACATTTTGGATACTTGTTTCAGCTCAGTGCATTGTTCGATTCGATGACTGCCGGCGAAAACGTCGCGTTTCCCATCAGGCAGCAGAAGAATTCGAAGAATCTCGACATTGATAAGATCGTGTCGGAGAAGTTGCGCCTCGTGGGTCTGGACGGGATCCAGTCAAAAATGCCGTCCGAGATGTCCGGGGGTCAGAAAAAACGGGTCGCCTTGGCTCGGGCCATTGCGCTGGAACCGTCGGTGATCCTCTACGATGAACCGACGACGGGCCTGGACCCTGTGCGGGCTGATGTCATCAATGAGCTGATTTTAAGGTTGCAGAAATCCATCAACGTCACCAGTATTGTCGTCACGCACGATATGGCCAGTGCATATAAGGTTGCAGACCGCATCCTGATGCTGCACGGCGGAAAATTCATATTCGATGGTACATGCGAGGAATTGAAATCCTGTAGCATTGAACGCGTTCGAAGATTCATCGAGGGACGCGCGAGCGAAGAAGACATGCTCAGCATAGAGGAGGCGTAGCCGGTGAGCGATACACGTCGAAACGTCACGGTAGGACTGTTCATGGTCGTTGGACTCATGGCGATGGGCTGGCTGATGACGTCTTTCGGCGAGATATCGTCTATCTTTGGAAGTGGTGAATATGACCTCATCATGGTCATTAAACGTCCCAGTGGTATTGGTGAAGGGGCTCCTATATACCTCAGCGGCGTGCAGGTCGGACGGGTCACATCACTGCGATTCAAGGATGCTGCCCATCTCGATGCGGGTGTGCAAATTGTGGGGGCGATCAAAAAAGAATACGTCATTCCCCAGACAGCAACAGCCATCGTTCAACCAGCAGGTATGGGACTTGGGCGGGGGCACGTCGATCTTGTCGTACCGGAGGGTGTGGATGCTCCACCGCTTCCAGAAGGTGAGGAAATCACGGGCGTCATGGGGAACCCATGGGGAGGAATGATTCCGGACAACCTGCTCGATTCCACCGAACGGACGGTGGCGCAGTTCGGAAATTTCGTCGAAGCACTCACACCTGTCGCGCACGACCTGCACAAGCTCTTTGAACAACATCCGATGGCAGAGGTGGACAATCCTGCCAGTACTGCCCGCAAAATCACCGGAAATCTTTCCACGGTGATCGAGCGGTTTGATATCACCCTCAAGGCGTTCAACGACACATTTGCAGATCCCGACGTCAAAGCAGGATGGATCGAGATGTTTGCAAATGTAAGACAAATGAGCGCAGACGGAGCCGAAGCACTCGCAAGCATCCGCGTGGCTGCTGCTCAGTTGCGTATCGATCTGCAGAGAATCGCGGAAAAACTGGAAGGCGGCATCGACGACACACGAACCCACATGAGCCAGATCGCCGGCGACATCAGACCTGTACTCGAACATGCTTCGACCCTGGCAGCTTCCCTTTCACGAATCGCACATGCCACAGAACAGGGCGAGGGCACGATGGGCATGGTCATGAAAGACCCCAGGTTGTATGAATCCCTGCTGCTTGCTTCGGAACGACTGGTCAATCTCATTGACAGGCTTGACCGCATCTTCCAGAGGTTTGAGGCGAATGGCGCGATCGGCGTGGATGTAAAAACCGGCGTGGGTCCGATTCGGAAAAATTTCAACATCCCCCAGGGATGACGTTACGATTTCCGGTCAACACAAGCACAGCAGGCAACACAAGCACAACAGGCAGCACTGACGCAGCCGGCACACGGGTAGACGCAGCTGGCAACACGGACGCAACAGGTGCAATGAAACAACCGGGCCTGCTATCGAACCTTCAATACCACAAGCGTTGTATCGTCGTTCTGATCGGCAAGCCCTGCAAAGCGGCGGGTATCCCATAAAATCTGCTGCGACAGCTCATGCGCGGTGGTCTCGCGATATTTCCAGATCGATTCACGCAGTCGCTTCCGACCAAAGAGATTCCCATCGTAATCGATCGTATCAACCACGCCGTCGGTATAAAACACGAGGACATCATCAGACAACAACGCAACAGACCCCTCTTCATAGACCTCACGCGACATCACGCCGACCACAAGCCCGCCAGTATCCAGCTCATAAAACCGATCACCGCGCAGCAACAACGGCGGATCGTGGCCTGCATTGCAATAGGTCAGTTTCCCTTCCGCATCCAGAATACCATAAAAAAGCGTCGCAAACTCACTCGTCAACGTGTCACGCGACATATGCTCGTTCACCTGACCCACCACAACAGAAGGCGACCCGCCCGCCCCCGCATACGCACGCAACGCAGAACGCACGGACGCCATCATCATCGCTGCTGGCAACCCTTTGCCCACAACATCGGCAACCACAAGACCGAACGCACCCTCGGATAGCTCGATAAAATCATAAAAATCCCCACCAAGGTCGAGGCTCGGAGCATACACGGTCCCAACCTCAATATGCGAATGCTGCGGAGCTTCAGTCGGAATCATCCGCCGCTGAATCTCCGCTGCATAACGAAGCTGACGCTGATGGCGATCTGACTGACGACGCTCTTCAATAAGACGAGCCTGAATGATCCCCGCAGCAGCCTGAGAACCAGCATGGCGAAGCAACGCTTCCTCTGCGGCAGTAAATATGTGAACCTGGTCTGTATACACACGGATGACGCCAACCGTCTTACCCCGGTACGTCATCGGAACGCACAATCCACCCACGATCCCTTCACGCTTTGCATGGACCGGAAACCGTACGCGAGGATCGGTCGCAACATCCTCGATGTACACCGCATCGCCACCAAGTACCGCGGCATCGATCGGATTCTCATGGACCAGAATCTTGCCCTTATTCAGATATTCCTCTGAAAGATTGTGGACAGCCGTAATCACCATCTCGTCCGTATCCTCATCGAGAAGCCGGATACCGCACGCTTTGGCGTTCATAACCTTCGATATACGCTTGGCAGTCACGTCCAGAAGCTGCTGTAAATCGTGCGGGCCGGCATACCATTCGGTCAGGTCGAAGATAGCGGTCAACGCGTCAAGACGCTGCAGAAGGTCCGTATCCCCATCGGTTCTGTCTGCGCGAGACGAAGGCCCTTGAGTTCGTGCGTTTGGTGAATGGTCACTGTCAGATTTCATGTTCACAGGATCATAGGAAGCACGTCGCCAATGGCAAGCGCTGTGCAACACCTCATACTGAAATGCACACCCAGGCATGAAGCACCGCCAGCCAGGAGGATTCGATCACGAATGCTCCACGACCGCAGAAGATCTGGATCCGGCCCGACGCCGCGGAATCCGCCACCACCACAAGACCAGACCGCTCGCAGATGTAAGGATCGCAAGCAAACTCATCAGCGACAGCAACCAGTGATTAAAGTTGTCTCGGTCACGATAGTCCATGATGTGCAGCATCCAGAAGAAATCGAAGGTACGCCACAAATTATTACGCCTTTTCGTCACCTCACCCGTCAAGGCTGACACATACAGGTGCGGCTCGTCAGGGTGATCGAGCATCACCTGGTACGCGGGAAGGAGACCGCCACGGTATTCGTTCGGAGCATCATCTTCGATCAGCCGAATCGAGAGAATGGTCGCCTCGGGACGAAAATCAGCCAGCGCAATCTCACCAGCCTCATCCCGGGAAATATGCGGGAGATATGCAGCAGTGCGCGCATCAACGGCACACAACACCTCTTCACCAGAATAGAACTCGTAAACCGTCGCACCCAGACGTTCACGCAATAAAATACGCGTAATCTCGCTATCGATCCCGTGACCGTGAACAACATCCGTCGCCTCAGCAGGCGCAATCGTCACGCGATCGACGCGCAATGGCGGGTGCTCAACCAGCACCCGGTCCGAGTTGCCCCGAACGTCCTCTATGTCCAGAATGCTGAAAACAAACCCCCCAACGCTCCACGCCAGCAGTTGCAGGCTGACCACCAGTCCCAGCCAGCGATGCACCAGAAACCAGCTCTTCCTCTTCATCATCGCCTGCTGCTCCTCGCAATGGACAGGGGGAACGTATGAACGGCTGCGACCGTCATGTCAGACTGTGGCAACCCGACCATGCGAACGACCAGATGCACAGCATGCCCGCAACCATGCATCTGGCCTGACACCCAAAGCGAGCCGATCCAGCACCAGCCTCACTCAACCGCTGAAGCTGGTCTGGAGCGCACCAAAATCCAGAAAATCAACGTCGGTATCACCGTCAAAATCGAAGACCTCACACCCCCCAGCCAATGCACCACCATCAGGCCCGGTTTCGCAATCAAGAAAAATCTCGAAATCTGCCAGATCGACATCACCGTCACCATCACCATCACCTGGCAGTGCGGCAGATTCGATGGTGAAATGCTGGTTGCTGAGATCCTCATAATCCGTTCCAGAGTTGTCCATCCGAACGCGTACCCGAACCTGCGTGGATGGGTCGTCAGGAACAGTCCAGTCGTAGGTGTGGATACTGCCCACCGCATTGCTGCCAGGCGGGAGGTTCTGGGCGATGTTGATCCAGGGACCACCCGCACCGGTCCTCGAATACCAGAGATCCCAGTTCTGAAGATTGTGAGAAATCTGGATACGCCACCTGATCGTAAACTGAGACCCTGCCTCAAGAACCTCCCCACCGTTGGGATCCTCAAGAATAACATGGCCTTCAGTAGAATCCGTGAGGGTAAAAAGGACGCCAACTGCAACAACAAAATGCATGCAGACTGATCGAAATCGCATGACACCGCCTTTCGCATTGATTGGATGTTCCGTGCCCGATCGACCGAGACAGCCAAAGGGGCTCGGGTTCGATCCTGTCTCGCGGAGCAAGCTCGAAGGCAGCGCTATGTCGCAAAATCCTCCTTCACAAGTCTCCCCTCCATCAGAGGGTCACGCCGACCCCCAGACGTCCGGCCCGGTACTTTTCCCGTTCGATACATATCGGTCGTACCCGGGTGACCCACATTATAGTCACCCAGACCGCCCCCGATCAAGATTTCTTCACGAATGGACCATTTTCCGGGTACATGACAGTATTGGGCGGGAATGCGAACGTGAGAGCGTATGCATAATGGCAGCCGACATGATGTCGGCTGCCTCAGGATGCTCATGATAGAGCAGTGTGGATCAGCATGGAGCTGTTTGGACCAGTTTTGAGCTGTTTGGATCAGCCTTGAGCAGCGTGTATGTCTGTGGAGTGTCGCGTTTTCACGCCAGGCCTCGCGGACAACACTGGATATGTCACGGGCAAAACCACCTCGCGACGCTACACCTGGATGAGCTTGCCCCTAGAACAGGAAGTCTGAGTCATCAAAATCGTCAAATCCACCGTCATCGAACCCACCGCCGTCGTCACCAGAGTGGCCAAACTCATCGAATTCATCGCCACCGAAATCATCAGAACCGCCCCCATCCAATCCCCCCAGACTACTGATATCAAGACCGGAAGACTCCAGTTCTGACGCAATCGCACCCACCACCTGCGACAGCACCAGCTCATCACACCCCGTATTCATCATCCCACACAACGCAACCGCACAAATCATCAGACCACTGACCAAACCACCGCGACGCATTCCAGAGTTGCTTGACATTTGATATGTCTCCTGTGTTCGTTGTTCGACGTTTCGCCGACTCCAGCGTCGACGACGAATACCAACACAGCAACTGCCATGCCAAACGCAAAAACGCCGCCTGGGCCTGAAAATTGAGGTTACGAAGCAAGGAGCGGGCACTATTGCCCATGCCCATTTTCGCCTGCGCAATATTACCCTTACTGGAGCAGCGATTCCGTTGATTACCGGACCAGGAGCGGAACGCGAGATCGCCGCTCAGAATGCGCGACACCGACCGTCCGATCTGCTCGGCCACAGGCGTGACAGCGAACATTCACAGACATGTCAGACCCACAACGTCCGTTTCGCATCCCGCTGCCTGCAAGTCGGATTCTACCCTCTGTGGCCGATCTACATGCGAACTGGGGAATGATCTACTTGCGAACTGGGGTATCAGGTTTAGACTTGGTGCATGGATCTACAACGCATTGAACAAGCCGTCCGAGAAATACTCATCGCCGTGGGAGAAAACCCGGAGCGTGAGGGAATCGTCGAAACGCCCGCACGCGTCGCGCGGATGTATCAGGAGGTATTCAGCGGACTCAAGACCGATCCTGGAGAACTCCTCGATGCGACCTTCACTGAGACCTATGACGAACTCGTTGTCCTGAAAGATATCCCCTTCAATTCGACCTGCGAGCACCATCTGATGCCATTTGAAGGGAAGGCAGCCATCGCGTACCTGCCCAGCGGAAAAATCGTCGGAATCTCCAAGCTGGCGCGAGTGGTCGATGCCTTCGCCCAGCGTCCCCAGGTGCAGGAGCGTCTCACATCGCAAATCGCCGATATCATCGCTGAGCGCCTGGATGCCAAGGGGGTTGCAGTGCTACTTGAAGCTGTCCACTCCTGCATGACTTGCCGTGGGATCAAAAAAGCCGGATCCGTGATGATTACGTCCGCGATCCGCGGAAAATGCCGAAGTGACCCCCGAACCCGAAGCGAGGTCATGTCGCTGCTTCGCGGTTAAATTCCTGTCCGATATTCACCTGCCCCCCCGTGCATCGCATTTCAGCCTCTTTTTAGGTGTAGTTCGCATTTAGGGGGAGTTTCCAAGTGTCCGATATACTGGTTGTCATACTTCGAGATCAGTCTGGTGCCGGATACAGCGGGGGCTGATGTATCGTAATCTATTGTTTGTACGAAAGTTATGATTCTTCCGGTGTTCTTCGTGACCGTTACCGTTAACGTCACCAGACCCCATACTGTTCGCATTCAGGAAACCAAGTGCCTGTTCTAACGACCCCAGAAGAGCTTGCACCGCGTATGCGGTTGCATCAGGACGTGTACTGTGGTCTGGAGCTGCTGCTTCCAGCGGGTAAGGTTCTGAACGCAGCTGATGTCGATTTTCTGCAAAAACGTTGCCCGGGAACGACACTTCTTGTTGCAGACCTGATCCTGGATGAGCTGGTCAATTTCGACGACGAACGGCATTCCGAAGATGTCGCCCGTGTGACGCAGAATAAGCTGGTCGATCTTTTATCGGGCGTTCAGTCTTCCTTCGCATCCCGGATCTCCCTGAAATCGATGGACTGCGGCGGGATCGAAGACGCTGTTGGCGGGGTGATGGACCACCTGGAAGCCAATCCTGTGATGGCGATGAAACTGATGCACCCGGATCAGGGTGAGCACTATCTTGTCACGCACTCTGCGCATGTGTTTTATCTGAGCCTCGTGATGGGGAACGCTGTCCGCGACCTGGTCCATAAGGCTCGGCGTGAGAACCGCCTTCGTGTTGCAAACAACTTCAAGGGCGATCTGGACCTGACCCCCCTTGCACTGGCTGCACTGTTTATGGACCTTGGTATGTGGCCTTTGCGGGACTTTTACACGCAGACCACGTCTTTGACCGAGGACCAATGTATCCAGATTCGGAACCACCCTGTGGTCAGCGCCGAGGGTATCCCGCGTAACTGGCCTGATCTGACAAAACTGATCATCGAGACGCACCACGAGAACTTCGACGGAACTGGTTATCCTTATGGCCTTATGGGTGAGGAGTTGCATTTTTTCGCCCGGATCCTTCGGATCGCAGATGCATATGCAGCTGCGACCTCAACGCAGACGTACAAGGAAGCGGTGTCGCCTGCGCGGGCCTTGTGGGAGATGACGTGGGGTCCGTTCAATCAATTTTATGACCCCATTCTGCGTAAGATTTTCGCAAGCCTGTTACACCCCTACCCGATCGGTTCGAGACTGGGACTGAATACCGGTCAGGGGGCCGTCGTGGTCCGATACGGCAAGGTCAGTCCGTTCCTGCCTGAGATTGTGATCGCGTTCGACGAAGAAGGTAACCGATACCCGAACGATCGTTTGCGAGGTCCACTCAAGCTTGAGAAAGAACCGGATCTCAGCATCACTGAATTTGACGGTGAAGACGTGTCCGATCTTTATGACGGGGACACGCACTACACGCCTGTCACAACCGACGAATTCAGTACGCTGTACGAGATTATGTATAGCAGCGGATTCTCTTCCGCTTCCCGGTGACGTTGCCCACTCTCATGGCGATGTAAGTGAGCAGAGCGCGTCGATTGTTTGCTCAGATACCCTCCTCGTTTCAGTGTGAGGTTCTGTTTCGTTCTGTCCTGCGCGTAAAATCGTACAGCCC
>JAJRYY010000138.1 GCA_024275565.1 Planctomycetota bacterium
CATCGTCACAGTCAATCTCTCGGAAGGAATACATGTCGGCGAGTGGACAACCCTGGCAATCTCCGCACGAAGTCGGTGTGCCCAGGATGCACTCAGCACACAGATCCAGGTCGGATTCCTGCCCGCCGACGTCGATAATAACGGCACGGTGCAACCTCTCGACCTGCTCCGCATACGTCAGGCGATCTCTGGAGCAGTCGCGGACCCGGTACTAGGCGTGCTCTTGGACTTCTTTGACATCGATGGCAACGGTCAGATTCAGCCTCTCGACCTGCTTCGTTGGCGTCAACTCTGGTTCGGTGTCGGCACTGCAACACAGGCATGGGAAGGCGGATCACTTCCTGACTAACCGTTGAATAGTGGAGTATCACCACGCCGCTCGGGACTGCAATCACGTCCCGGGCGGCGTTCTTTTTTAACCCAAAATTGTCTGTTCTTGTCGGCTGGCGCGATGGGCAGCAAGAAATTTTATTGCAGCAAAACCCCGGCCAAACCCCTAAAAACGACATTTTGCTCGTGGCCAAACATATTCCGTAAATTATTCGAGTTTTCATTGGACAGGGTGTAGGCCATGGTGTACACTGTAGAGTGACTGCGGGTGATAATACCATCTCGCAGGAAGGGGCGCCTGGAAGGACGCAGGAAGGAGCATTTACGGGGCAATGCAGCCATCTCGACAAGCAACCATTTCGAAAAGGATATGTACCCGTAGGGCAGACTATTGCCTGCCACAGGTTCTACGCCGTGGCTTTTCACACGCAAAGGAAGGCTGACATAACACACAGGGTATCAGGGCACAACATGCGGGGTTCCGGCTGACGACAAAATCAAACAGGTAGCATCAAACATGTACCAGAACATCTTCTCAACGCTCATTCTTTCAACGATCACAGTCGTCGCGATGACCACGACAACCCTTGCTGAACCACAGACGGAGCTTGCTGCACAGCAGGCGGACGTCGATCCCACAAGTCTCGATCCTGAAGGTTCCTTGTCACCTCTGCCCGACACCTCCGGAGACACCGGAGTAGCCGAGCTTCCCGGGGCTGATCTCATCATCGGCAGCATTCCGAACATTTGGAACTGGACAACCCAGGGGGCTGTGGAAGGTATGCGTGCATACTCGGCTTCTCTAACGGTCTGCAATATTGGCACCCAGCCACTGGACTGGTTCGTAGGTCCGAACGTCCGCCATCCGGTCGCCGGACAGAATATGTTCCGTCTCAGCAACGGTCGCTTCGAGCAGATTGGCCAGAGTTGGCTGAAGCACGAATACTGTGCGCTGCAGCAGAATATTTGCTCTTCCCCAGCATGCCAACCGGCCTGCGGGGGGTGTTGTTCCCGTTTGGGCGCCGGTTGCTCCACTTCTGGTAGTGCAAATCGTTTTGGATCGTACAGCAATCTCGGACCCAAATCAGAAATCAATCCGCACCTGGGCACAAACCTCGGCATGTATGCTTTCTCAAACGGACATCCGAGCTTGCGCGGGCGGCTCATCGTCGCCCACGACGACTTGGATCCTGACCTGAATCCGGGAGCAATCTACTTTGCTGAAGGACAATACATCGCACAGGACGACGCTCAATCCGGCGACATGAGCGGCGACAACAACAATGCCTCATACCGCAAGGTCAACGTCAACCCAACCTCCTATTTCATTTCGGGGTCCGGGGCTACCATGCGCGAACGACCAGCCATCCACGCATGGCAGGCGGAGGACCCGCAGGTGGAAATCATCAACATCGACATTCCGGACGAAGGACGCCTGATCCTCGCATACCGCGTCACGGACAATGGTGACGGAACCTGGAGCTACGAATACGCGATGCAGAACCTCAACTCTGACCGTGCAGTTCGATCCTTCTCCATCTCGACCCATTTTGCGAGCATTCTCTCAAACAGGGGTTTTCATGACGTCGACTACCACAGCGGCGAAATCTATGATCTCACCGATTGGCCCATCACCGTAGACGACGAAAGCATCACCTGGAAAACCAACAGCTTCGCAGCCAACGAAAACGCCAACGCCCTCCGATGGGGAACCCTGTACAATTTCCGCTTCGACGCAGATTCCGCCCCCGTGGCAGGACAAGCTGAAATCGGCATCTTCAAGCCCGGCGGACCCATGACGGTCTCGGCCGAGGTGTTTGTACCGTCCGAAATCCTGTGCCCAACGCCAGCTCTCCTCGCTGGTGAGTCCGGTATCTCATTCGCCGATCGTGCCTTCGACGGTTTCGTTGATGGACGCATGGAGAGTGACAACGGAACCGACCTCAACCTCGGACTCACAAGCTTCACCCTCCAGTTCAATACTCCGATCGAAAACACGGACGGGTCTCCACTATCGACCTCCGCATTCACCCTTTCGGACTCAGCCGGTACGTCACCGAGCGTCACGTCGATTTCGACCGAGGACGAGCGCATCGTCACGGTCCATTTTTCAGAAGTGATCCACGTCGGCGAATGGACAACGCTGGGGATATCAACCCGGAGCATCTGCGGACAGGAAACGATGACTACGCAGATCGAGGTCGGTTTCCTGCCGGGAGATCTCGATAACAATCGCAGGGCAGAACCCCTCGATTTACTGCGCCTGAGGCAGGCGCTCACTGCTCCGGTTGCCGATCCGCTTGAAGGTGTGCTTGAGGACCACTACGACGTTGACCGCAACGGCAGCATTCAGCCGCTCGACCTGCTCCGTTGGCGTCAGCTATGGTTCGGTCAGGGCAATGCGACCCAGGCATGGCAAGGTGTTTTCCTCCCATGACCCCCAAAGCATGGCTGCTACCCCCACAGCTTGCCTGCTACGCGTTGTTTGCCTTGACGGCGATATCGAGAACCGTTGTGTCGCTCATGAACCTCAGCTCTGCTTCAACCACATTTTTCCACTGATTATGGGCAAGGCAGGGGTCGATGTCGCTGCATGCTTTGTTGCCGAATGGGCAGCGTCGCAGCTCGAATTGTTCGAAAGGCGCGAGGACTTTGAGGAGTCGGGTCTCTGCGCTTGATGTCATGAACTGGAACCCACCCGTCTTGCCGGGTGACGACACAAGCACTTCTGCCCGAACGAGATCGCCGAGTATCTTGGAGAGGTACTTCGCGGGAACTCCGGTTTCAGACGCGATAACCCGGCCGGGGATGGGGCAGTCGTCTTCAAATTGTGCGAGATATATGACAGCACGCAGAGCGTACTCACTGGTTTTTGACAGCATCCGGTCCGAACCTCCATTTCAACACCTGAGTATCGATGATTTAGGCCTGACGTCAAGTGCAGGTACAGTCCTGAATGTAACTGTTCCAGAGACAGTGGACAGTGTACGACATGGAAGTTTCAGTGTACGACAATGGAAGTTGCAGCCAGTAAGGATGATAAGCTCCAGCCACCCGATGCTGGTTACGACTTCCCTGTCCGCTTCATGCGAGCCTGCTCATGCCATGCGATCCTGTCCGCGTCATGCGAGCCTGTCCGCTTTGTGTGAGTCTGTCTTTATGATATGCGAAATTGTATGAATTGGTTTGTCGCGCGCTCGGGGACGTCCGTGGATGCGCCTCATGACGTCCGATATGAATTACATCGCATGGTCACATGGATCGATCCTGCAAAATCGGTGTAAAAATAGGTGCGGCGCGGGTTGAATGTGTAGCTGCCTTATGGGTAGAATCGACGTGGGTTGTCGCGCGTGTGTTTCCGGGTTTGCTCCTAAGTGTGTCGCCGCAACTTCTTTGGTGTGTAGCTGCAATTTCTCTGTGTGTCGCTGCAACAATTGGTGGAAAGAACAGTCAATATTGGTGGGAAGAACAATGGAACGGTCCTTAATCAGTTCGCGATTGGTGGTACCGATGTTTGTTTTGGTATTGGTATCGCTATCAGCTCAGGTTTTCGCTCAGAACGCAATCAATGGCGGATTGATGTATGACAAGTGGTGGGTCATGAACGGAGCGGACGAGCCGACGGGGGACCACCCCCTCTATCCGCCGGCTGGTCAGCAGTCGGGAAGCGGGACATTCCGATGCAAGGAGTGTCATGGCTGGGATTACAAGGGTGCAGCCGGAGCCTACGGTTCCGGGTCGCATTTTACGGGTATTCCGGGTGTTTTCGGATCGACGATGACGGCCTCCGAGATGTTCGACATTATCAAGAACCCCGACGGAGATGGTACGGGTGGGACCACGCCGAATGGACATGCTTACGGGGCCATCGGTCTTGCGGATGAGGATATTGGTGATCTCGTTGAGTTTCTGCAGACGCTTCTGATTGATACTGACACCATCATCGATGCCAATGGCGCTTTTACTGGCGACTCGATGCAGGGTGAAGGTTTGTTTTTTGGTGTGGCGCTCTGTGGTATCTGTCACGGTGCCGATGGGATGAAAATCAACCTTGGAGGAACGCCGGAACAGCCCGCTGGTCTTGGTACGCATGCCAACGCGAACCCCTGGGAATTTCAGCATAAGATACGTCTTGGGCAGCCCAACAGCCTCCCGCAAATGCCCAGTTGGGTTGAGGGTGGAGGATCGTTGCAGGGAGTGGCTGACATTGGTGCCTTCGTTCAGGAAAACCTCCCGACCGGGATCGAAGATACGCCCACTGTCCCGACGGCGTCCGAATGGAGCATGATCATTTTCGGTGTCATGATGTTCATTACCGGTATGCTCGTATTGCAAGGGCGTCGAAGCGTCGCGGCGCTTTAAGCAGGGTGCGTGAGAGTGTTGGCGGGGATGTGTCACGACGATCCGGCGGAGGAACGTCCACGGCATTGAACTGCCACAGCCGGGGGCGGCTGTGCTACATACGCCCTTATGTTCACATTTTCGCCGAAACTGGTATGGTTGCCCTTTAAGTACGGCCCCCTTCAAGCACGACCCCTTTGAGTACGACCCCGTTAAGTACGACTCCGTCCGACAAGCACGATCCCTCCTGCCATATTTGACCCCCAGCCTTCGCCCCTCTATCGTTCATTCTGCGGGCAGACATCACACGGGCGCAATTGTATTTGCACGAAACATCAAAGCACTCACCATCACGGGACGAACCCAATATGCTCAATATTATCCTTGCCGCAGTCTTGGCTCTCTTCAGTGCGCAGGTCGCATCCACACCGACTATTCCGGATCAGGCTGGCTGTGGATGTCATCGAGGGGTGTCTGAATATCCGACGATCGCAGGCGGTCGCGACCGTCATGCTGCCACCCGGGATTCTGACAGCGATGATGGTGGCGATGACGGCGACGATTCTGACAGTGATGAGGGTGAAGATAAGTGGGACGTCAATAATCCGCCCGGTCCGCATAAGCAGGTTCCGATCAATGTCACCGAAGGGACGTGGATGAATCTCGACGTCAGCCCTGACGGTAAGACGATCATTTTCGACATGCTTGGTGATATATACTCGATGCCGATCAAAGGCGGTGAGGCAGTCCCGCTTACGGATTCGCTTGCGTGGGACATGCTCCCGGCGTTCAGCCCTGACGGATCACGCATCGCATACACGAGTGATGCTGGTGGTGGCGACAACATCTGGATCATGAACGCAGACGGGTCCGATCCTGAGCAGGTGACGAAGGAAAAATTCCGACTTCTGACCAGTCCCGCCTGGACGCCGGACGGTCAATACATCGTCGCGAGAAAGCACTTCACCTCGAAGCGCTCGATCGGTGCGGGTGAGATGTGGTTGTATCATACCACGGGCGGTGAGGGTCTTCAGATGACCAAGCGTCCAACCGAGCAGAAGGACGTCGGCGAGCCAGCTCTGTCTCCCGATGGTCGCTACCTGTACTACAGTCGTGATGTGACAGGCGGCGAGACGTTTCAGTATAATAAGGACTCGGCGGGGGTGATCTATGCGATCAAGCGTCTGGACCGGATCAAGGGTGACATCGACACATATATCTCCGGGCCTGGCGGATCCATTCGACCTACGCCCTCTCCGGATGGTCAATACATCGCATTTGTCCGTCGCGTGCAGTATCAGTCTACACTGTTCATTCATGACATCGAGTCGGGGAAAGAGTGGCCTGTTTACAAGAAGCTCGAGCGTGATATGCAGGAAGCCTGGGCGATCCATGGGGTTTATACGCGGTTCGCATGGACCCCCGATAACAAATCCATCGTGATCTGGGCCAAGGGGAAAATCCACCGCGTAGACGTCGCAACCAAAAAGGCAAAGGAAATTCCATTCCATGTGAACCACCAGCGCACGATTTACGAGGCTGTGCGCTATCCCGTTGAGGTGCATCCGGAGGAATCCGACATCAAAATGCTCCGCTGGGTTACGGTCTCGCCATCGGGTGATAAGGTCGTGTACAATGCACTCGGGCACCTCTACATCCGCGATCTGCCCGATGGAACGCCGAAACGACTCACCCGTCAGAACGATCACTTCGAGCACTATCCGAGCTTCAGCCGGGACGGTAAATCTATCGTCTACACAACGTGGAACGATGAAACACTCGGCGAAATTCGCGTCGTTTCGACGACGGGTGGTGCGAGTCGCACGGTCACCGACAAGCCGGGACACTACATCGAACCCGTCTTCAGCCCTGACGGAAAAACCATCGTGTACCACAAGATTTCTGGTGGCTACCTCCGAAGCAGGACGTGGTCCCGCGACCCGGGGATTTATTGGGTACCATCCGAGGGTGGAGTGTCAACCCTTGTCACCAAGAAGGGCAGTCAGCCACAGTTTTCGACCGAAAACGATCGCGTCTACCTGATCCACGTCGATAGTGGTCCCGTTGAAGATACTCGGACTCTGTTCAGCATTAACCTGAACGGCAGCAAGGAACGCACCCACCTCACCACGAAGAAAGCGACGAGATTCGCACTTTCCCCCGACGGAAAATGGGTCGCGTTTACCGAGAAATTCAACGCCTACATTGCACCGTTTATTCCGACGGGTCGCGAAGTTGCTATGGGTCCGAAATCCAAGGCGATCCCCGTTCGGAAGGTCTCCCGCGATGCCGGTCAGTTTATCCACTTCTCCGGCGACAGCTCCCGCCTCTACTGGTCACTCGGGCCTGAGCTTTTCGAGCGAAACCTCACAGACACCTTTGCCTTCCTCGATGGTGCTCCCGAGGAGATTCCCGAGCCGGCTGAGTCTGGGAGAAACATCAGCTTCACCGCAAAATCGGACATGCCGACGGGCAGTGTTGCCATTGTGGGAGCGCGCGTCATCACGATGCGTGGCGACGAGGTCATCGAAAACGCGACCATCGTGGTCGATAAAAACCGCATCACGCACGTTGGGCCGAAGGCTCGGATCACCATTCCGGAGGGGGCGCATGTCATCGACGCACGCGGGATGACTGTCATGCCGGGATGGGTCGATGTCCACGATCACGGTGCGCATGGGACGAATGGCATCATCCCGCAGCAGAACTGGGCACGCCACGCGACCCTCGCCTTCGGCGTTACCACCACGCACGATCCCTCCAACGATACGAACACGGTTTTTGCCTCGGCTGAGCTTGCTCGTACAGGTGGTATTCTCGCCCCGCGCGTCTTCTCGACGGGGACGATTCTTTACGGGGCAGCCGGGTGGTTCAAAGCAGATATCGACTCGCTCGACGACGCCCGGTCGCACCTGCGACGCATGAAAGCGGTCGGAGCGGTCAGCGTCAAAAGCTACAATCAGCCGCGGCGAAATCAGCGTCAGCAGGTCATCGCAGCTGCCCGTGAGCTGGAGATGATGGTCGTCCCCGAGGGCGGGTCTCTGTATCAGCATAACATGTCCATGATCGCCGATGGCCACACCGGGATCGAGCATTGTCTACCCGTCGAAAACGTCTACGACGATGTGCTTCAGTTCTGGTCCGGGAGCGAATCCGGATATACCCCCACCCTCGTCGTCGCATACGGCGGACTCAGCGGTGAAAATTACTGGTACCAGCATACGGATGTGTTCGACAACGAGCGATTGCTGAATTTCGTCCCACGGTTCATCATCGACCCCCGCTCGCGTCGCCGCGAAAAAGCTCCTGAGTATGAATACAACCACATCGCGGTTTCGCGGGGTTGCAAGAAGCTCCTCGACGCGGGCGTTCCATCGCTGCTCGGTGCGCATGGTCAACTGGCAGGGATGGCAGCCCACTGGGAGGTCTGGATGCTGGAGCAGGGGGGGATGTCGCCTATGGAGGCGATCCGGGCAGCCACGTTGAACCCCGCGAAGCACATTGGTTTCGACGCGGACATTGGTTCGATTGACGTGGGCAAGCTGGCGGACCTCGTCATCCTGTCAGCCAACCCGCTCGAAAAGATCCGCAACACCGAGCGCGTGAAATATGTCATGTTGAACGGACGCCTATACGACGCCCGCACCTTGAAGCAGGTAACCGGAGACCGCCAGACAAGAAAACCCTACTTCTGGCAGATGGAAGGGGGGTAGGCGCTGGGAGTGGTGTGAATAGCTGAAGTCAACACGACGCAACACCCACTACGGAACGCATCCGCTCAACACAATCGACACGCTTGTGCTGTTCGTAGTCGTGAGATCGAGGTCACCATCGCCGTCCAAGTCTCCGATTGCGACAGATCCACCGCCGACGGCGTAAATGATATCCTCTGCAAACGTACCATCGCCATGGTTCAACAGTATCGAGAGACCAAACAGCGTTGTGGACTCAGATGTCACAGCCAGGTCAATATCCCCGTCGCCGTCAAGATCCCCAATCGCCAACGAGACAGGGAAATTTCCTGCATCATAGAGCGCATCGTCAGCAAACGTACCGTCGCCATGATTCAGGAGCACCGAAACGTTATCTGATCCACGGTTTGCGACGGCGAGGTCGATGTCCCCATCGCTGTCCAGATCCCCGATCGCCACAGACCAGGGATCGTTTTCTACGTTGTATTGTACCTCGTCGGCGAACGTGCCGTCGCCAAGGTTCAGTAGCACTGAGACGTTGTCATCACTAACATTGATCATGGCAATATCGAGATTTCCGTCACCGTCAAGGTCGCCGATCGCCACCGAAATTGGCCCATCTCCCGCATCCAGAAGTACCTCATCCGCGAACGTGCCATCACCGTGGTTCAGCAATATTGAAATATCGTCGGTAATTGTATTTGCAATCACGAGGTCAAGGTCCCCGTCACTGTCGAGGTCACCAATGGCCAGCGATCGGGGTAGATCTCCAACGCCGTAGAGTACATCGTCGGCGAACGTACCATCACCATGATTCAACAACACCGAGACACTGTCATTGGGGCCATTTTCGCTCGATCCGTTTGCAACAGCCAAGTCGAGGTCACCATCGCCGTCAAGGTCACCGATGACCACCGATCGAGGAAATTCACCTGTCCCGTATTGCACATCATCGGAAAAAGTGCCATCGCCGTGATTTTGCAGCACCGAGACGTTGTCACTGAATCGGTTGGCGACCGCAAGGTCCATGTCGCCATCGCCGTCGAAGTCGCCCATAGCGACCGAACTCGCACCGTCTCCGACATTGACCTGCACGCCATCGTCAAAAGTGGCATCACCGTTGTTTCGCATGATACTTCGAGTAAAAACGAGATCGAGATCGCCGTCACCTTCCATATCGCCAACACTTATCAAAAACGAGGGCGTACTGACTCCGTATGCTACATCGTCGGCAAAGGTCCCATCACCGTTGTTCGGTAACACAACAACAGGTCCGGAGGAGGCGGTCGAAGCGACGAGGTCCAGATCACCATCACCATCAAAATCACCGAATACGGGCAACATAGGATGGTCACCAGCGCTGTATTGGACTTCGTTGTTGAATGCGAGATATCCACCATATCCTGCGAAGCACAGACTCTCGTTGATCAGGATGGAAATGCTGTCGTCTCCTGCATTCGTCACAGCAAGATCAAGCCTTCCATCGTTGTTCACATCACCAATGGACAACCCCCAGGGAGAAAGGCCAACGTCAAATTGAACATGATCGTTAAAAGTACCGTCACCTCGGTTAATCAGAATAGAGACCGTCTCGATGAAGTTGTTGACAACAGCGAGATCGAGGCTGCCGTCGCAATCAATATCACCGATGACTATCGAAGTAGGCATGCGACCAACCTCGTAGCTCACATGTCTGGCGAATGTTCCGTCGCCAAGGTTGATCAAAACGGAGACGCTGTTCGGAGAAAAGTAAAGACTGGCACTCGCGACGGCGAGATCGAGGTCACCGTCACCGTCCAAGTCACCGACGGCGATCGAAAAAGGGGCAAGATCAACCTCGTAGACTACCTCGCTGGCAAACGTTCCGTCGCCGTTGTTGAGCAGGATGGAGACCCTGCCGGTCTCAGGGAAACTATCACTCGTTGTAACTGCGAGATCGAGGTCACCATCGCCGTCCAAGTCACCGACGGCCACCGATTGGGCACGCTCGACGATATCATAAACAACTTCGTCGGCAAACAAACCGTCACCTGAATTCAAGAATATCGAAAGGTAGTATGCATATTCAGGAGTACCTGTAATGCCAATAACATTTGCCACGGCAAGATCGAGATCACCATCGCCATCAAAATCACCGACAGCCAACGCGTCAGGTCTACCCTCTGTCTCAAACGCGCGGTCGGGATAAAGCGGACCATGCGTCACGCCGAAGATGCGCTGGAATCGGCCGTAATCGAGGACATCCACATCACCGTCACCGTCCAGATCGACCGGCCCGCAACCATTCCCCAGAGGACCGCCACCCGGACCCGTCTCGCAATTCACGAAGGCAGCGTAGTCCTCAATCTACCATCAGGGTCACCCTGCGAACATTGAGCAAACCCTGTGGCTGCTCCTGACGACAGAGCAAGCGAAATGACGATCAGGGAGCTTTTGCACCTCATCGACATCGAACGCTTCATCAACATTGGCCCGTATCCTGACATCCGCCTCCGCACCGACGCAGACCTGTGAATGATGGACATAATCCTTGATCTCCTTGCTGGATTTGCTGTCACTGTCAGATAAACAGGCGATCGCCTCATCGCCAGCTTGTCAATTGTACCAGAGAAAAGTCCGATATCGTCGAAAATGATGGTTTTCTGTCAATTGCGTACTCCGTCACATTATTTGGTACGCTGGCGTTTCATGCGTATAATCCCTGCACGACAACGGCGGCCGGAACGGATCCGCGATCACCCGCGACAAATAGACACCAGGAAACGGAAAATATCAGTGCCGCCGGAATTACTGACAGGTTACAAGAAGGTCTCGCAGATCGGCATCGGGGCACGCTCGACCATCACCCACGTCATCAAAATCATCGATGGCCAATCCTACGCCCTGAAGCGCGTCGTCCGCAGATCCGCCGAGGACGACCGATTCATCGAGCAGGCAGAGATCGAGCACGACATCGCCACGCAGATGGATCACCCATCCCTCCGCAAAAGCCTCGAAATCAACCGGGTGAAAAAGTGGTTCAAAACCCAGGAACTGCTGATTCTCATGGAATATGTGAGCGGGGAGACCCTCGAACGCGCCCGGCCTACGGACCTCGAAGATGTTGCGACAATTTTCGACAAAATCGCAGAAGCCCTGGCTGCCATGCATGAGGCTGGCTTTGTTCATGCGGATATCAAACCCAACAACATCCTCCTGACCGAAACTGGTGTAAAAATCATCGATTTTGGGCAAAGCTGTCCGATTGGGCATAAAAAGAGCAGAATCCAGGGTACCCCCGATTATATCGCTCCAGAGCAGGTCCAGAAAATGCTTCTGAACGAACAGACCGATATCTTCAGCCTCGGGGCAACCCTTTACTGGGTGCTCACCAATCAGACCTTCGCGACCGACCTGGTGCAAACCCCCCAGGGCAGCCATCAGCTCCAGGGTCGAAGCCAGTCCCCGAAGGATATTGACGAGAACATCCCCGCTTCCCTTTCTGCACTGGTGATGGATTGCTGTGCATCCTCACCGGTCGATCGTCCGAAGAGTATGCAACAGTTTCGATCCAGACTCGATGTTGCCCGGACCATGTGGCGGAAGACACTCAATGATCAGATTGCTCAGACGAAAAAGGAAGCGGGCACGCCTCGCTCGCAAGACCGGGCGAATACCAATGAATAGTGCAGCCGCAGACATCAAAATTTACACGGAGGCAGCCCGCTTCAATCGCGAGGACTCCCTCCGTGAAGCTCAGGTCATCAACTTCCCGAATTACGGACAATGTGTCATGACCGGCGATCTCCACGGTCACGAGCGCAATTTCGCCAGGCTGAAGAAATACGCCGATCTGGCTCATATGCCCGCCCGGCACGTCATGCTCCACGAGCTGATCCACGCGGAACCGCACCACGCCGCCGGCGAGGATATGTCTCACCAGACCATGCTGGAGGCTGCCCGCTGGAAGACCGAATTTCCCGACCAGGTCCACTTTCTGCAGAGCAACCATGAGCTGTCTCAGTTGACCGGGAAGGACATCTTCAAGAATGGTCGAATCGTCACCAACGATTTTGTCCGCGGGATGTCCATAACCTATGGCGAGCGGACCACGGAGGTGCTTCTGGCGTTGTCGGATTTTATCGCCTCTTTTCCGTTAGCAGCCCGGACTGCCAATCGTATTTTTATGTCGCATTCGCTCCCGAACGACCGTGATCTTGGCAGTTTTGATCCGACCATCATCCATCGCGAGCTGACAGAATCGGACCTTTACGACGGTGGGGATGTGTATAAACTTGTCTGGGGCAGGCAGCATACGTCCGAATTGCTCGATTCGCTGGGGCAAGCCTTCGACGTGGACCACTTCATCTGCGGTCATCAACCGCAGGAATCCGGTTTCGACATGCTCCACAATCGGCTTATCATCATCGCCAGCGACCACAACCATGGCGTTTTTCTGCCGTTCGACCTCCGAAAATCCTATGAAATCACCGATTTGCTGAAGCTCATCCGCCCCTTCGCAGCCATTGCGTGAGGGGTGTATGACTTCTGCTGCAATTCTTTCAGTGCTGGGCGACGGATATTGCGTATCAATAAGCCCAGTCCGCCTGGTCGGCAGATTTTGCGCATTTTTCTGTGGCGCAAAATATGCCGTCCATCCTCAGATTTTTGCGCATTTGCAAGGCAATCTTGCGTCACAAAATGCCGAGAATAAGAAAAGCACAAATATCAGCCCTGACATTCCACTTTTGTTCAAGATCGGTCTTACCGGACGACGATAGTCCCATCGTGGGGCAATTTCGGTCTATTGCTCCTCCGGCTCCATGGACGGAGTCTGTTTGGGGTCTCGCTCGCACGCAGAGTGATCTTCCCGCCTCCTCAAGGACGAGAATGTGAGCGATGAGAGACCTGCCCTGTGGCGCATGGGGTGGGCGAAAAAGATCGGGCGAAGTCCACACACGGATTCGTCAGTGGATGGTGCAGGAACGGGATGGTTAATAGCATGAACGCACTCAACAACATCAATGGAATTCAAGACATCAAAGTCTTGCAGGAGCAGCGTCAGGCGAACGCGCCGCGTGAGCTCAAGCAGGGCAAGCCCGAGACAACCGATCAGGCTGAGTTCTCTACCACTGCTTTGCGTTTGGCTGGGGCTGAACTCACACCGACCGCTATCGACCGCATTGGTCTGATTCGCGAATCCATCCGTCTGGGCAAGTATGAAACCGCTGGTCGGCTTGATGTGACGATCGACCGGCTTCAGGCTGACCTCAATCCGCTGGACGTCAACGCCTGATCTATCTCTTAACTTAACTCCGGTATGATGGTCGTGCCTGCGCCTCCGGTTTGGCCGGACGATCCCGCTGGGGATTCTCCGGTGAGGTCCATTCGGTGGGAACCATTCGGTGGGGACCATCCGGTGAGGTCCGTCCGGTGAGGTTCATCCGGGATGTCTGGCGATCGTTCCAGACGCTTCGGGCGGGGTGGATCCTGATCCGATCCTCAATATTACAGCACGTCTGTAGTTCAGGAATACTATTTATTTCGCAATATCTCTCCGTGCGGTACGTTGGGTGTTATGGGTGGGGGTGTTCACAGGACGTACTCACAGGGCGATGGTGCCCCTGAAGGATCCGGAGTGTCGAAGGGGTTTGCTCAATGTGCTGGAATCATCGCTTCATTCTCTTCCTCACGCTGCTGAGTGCGTTGGGCGGTTTCGCTCCGGCTGGTCTTGCTCAACCATACGATTTCTCCGAGGCAGACGTGCTGTTGAACGCGGAGTTGTCGAACCTGAACGGTCATGTGGCTGTCATCGTTCGGCAGGATGGTGTCGAGCTGTACCGATTCCAGGCAGGTGATATCGATTATGACACCAAGACCCGTCTGGCGTCGTTCACCAAGACCTTCTCTGCCGGTGTGATTCTCGCGCTGAATGATGATGGGCTTCTCTCGCTTTCGGAGCGTCTGGGCGACACCTTTCCGCTGTTCGAGGCGAATGGTCTTGGAGACCCAACGGTGCTGGATGCGTGGGGGATGCGGCATGGAATCAACACTGACTTGCCGTACACATGGTTGCCGAACTATACGCTTGCGCAATCTGTCATACAGATCGGGCTGAACGGGAACCTGGTCTTTCCGCCGGGGACGCGACTTGGTTATAGCGGTAATGGAATGCAGACCGTGGGGCGTATGGCTGAGCTTCGCACGGGTCAGCCCTGGGAGGAGATCGCGCGTACGCGGATTTTCGACCGGTGTGGCATGCCCGAGGCTGACTACGCCCAGTTTGCCCCCAATCCTGCGGTTGCGGGTGGAATGCGCAGTTCTGCGGAGGAGACGATTCGATACGCACAGATGGTCCTTGACCGCGGGTGGTTCGCCAGCCAGCGGGTTCTCTCGGATGCCTCCATCGAGCAGATGTTTACGAATGCAACGCGCGGACTGCCGGTGCATTTTTCACCCTTCCCTCCTTCCCACCCGCTATACCCTTACGGTGTAGATCCTGACTATGGGTTTGGGTGCTGGATACTGGCGGAGAACCCCATGACGTTGCATGTCGAGGAGGTTATCGGTGCTGGTGCGTGGGGAAGTTATATCTGGATCGACCGTCGCCGTGGGCTGACCGCCGTCTTGATCACCGATGTTCCTTCCGGGGCGATTTCTGTGATGGACGCAGCCCTTGGACTCTTCGACATCGCCCGGCGACAGACCGAATCTGCGCAGGTCGAATCGCTCATGGCGATACAGGCTGGTTCTGAAGTGGACCTTTCCTGGGTATCTGCGACCGGTTCGACTGGTGTGCGCATCTATGGTGCATCGAAACCCATCCGCGACCTGTTCGATCTTCGGAGCGCGATCTTCCTGACGCAGGCGACTGGAGCATCTGCCATCGTGCCAGCGTTCGAGCACTATGCTGTGACCGCAACATTCGATCCCTTTGAGAATACCGCAATGCTGCCCGGTCAAAACGCGGTAGCCGGTCCGGATTTCGGCATCCCTGTACCCTCTGCATCGCAATGGAGTCTGGTGGCGATGGTTTTGCTGCTGCTCACGGCTGGTACGCTCGTCCTCCACCGCGGGATGGGCATGAAGGTGACTCGGTAGGGACAGGGATGGTCAACCTGCACACTTGGTCAACCTGCACACTTGGTCATCCTGTACACTTATCAACCTGCACCTGGTCATCCTTCACACTTGGCCATCCTGCGTGCTTTGATTACCATGACGCCATGATGGATTCGCAGAACCCGACAATGGTATCGCCGGAGGAGATGAAGCAGAACGCCAAGACCGAGTTCGAGGCATGGGCTGGGTCTTATGATCGGTCGCTTCTGAATCACTTTCTGTTCCGCCCCTCGTACATCATGCTCATGGAGGAGATCGCTCGGTGGTATGTCGAGCATCGATGCCCGTTCCGTGTGCTTGATATTGGGTGTGCGACGGGGACGCTGACGGGTTTGCTGGCGCGGTCGGGTTGGTCTGTGGAGGTCGTCGGGCTGGATTATGCGGAGAACATGTGTCACAACGCCCGGCAGAAAGCGATGGCCAGCGGTGTTTCGGACACGGTGCGATTCGTCAATGCCGACAGCGAAGAGCTGCCATTCGCCACGGAGTCCTTCGACATCATCACCTGCTCGAATTCCTTCCACCACTATCCGAACCAGCAGCGGGCTGTGTGCGAGATGCATCGACTGCTGACGCCGGGTGGACGCCTCATCATCATCGACGGGTTTCGCGACTGCGTGATTGGCTGGTTCGTGTACGACGTGATCATCGACCGGATCGAGCATCAGGTCCATCACGCGCCCTGGCCTGTGGTGCATGGTTACTATGAGCAGGCTGGATTGCAGGACATCCGTCGGCGCAAGTTCAACTTTCTTTTTCCTGCGTTTGCGACGATCGGTGATAAGTAGCGATTCGGTTACTACGGGCAGGGCGAGTCGGCAGCTGAGATTGGAAAGGAACCACGCGACGTCGTTAGTGCTGGAGTCTTGACGATTCTCTGGCAGGCGATCCAAAAGCGTGTTAGGCTGACCAAACCAAGTGGCGTTTGCCAAAAGGAGAATCATGGATGGCTGAGTTGACGGTAGAACTCCTGCAGTCTGAAGCAAGGATGTTTTCCAAGGTCGAATCCGGACATGATGAGCCTGCGCTCTTCGGCGTCTGATGAATTATTAGTTAATCCACCTCCGATCGGTTACCTCACGATCTCCAATGCTTTGCAATGGCGACTCCAATACCGACGAGTGATCGACAAAGCGGGAGAAGTTCCGGGTGTGGTTCGGATCAAATGAACACGAAACATACGAAACAGAGAGTCGAATTTGGGGACTTTCAAACCCCGCCAAGTCTTGCGCGTGAGGTCTGTGCCCTGTTGGCAGACACGGATTTGTCACCTTCCTCGATTCTGGAACCCACCTGTGGAAAAGGCTCGTTTCTTGATGCCGCGATCCGAGCATTCCCAGATGCGATTTCAGCAAGAGGTTTTGACTACAACCCGGATCATGTACAGGTTGCCCAGACGATGCTTGCCAATCACCCCAACGCGCGTGTCGAGTGCGGCGACTTCTTCAGTGTCGATTGGGAAAGCGTGCTCTGCAAACTTCCTGATCCCATTCTTGTGGTTGGAAACCCTCCATGGGTAACCAATGCCACAGTGGGGTCACTCGGAGGAGCCAACCTTCCGCAAAAAACAAATGCTGATGGCTTGCGTGGAATCGAAGCGATCACGGGTCGCTCAAACTTCGACATTTCCGAGTGGATGTTGCGAAAAACCATGGGGTGGCTGGAAGGTCGGATTGGGGTGATGGCCGTCCTTTGTAAGACCAGCGTCGCCAGAAAGGTGCTGCATTTTTCCTGGTCTGAGAATGCTCAGATTGAATCTGCAAAGGTTTATCGCATCAACGCTATTGAAGAATTCGGTGCTTCGGTTGACGCATGCTTACTTATAGTTCGCTTCAATCCAGGATCAAGGTCGGTAGAATGCGATGTCTACGAAACTTTGCACGCAGCGATCCCTTCGACGCGCTTTGGCATGTGGAAAAACCGTATCGTAGCTGATGTTGAGGCATTTGACCGTCTTTCATCCCTCTGCAGCGACGGACTTGTCGGTTGGCGTTCAGGTGTCAAACACGACTGTAGTCGGGTGTTTGAAATATCAAGGAAGCAGAACACCCTCGTCAATGGTCTTGGTGAACAGGTATCCATCGAAGCTGATGTAGTTTATCCGCTGTTAAAAAGTTCCGATGTTGTTCATGGTCGCGGACCACGCAAGTATCTCTTCCTACCTCAACGCTCGATGGCCGAGTCGCCCCTTGATCTTGAACACAGCGCTCCGCTTGCCTGGAAGTACCTGCTTTCCAACTCAGATATGCTCAACAACCGTAGAAGTTCAATCTATAGAAAGAGGCCACCGTTTTCAATTTTCGGGATCGGCCCTTATTCGCTCACAGCGTGGAAAGTCGCCATATCGGGGCTCTATAAGGAGCTCAGGTTTTCAAAAATCGGTCCTCATGACGGTCAACCGATTGTATTCGACGACACCTGTTACTTATTCCCATGCGACTCGGAAGAGGAGTGCGATGTTCTTTACGAACTGGTTACATCTTCAGCCGCGACGGATTTCTGGTTGTCACTTGTTTTCTGGGACTCGAAAAGGCCTATAACAGCAAAGCTTCTGAATCTTCTTGATCTGGCTGCGCTCGCAAAAAACTCGACCTCTGGACACCTGTTTCGAGGCGACTAGCGGAGCGGCAGATGGTGCGTTATTCAAATCGCGGTCATCAAGCGATGCTCTTTGGATGAGAAGTAGACAATGTTGTTACAGAATCCAATGAATAATCCGGGGTAGGACGGCTGCAAGGGTGATTGTGTCATCCGAGTGCTGCCATCGCGTTTATTTCTTTTTTCTCTTGCTGCCTTTCTTGATGATTGATTCATAGGTTGCGATATAATCCGCCACCGGGACGCGGGCGATGGCTTCGCCGATGACGTCGAGGGCTACGTTCTCGATCTTTTTGAACCGCACGCACGATTTGCCCATGTCGAGCTTCTTGCCGGTCTCTGCCCACGCCTTCCGGAACCATGTCTCGTGCTCTCTGCTGCTGTAGATGCACATCAGATAGATGGCCATGTGGTTTTTCTGGGATGCGAGCGAGGCGAAGGGGAGCGGCTGCTTCGGGTCGCAATGGTAGCCATCAGGATAGACACTGTGCGGGACGAAATATCCGATCATCCCGTACTGCATCCCCTCCTTGTACCCCTTGCCGAGGTTTTTGCGGATCACCGCACGGACGGTTGAAATCGCTTTGCGACGGTCGTCCGGGAGTTCATCGAGATATTCTTTCACAGTCGAAGCCTTGCTGATCATGGAATTCTCCTTGCTTCACCTTTCCGTTGGTTTGTGTACGCCCGATAAGGACAACGCTACATTGTACGCATACGCATGTCCAAGGAATAAGGATCGTCAGAGGAGTTGGCTATGACCCGGGTGGATGTCGTGATCGTCGGCGGAGGAGCGATGGGCATGGGAGCTGCTTTGGCGCTGGCTCGGCGGGGTCGGGAAGTGCTGGTCCTTGAGCAATTTGAGATCGGAAACGACCTTGGCAGCTCCCACGACCACTCCAGAATCCTTCGTTTCGCCTATTTTGAGCATCCCGAGTATGGCAGGATGGCTGCCCGATCCCGCGACATGTGGCGTAGTATCGAGCAGGAAGCCAACCAGACCCTCGAAAATCCTCGGATTCTGGTCCATCCATGCGGGGGGTTGGATATCGGACCTCCCGACGGTCGCCTGGTCAAAGGGGCGCTGAGTGCGTGTAAAACACTGAATCTGGAACACGAAATCCTGGACCGGTCTGCCCTGGAATCACGATTCCCATTCCGACACGATGAAAACGATGATGTCCTTGGCATCTACCAACCCGATGCATGTATCCTCGCCCCGACGCATGGGATCCTCGCGATGGAGCACCTCGCGACCCATATGGGGGTCGAAATCCGGGAGCATACCGCTGTCCGGTCGATCGAATTCGATGCTGACAGTGTGAGTGTATTGACGGATGGTGAGACGATTGTGGCGAGCCACGCCATCGTCACTGCCGGGGCATGGAGCGGTAAACTGTTGTCAGAATTAGATTTACCGCTCGTTGTTCAGCGGAAATTCGTGGCGTTTTTCGAGCCGGAGGACGTATCGCCTTTCGAACTGGGGCGGTTTCCGATCTTTATCTACGAAAATGGACCTGCGTACTACTACGGTTTCCCGATATTCGGACGTGACGGGGTGAAAATCGGCGATCATGAGGGTGATGACCCCGCCGACCCCGACGAGATCGATAGAACCTGCAAGCCAGGAGACGAAGCCCATTTGCGGGCGTTCCTGGAGCATCGCCTCCCCTCGGCCAATGGATCCATGCTCGATCATCGCGTTTGTATGTACACGATGACGCCGGATGGAGATTTTATTGTGGATCGCCATCCGGCGTGTGAGCGTGTGTCTCTGGCTGCGGGTTTTTCGGGGCATGGCTTCAAATTCGCTCCATATATAGGTGAAATGCTGGCTGATCTGGCGCAAGTCGGACCTGGTCCCGGTGTCATCGAGCGTTCGTTTTCTTGGCAACGTCGCCGTTTTGGTGTCAGCCGGTTTGGTTGAAACGCAGTGATTGTGGGCGATTTCGGTCGATTGCATGGGTACGCATGGCATTTCGCGGCATTTCTGGAATTTTGCGGTTCATGCGCTTTGAGAACCCGCTCGAATTATCGGACCTGAATTGCGTGATATGGCCAAGAGTAAAGCGAGGGTGGTAAATGGCCGTTACTGGCCCAATAAACGCCCCAGATTGCATTGTCACTTCATTGCGGTACTAAAAAACTTTGTGAAAAACATCATCTTTAGACTTGAACTATGTGGATTGAATCTGGTAGACTTTGGAGCGAAGGCAAGGCTTCGGAGTATGGCCTCGGGGTTGTTCCCGCGCCTTTGGCTTACAATTTGAGATTCGGTCCGGCGTGGGAGCTGGGTTGGGTTTGACGTTACTTTTGAGAGAGAGTGTCAGATTCCGTACAAAATGCGGATTTCTGCGCTCTCTTTTTTTTTGGCAAGTACTCGATATGCAGGCTTCGTCGATCGCACGGTGCGGTGTGGCGAATATGAGGAGGAGGCAGAAATGCTTAATCGTTTGTTTAGCAGTACGTTGGTTTTGGGAATGATCGCTACAGTGGCGTCGGCACAGGGTGGTCTGACGATCGACTACTCACCGAGCACGATCGATAGTGGTGTTGCAACAGAAGTTGCAGTTTCGCTCATCGCGGGTGGTGATCTTGGTGATACGACGATCGGTGCGATCATCATGGACTTCGATCAGCCGAATTCAGACCTGGCAGCGTTGAATCTGACCGATTTTTCGTTCACGGAAGCGTTTGGCAGTGGTGACTGGTTCACCGATGTCTCGCTTCCCGACACGATTCAGACAGTCTGGGGTGGTGCTGCAGGTCAGGGTGCTCCGATCCAGTCTGGCGAGTCCGTTCAGTTCGGTACGCTCACGATGCAGCCGGCACCGCACGATCAGATCGTGGTGCACACACTCGCATCAGCCGCTGAGGTTGCTGACAGTGACCTGTTCGCTCCGTTTGACATCGATGGTGGCGATCCCGCAACGATCACCGTCTTGCCCGAGCCGGCAAGCCTGAGCCTTCTCGCTCTGGGTGCATTCGCTGTTCTGCGTCGCAACCGTCGCTAAGTAGTATTCAGGCGACAAGTAGTACAGAAACAAGAAGTAACCGAAATATGAAGTACGCTTTATTAGAATGAAGCAAGAAGCCTCCAACAGGCCGATCGCATGTCGATCGGTCTGTTTTTTTGCGCGTATACCTGGGCATGCTGCCACCTTGTTGGTACAGGTGCGTTGGTACAGGTGCTTTTCAAATCAGGGAACAAGGATTATTGAGAGATGAAACCCGGTTTCGAGCTTGGTACCACGCGTGAAGTGACGATTATGGTGACCGAGGATATGTGTCCGGCTTTTGACGGAATCGTGGTCCATCGCGTCTACTCGTCGTGGTCGATGGTCCATCATATGGAGCTGGCTGCCCGGAAAGTGCTGGTGGACTTTCTGGATGAAGACGAGGAGGGCGTGGGTGCCCATGTCTCGGTGGACCATAAGGGTCCGGCGATGGTGGGAACCGAAGTCACGGTTCGTGCAGAGCTGATCGAACTGCGCCGCCACCGTGTGGTCTGCCGGGTGACTGCGTGGGATGGGGATCGGCTTTTGGGTGAGGGCAAGCAGGTTCAGATGGTGTACAAACGCAGTCGCCTGGACGCCATGCTGTACGGGTCTGAGCGTTCTGATTCATGCTGAACGGTGCTTTTCTCCGGACGGTCTGCTTATTCGAGCAGGAGCGTATCCCCGGGTGATATCTGTCGGATCGTGCCTGCTTTCTCCCGCAGAGATGCAATGTCTGTCGCGAAGGATGGGCTGATCTCGACGGTGCAATCCGGTTGTCCATCCGCCTTCCGGGGTATGCTGATGCCGCACGCTTCCAGCCAGGCGGCTGACCGGCGGATGATGTCCCGTCTGGCGGTTTCTGCGCTATCGACCCCGGATGCGTTTTTTACCGGGCTGAACCGTTCGTGGCGGGTCGTTTGCAGGAGTAGGGGCTTGGTGGCGAGCGGCAGGGCGTCGAATACAAACATTTCGTATTTCACCGCGTTCTGGCGAGCTTCACTGGCAGGCGATCTGGTCTGGGTGTCGATGTGTGGAACCTTCTTGATTGCTCTGTGCCAAGGTAGTGACATATGATTTTGTCCGACGACCCGCTCGATGAAGGTGCGATTCAGCATGTGGACTGCGATGTTGGCGAAGTCGAATTTTCGCGTTCCCTCTGTTGTTCTCTGGCTGGCCAATTCTTCCGGGAAATCTGAATATTCCACCACGCGAAGCTTGCCAGCGACAGATACAAACAGCCCGACCTTTTCATCGTCGCTGGCTTTGCCAATGGTCAGGCTCGATGCCTCTGACTGCCGCAGCGCGTGCAGTCCGATGAACACCGGATCGGCTGGGTTTACGAGGGGGTTGTCCACCTGGAAATAGCTTATGTAGTCCACGCCGCGACGTGTCATGTCGTCGAGCATTCCGTTTTGTGCAAGTGCAAGAAGACTGCCGCCATGTCCGTTCGGTGAAAAAGCGATGCGATCCTTTTCGGCGAGTAGAATGCGACCTTCCGGATCGGTGATGGGTGCGAATCCCTGGCTGAAGAAAATGACATCGTCCTGTTTGAGACCGAACAGATTGTGCTTATTGAAGAATGAGACGGTTTCGTCGTGGTTGCTCTTTGAAGTCATAATGTACCAGGGCATGTTGCAACCGTGTCGCTGGTTTGCTGCCAATATGCCCTCGGCGAAAATCTGGAAGAGGGTCTTTCCGGAGATCGGACCGATTGGGAATGTGCCTTTGGGGGCGTCGAGACCGAGGCGCGTCGCCTGACCTCCTGCGACGGTCATGGCTGCTACCCTTCCGTCTGCGAGCAGTTTTTCGCCCAGGGTGCGTGCTTCGATATATGTTGATTCCAGTCCGGCCGATGGCGTGTGCGGTAGCGATTCCGGTACTTCCAGCAGCTCAGAATCTGCGTCGGCGCTATCCTCTGAAGACGCCCGCATTTTCTCGAATGCTTCAAAATCGATGCTATCGATGTCGGCGGACAGCCGTGATCGTCCTGCTTCGTCCAATTCGCCCCAGAAAGTGAGCAGATGCTCCTGCCCCAATCGAGTCAACCGTTCTCGCAACTGCGTTTCATTCGCCACGTAATTTACCCCTGAAAAAACCATCTTCCCATTCTGAAAAGCGCCGTTTGTTTGAAAATGGCGCAGGATGGGGGGATTTGGCGTCGCGAAGCTCAGCCTGCGTCCCTCCAGGACCGATATATAGATGCGCATGGAACCACGGTCAATAAACAACGAATCGCAGCCCTCACCCGCACAAGGTGATATGAATCCGTCTGACGCGTTGCGTTTTGAGGCTGACAGGGCGTTGCAGGGCGGAAAGCGGCTGTCTCGCCGGGATTTTCTTGCTGCGTCGGCTGGTGCGGCTGCCATTTCCCTCACAGGTGCGAGGGGGTTTGGGCAGATCGTTGGATCGGGTGATCCGGGCGCTCCTGGTAGTCCGATCGCTCCGAATGCTCGGGGGAAGGGCGATGGTTCGCGTCCAGACGTGATCCAGGTCACCAGCGACATTGTGGTCCGTGGTAGAACCGTCCACAAGTATGCGATTAAGGAGATGTTGTCTGTCGCGGTGCGTCATGCGGTGGGGGCTCCGGATCTGACGAGTGCCTGGCGGTCCATATTGAAGCCGGACGATGTCATTGGCTTGAAGTTCAACCAGTCCGCAGCGGGTGCCCTGGGGACGACGCCGCGGATGGCGGGGGCGATCATCGAGTCGCTGGTGGAGGCTGGTTTCGATCGGCGTCAGATTGTGGCGATCGAGACGCCGGAGGAGGTCTACCGGGACCATGGGGTCCTGCGACCCACCCATGGCTGGAGCTCTGACGAGATCGATTTTGGATCTGGTACGGATCAATTGTCAGACTTGCTCAATCAGGTGACAGCCATCATCAATATTCCGTTTCTTAAGACGCATAACATTGCGGGAATGACGGGATGTCTGAAGAATCTGTCGCATGCCCTGGTGCGGCATCCGGCGAGATACCATGGTCAGCGTTGTGCGCCATACATCGCAGACATCAACGCGTTGCCGCAGATCCGTGAGAAAGTGCGACTGCATCTGGTGAACGCGCTGCGCGTGGTGTTTGATGGCGGTCCGATGGCGAAAGATGATGCAACCTGGGATGCTGGGGTGATGCTCGCGGGCGTCGATCCGGTCGCCCTTGATACCATGGGGCTGGAGATCATCAATACCCAGCGGACGATCTATGATATCGCGAAAATTGCCCACGGTAGCGAGCAGGTTCCATTTCTCGACAAAGCCATGCAGCGGGGACTTGGGAACGGATCGTTTTACAAGCTCAAGATCGCGAAGTATCGCATGTAGCGGCTGTGCTGCTGGTTGCGGGTGTGCTGGCTGTGTGCAGCGCTGGTCGTGTGCTGTGCTGGTTACGATTGCGCTGGTTGCTACTGCGACTGGGTGAATTCTTCTGATACATTCAGGTCACCGCTGAGGCGCAGGACGTTCCCGCTGATCGGGTCTCTCAGAGAGATATCCAGCGATCCAGACACGCGACCTCCGCTGAGGGTCAGATCGAAGAATCCGGCTGGGGCCGACTCACCCAGCACGTCTGTGCATAAGAATTCCGGGCTTTGCACAAAGAACTGGCTGCAGGTGCAGTTGCAAAAGAATGCTTGGTTGCTGCTGCTGATGCCGGTGACATTATCGGTGTTTGAGTTCAGCATGGACACAAACACTTCGGCTTCGTCGAACTCTCGTCGACCATTGACCGCAGCGATGTTTTCGAAGGTGATGTTGACCTGGTAGGAGCTTATCGACGTGGGTGGGCTGAGGGGGTTGGAGAATTCAAACCCATCAAAGCTGAGCAATGAGATGATAAATGCGTTGTCGTCCACGCCTGGTAGAATGCCGAAGTTGGCCACCGTCGTAGATTCACTCAAATTGAAGAAGGCTCGTGCGACGCCATTGACCGAGAATGTAAGCCCCAGCTGGTCTTCACCAACCAGGGGCAATGTTATGTCCACGCTGCCTGGGTTGAAGAGCAATCGATCGCGTGGATCGGTCCGGTCGAAGAATATCTCTCTGAAATCGGTCACCTGGTCACCGTCCGTGTCGTCTGCGATCGCGTCGGTATTGAGCAGGAAGACTTCGATGGTGTCAGGAATGCCGTCGCCGTCGGTGTCGGGATCGCCCAGGTCGATGATGTTTGCGGGGTCCGCGTCGGCGCAAAATGCCTGGAACGCGGCTGACTGCTGTATGTCGTCTGGTAAGGTCTCACCTGGCGCTCCATAAAGTACCTGGATCGCGTCGATGTCGGTCGCAGTAAGGCCTTCCACGCCATTTTGATAACTCGGAGCCATCACTGCATCGGCATCCAGCGTATGTTCGATGCCCAGCGCGTGTCCGATCTCATGCAGCATGGCAGTAAACACATCGAACCCGTCAGGGTTTGCGGCGGCATCCAGGGTCCACATCTCATCGCTGCACATGTGGATGTCTCCCGGACGACCTGATCCGGGGAAGAACGCATGCGCCAGGTTCATTCCTGGACCGTCGAATGGGAAGTCGTCGCCGTGCTGGCCGCCGACGAATGCGATGGTGATGTTCGCGTCGCCACTGTCCACCCGCGTCAGGGTCAGGTTTGATGCGTCGGCCCACTGTGCGAACGCTCGCTCGGCTGCTTCGATTTGCCCATCCATCGAAAGCGTGTCATAAAATTCCGTGACGCGCCAGGTCAGGTCCGTCGTCTGCCAGCGCGAGGCATCCCGGAAGCAGACGACTTTCGACGGTTGACGTGCGAATTCATCATAGCAGGCGATGGTGGTCTGTGCGCAGGCAGACCCGACCGGAATACGGAGCGCTGGTGGGGGCGGCGGTGGCGCTGGACGTGAGCAGCCAACGTGCAAGATTGACAAGATGACTGAGAAGATCACATTAGAGACGAGGTACTGTTTCATTATCACTGTACTCCGGCTTTCTACATCGACAGTGCTGTAGCCTTGGTATCGAGTCTATGAATTGATATTCCTCACCTGTAGCTTCATACCACTTCCACACCGAGGACGCAAACATGTGTGGTTCGGCAGGATCCTCACCCAGGGCAATCGCATCTAAATCGTCGAAACCCGCCTGACTGTTCGGAAACGCGGATGGACCACAACAACAACTTTCGGATGCCCACTAAGAATCGCCGTTCCTTGGCCAGAATCCGTGATCTCAATTTAGATGCGATTGCCC